>NZ_JARAVL010000019.1:0-193480 GCF_033792725.1 Streptomyces sp. PA03-5A | reverse complement strand
AACGACGACCCCAAGCCCTTCGTCTGGACGAAAACCGCAGACGAAATCTTCGAACGCCTCGCCGGATATCTGAACCGAATCAACGACTCAGGACACTAGTCCTCCTCGCCGCTCAGGGAGCCCGCGGTGGTGAGGGTGGCGGTGTCCGGGGCCGGGGCCGGAGCCGGTGAGGCGGCCGGGTCAGGGGCGGCGGCCATGGCCGGGGTGGGGGCCGGGGGGACGGGCCGGGCTTCCGCGGTGCGCTTGGCGGTGGCGCGGGTGAGGGAGACCGTCGGGGGAGCGGGCGGCGGCGCGAGGGAACGGGCGAGGTCGCGGTCGAGGCGGCGCAGCTGGGACTGCATGTGGACGGTCAGGCGGGTGCGGTAGGCGTTCTCGAAGGTGCGCAGGTCCTCGACCTTGCGCTGCAGCGCGGTGCGGGCGGAGGCCAGGGTGGTCATCGCCTGACGGTGCTTCTCGCGAGCCTCGTGCTCGAGGGCCAGGGCCCGGTCGCGGGCGTCCCGGCGCAGGCTCTCGGCCTGTCCGAGGGCCTCGCCGACGATCTTGTGGGCCTCGGCGCGGGCCTCGGCGACGGCCTGCTCGGCGGTGCGTTCGGCCAGGGCGAGCAGGCGGGCCGTGCTGTCGACGGCGAACCCGGGCTGCCCGTCCGTGACCTCCTCGGCCTCGGCGGGCTCGGCGAGCCGCGCGGGCTCCGCCACCTCGGCGGCGGGGACGGGGACGCGTTCCGGCGCCGCCTGGGGTTCGGGTTCCGGCTCCGGCTCCGGTTCGGGTTCGGGCTCGGGTGCCGACGCCACCTCGAGTTCGGGCTCCTCGTGCTGCCGGTCGGCGGACTCGACGGCGGAGAGCGCGGCGCGCAGGTCCTGGTTGATCCGCAGCAGCCGGGTCAGCTCGGACTGCACCTCGTCCAGGAAGTCGTCGACCTCGCGCTCGTCGTAGGCCTCGCGGAGGCGGACGGTGGTGAACTGCATCCTGCGCACGTTCTCGGGGGTAATCGGCGTCTGTGCCATCTGCTCACCTCGAGGTCTTCGTCGACAAGTCCTGACCGCATCCGTCAACTCCAGCTTGGGCGGCGGGCCGGGCCGGGGCAGCCCGGGAACACCGCGTGGGGGCGGTGCGGGCGGTGTCACCTGCGCCGATCGTGGGACCCGGGCGAACGGCGTGGATGGCGCAACTACGGGCGGCGCAGTGGCAACTGTGATCATCCGCGTCGTCACCGCGTCCGCAGACAGCGTGGATTTCCCTCCGCGCCCGGCGAAAGGGCCGGACGGGTGAATACGGGCCCCCGGGGCCGGGGTACGGGATGCGCATGGAGATGCCGGGTGGGGGCGGAGGGGCGCGGTTCTTCCCCGTCGGGGTGGGCCGAACGGTGTACCAGGTGCCGCGTGGATCCGCCCGCGGCCGGGGTCGTTCCGCCGTCGCGATGACCGGCGGCCGGATCCGCGACGAACTGCGCGCCCTCGCGGCAGCCCCCGGCCCCTGACCAGCCCGCGCGAGCCCGGGACTAGGCTCGCGACGACGTCGTACCAGCTCGTGCCAGGTGCCGGGCGCCCGCACGGCCCGACCCACCAGCGAAGGGAATCCCATGACGCGGCCCGTCATCATCGGAAGCGAGCGCAGCGAGGTCGGCCTGCCGGCCGGGATGGACGTCCTGCGGCGCGGCGGGACGGCGGTGGACGCCGTGGAGGCGGCGATGCGCCGCTGCGAGGACAACCTCACCGACCACTACGTCGGCACCGGCGGGCTCCCCAACGCGCAGGGCGTCGTCGAGCTGGACGCGTCGGTGATGACGGGCTCGGACCGCAGGTTCGGCGCGGTCGGCGCGCTGCGCGGGTTCCCGAACCCGATCTCGGTGGCGCGCGCGGTGATGGAACGGCTGCCGCAGCACTGCCTGCTGGTGGGGGAGGGCGCGGCGCTGTTCGCGCGGGAGAACGGGTTCGAGGGCGCCGAACTGCTGACCGAGGAGTCCCGGGCCATGTGGCGCGAGCAGCTGCTGACCGCGGCCGAGGCGGTGGAGGGGGAGAACACCCCGGCCGTGGACGGTGACCACCGCTACCGGCGGGCGGCGCTGGAGCTGGTGCGGCGGATGGCGCCGCACGAGGGGCCGTGGGGGACGATCAACATCATCGCGCTGGACGCGCACGGCGAGATGTGCGTGGGCGTCTCGACCTCCGGTTACCCCTTCAAGTACCCGGGACGGGTGGGGGACTCCGCCGTCCCGGGGGCGGGCAACTGGTGCGACCTGCGCGGCGGCGGGGCGGCCTGCACCGGACGCGGCGAGCTGAGCCTGCGCGGCGGGACGGCGCGTACGGTGGTCGACCTGCTGGCGCTGGGCAAGGAGCCCGCCGACGCGTGCCGGGTCGCGCTGGAGGAGGCGGCCGGCCTGCCCGACGAGTACCGGTCCGAACTGCGGGCACTGGCGCTCACGCCGGACGGGCGGCACGGTGGCGCGGCCGGACAGGAGGGCAGCGTCTACGCCGTGATGACCGACGCCTCCACCGAGCCGGAGCTCCGCCCGCGCACGCTGCTCTGAGGGCCGTCCGGGCCTACGGCTGGGGCGCGATCAGTTCCCCGCTGGTCGCGTCCCGGATGGTGATGGCCTCCACCGGGCAGGACTCCGCGGCGTCGACCAGGAGCTCGTCCGGTTCGGCCGTCGGGTGCCTGGGGCAGGACTTGCGGTCGCGGAGCTCGAAATGCTCGGGGGCGATCCCGGCGCAGGAGCCGGTGCCGATGCAGGTCTTGCGGTCCACCTCGATCTGCCAGGTCATGATGCGTGTCCTCCGGTGTCGTCAGGTCCGGTCCCAGATGACCGGCATCCGCTCGGGCCCGCGCAGGGCGACGCCGGACTTCCACACGACGCTCTCGTCCGGTCCGGCGAGGCGCAGTCCGGGCAGCCGGTCGAGCAGGGTGCGCAGGGCCACCTGCAGCTCCATACGGGCCAGTTGGGCGCCCAGGCAGTGGTGAGGTCCGTGCCCGAACCCGACGTGGGAGGCCTCCTGGCGCAGCACGTCGAGCCGGTCGGGGTCGGTGTACACCGTTTCGTCGCGGTTGGCCGACACGGGGCAGACGACCACCGCGTCCCCGGCGCGTACGGTGCCGCCGCTGAGCTCGACGTCGTCCAGCGCGTAGCGGGGCATGCCCGCGCCGTTGCCCAGGGGGACGTAGCGCATGAGCTCCTCGACGGCGCCGGGGACCAGACCGGGGTCGGCGCGCAGTGCCGCGAGCTGCCCGGGGTGGGTGAGCAGCGTGTAGACGAAGTTGGGGATCTGCGAGGCGGTGGTCTCGTGGCCCGCGACCAGCAGGGAGATCGCCAGGACCTGCAGTTCCCGTTCCGACAGCCGCTCGTCGTTGTCGCGGGCGTCGACGAGGGCGCCGAGGAGGTCGTCGTGCGGCGCGGCGCGGCGTTCGGCGATCAGGCCGGCCATGTAGGCCATCAGGGCGTCGGTGCAGTCCTGGACCTCCCGCGGGGTGTACTTGGTGGTGGACAGCAACGCGTCGGACCAGGTGCGGAAGTCGGCCCGGTCGCCGAGGGGGACGCCGAGCAGTTCGCAGATGACGGTGACCGGCAGCGGCAGGGCGAAGTCCGCCACGAGGTCGGCCGGCGCGCCGTGCGCGACCATGCCGTCGGCCAGTTCGGCCGCGATCTGCTCGGTACGGGGCCGCAGGCGTTCGATGTGCCGGGCGGTGAAGGCCTTGGCCACGATCCGCCGCAGCCGGGTGTGGTCCGGGGGGTCGAGGTCCAGGATGCTGCCCTCCAGGCCCCGGTGCGGCCGCAGGCGCGGCTCGTCGCGGTGGACGGCCTCGGCCCGGCTGAACCGGGGGTCGCCCAGGACGGTCCTGACGTCCTCGTACCGGGTGACCAGCCAGGCGGCCTCCCCGTAGGGGAACCGGACCCGGCACAGCGGCTCGTCCTTGCGCAGTTCGGCGAAGGCCGGGTCGACGGTCAGGCGGTCGGCTTCGGTGAAGGGGTAGTTCCGGGGCTCGGTCGCGGCCATGGCGCATGCCTCCAGTGAGCTCGGGGAGTCGGGTCCGGTCCTCACGACGGTCCGCGGGGACGCCGGGGCGCGGCGGGCCGGTCGGCGAGGGCGGGGCGCAGAAGGTGGCACAGGTCGTCGGCGAGGAGTTCCAGCGGGTCGTCGGTGTCGACCGGCAGGCCGCCGGCGATCCAGGCGGTGAGGAACGACCCGGTCTGGAGCACCGCCATCAGGGCCCGCTGCCGTGCCTGCGCGGGGGTGACGCCCTGCCAGCGCCGGGGCGGGGCCGTGAGCAGGGTGACGTAGCGTTCGTGCGCCGCCAGGTAGCGGTCGCGGGCGCTGCCGTCGTCACCGGCCGCGGACGGGGTGGCGGCCAGCAGTACGCGGATGGTCGGCGCGAGCGCCCGCCAGCTCGCCGCCGCGTGCTCCAGCCAGTCGCGGACGCCGGAGCGGGTCCATTCCGGGACGGCGGCCAGCTCGGCGTACAGGCCGTCGGTGACCTGGTACACCCGGTCCGTCAGGGCGGCGATGACCTCCGCCTTGCCGCGGAAGTGCGCGTACACCGTGGCCCGGGTGACCCCGGCCGCGCGGGCGATGTCCTCCATGGTGGCGGCGACGAACGACTTGGCGGCGAAGACCTCGACCGCCCCGTCCAGGACCCGGTTGTGGGTCAGGTGCCGCTGCTGCGCGCGCAGGCTCACCCGCGGTGCGCCCACCGCGGTCGCGGATCCGGCATCCGCCGGCCGGCGACGTTCCATGAGGAAAGTCTACAAAACGACATCAATCTGTACATTTTGTGTACGGCGGCGGTGGGCCCGCCGGGGCCGGTCAGCCGTGGTTGCGGGGGTGGGCGCGGGCGGTGCGCTCGTTGCCCCGTTTGTAGTTGCCGGTCCAGCGGGCCATCACCAGCTGGGCGTCACCGCGCTCCACTTCCTCCAGGAAGCGCTCCGCCCGCTCCCCGCGCAGCACGGCGGCCGTGTGCGCGCCGTGGGTGACGACCACGGTGCCGTCGCCGCGCCGGCGGTAGGAGAATCCGTGAGGTCGGGGCATGGCGGTGAGCGTAGGGCCGGGCCGCGTCCGCGCGACAGCGATTTACGGGGCGTCGCGGGTCACGACGTGCGGCGAGCGCAGGGCCAGCGCGGCGATGTCGTCCTCCAGCCGCCCGCCGCTGTAGTGCACCAGTTCCCGGTGCAGCCGGTCCAGCAGTTCGCGGGGCGTTGCCGGGCTCTGGCGCCGCAGCCAGTCCGGCAGCGCGAAGAACGCCCCGGCGCGGTCGCGGGTCTCGGTGACGCCGTCGGTGTAGAGCAGCAGCTGGTCGCCGGCGGTGAAGGCGTGGGTGTCCACGACGTACGTGTCCCCGATGAGCTCGGCGAGGTTCAGGGGTGGGGAGGCGGCGGTCGGCTCCAGCACCCGGATGCGGCCGGCGTGCATGAGGATCGGCGGCGGATGCCCGCAGTTGAGCAGTCGCAGGCGGCCGCCGCCGTGCGGGATCTCGGCGATCACGGCGGTGGCGAAGCGCTCCGGCAGGTCCGGGCCGGGATAGCCGGAGCTGTGGCGGATGATGCTGGTCTCCAGACGGCGGACGATGCCCCGCAGGTCAGGCTCGTCGTGCGCCGCCTCGCGGAAGCAGCCGCTGAGCGCGGAGGCCGCGCCTACGGCGGACAGCCCCTTGCCGCGCACGTCGCCGATGAGCAGCCGCACCCCGTGGGACGTGTCGGCCACCTCGTAGAAGTCGCCGCCGATGCGCGCCTGCTCCTGTGCCGCCAGGTACAGCGACTCGATCTCCAGGCCCTGGATGCGCCGCGGCAGCGGCCGCAGCAGTACCGTCTGCGCCGCGTCGGCGACCATCCGGGCGTGGAAGAGCGCCTCCTCGCGCTGGATCCGCACGTGGCTGGCGTACGCCGCCGCCAGGGTGACCGCGACGATCGCGGCCCCGGTGTACGGGGTGCCCAGGTCGGTGTAGACGAAGCTCAGGCCCACCATGACCAGCAGGCAGAACGCGCCCAGCAGCACGGTCGGCAGCACCGGCCACATCGCGGCTGCCAGGGCGGGCGCGACGGGCAGCAGGCGGCTGATCGCGATCTCGCGCGGGGTGGCGAACGCCAGGGCGGCGATGAGCACGGTCAGGATCACCGGGGACAGCCAGGGAGCCTCCCAGCGGCCGTCGAGGCGGGCGCGTCGGCGCCGCGGCCATCCGGACATGATCACGAAGCGCATCATACCGGGGCAAAAGAGAAGGAAGGTCGACCTTCCGGCCGGACGGACCAGCCGACCACCCCGGAGCGAGGCCCGGGGTGGTCGGAGGTCGTCAGGGGCGGCCTGGCGGTGGCGGCCCGTGTCAGTCCTGGCCGCGGCGACCCGGCAGGACCTGGATCGTGTCGCCGACGGCGCGCTCACCGGTCGCGTCGGAGGGGACGTTGACCAGGGCGCCCTCGACCACCATCGCCGACGAGCCGCCGCCGTCCAGGTTGAGGGCCTGCACCGCGCCCAGGGACCGCATGAACCGCGCCGCCTCGCCGAGGGTGAAGCCCTCGCTCACCCCGGGCTGCCGCCCGTCCACGGTGACCAGCAGCAGACGGCCCCGCCTGTCGATGCCGGCCATCGTCCGCGGCTGGCGGACGTTGGACCACGCGAAACCGAACGACAGGTCCAGCGGGTCCAGGGTGCCCTCGGTGGCCGCGTCGATGTGGACGCGACCGTCCTCCACCAGGGTGGGCGCCGCGCTCACGATGCTGTCGCCGGGACCGAGCTTGACCTGACGCCCCTCGGCGTCCCGGACGATCTCCCGCACGACCAGCCGCTTGCCGGTCCGCGCGTGCCCGGTCAGCCACGTCGCCGCCGCGCCGGTGCCCTGCAGCACCGTGCCGCGCTCGGGGACGGAGCCGCCGCGGGCGCCGGTGGAGAGCACCGTCCCGTGCGCGTCGAGCACCACCTGCACACCGCTGCCCGTGGGCAGCGGTGTGCGGAAGGCGGGGGTGAACTCCACCAGGTCGTCGGCCAGGGTGCAGGTCGTGTCGTGGCGGGGCTGCTCGGTCGGGACGCCGCCGGGGCGGCCGCAGTTGCGGACCTTGCCCGGCACGCGGTTGATGCCCTGCACCGCGTACCGGGCGGACCCGGCCCGCACGGTGACCGTGGTGGACAGGTCCGCGATCCGCGGCCGCCGCCCGCCGTCGCCGAGGACGAGCGCCGCACGCGAGCCGACCGCCATCGACTCCAGCCGGCCGTCCACCGCGGACAGACCCGCGACGGTGCCCTGGACGCCGTCGGCGTCCGAAGTGATGAAGAAGCCGCCGTTCACCCCGAGCAGCGACCCCAGCCGGCCGGCGACCGCCGAGGTCTTCTCCCGGTCGGCGACGTTGCCGCCGTCGCTCACCTCGACCGACCCGCGCAGCCGCGCCGGGTCCACCACGGCCACGTGGATGCGCTCGCCGTCGGCGGCCTGCCGTCCGTCGTAACCGGTCCACTCCGTCGACGTACGGAAACCGGCGGCCACGACCGCCGCGTTCGCCGGGCCCGCCTCGGCCTGCGTGGCGTACCGGCCGACCCGGACCTGCCAGCCCATCACGCCGCGCGGGGTGTCGGCGTAGGTGTCCCACTCCACCGCCTCAAGCCGCGGCTCGAACCCGGCCTCCCGCAGCCGCGCGGCGGTCGCGTCGGCCCAGGCGCGGTCACCCAGCGGAGCCCACGTGGCGGCGCCCGTCAGCCGGTTGACGGCGGGGGCCTGCACGGTCACCGTCCACACCCCGGCGGCCGCGGGGTCCCGCAGCTCGCCGCTGCGGACCTGCAGACCCGGCGCCACCTGCTGCGTCGTCCACACGACCCCGTGCGCACCGGAGGCGGCGGGCGACTGCGCCCCCGCGACGGCCGGCGGGACGACGGCGACCATGGTGAGGGCTGCGGCGAACACCGCCCCCCTCCGCGCGGCCTGCCCCACCCGGCGCGCCCTGTCGCGCGGTTCGGCGGCTGTGACGGACATTCGCTCTCCTGACGTTCGTTTCCACCGGGCGCCGCCTGGCGCCGCCCGGTCCTTGATCGCCATCCCAGACGCGCACGGGGACGGGCAGCCCACGCGGCGGCGGCCCCCCGGGGAACCCTCGGTGACAACCGGGCGCGACCATGGCGAAGTTGCGTGCGGCCGTGCCGCCGGACCCACCCCGGTCGCGGCGGCGGCGCGAGGGCCAGGTAAGAACATGGCGTGACCTTCGTACCCTCCGTCCCCCGGCGGCCCTGATGCCCTCGCTCGACCCGGCGCAGTGGGCCGTGGCGCTGCTCGCCCTCTTCCTCGTCGGCTACTCCAAGACCGGGGTGTCCGGGGCCGGGACGGTGGGGGTGGCGCTGTTCGCGCTGGTGCTGCCGGCCAAGCTGTCCACCGGCGTGCTGCTGCCGCTGCTCCTGGTCGGCGACGTGGTGGCCGTGGCCGCCTACCGCCGGCACGCCGACTGGGGGCGGCTGGTGCGGCTCTTCCCGTGGGTGGTGGTCGGGGTGCTGCTGGGCGCGGTGGTCGTCGACCGGATCGACGACGCACGGATGCGGGAACTCATCGGCGCGCTGCTGCTGCTGATGCTCGCCGTCCACTGGTGGAGCCGGCGCCGGGGTCCGGAGGACTCGGTCGCCCAGCACAGGGCCGTCGCCGCGGGCGCCGGGATCCTCGCGGGCTTCGCCACGATGACGGCCAACGCGGCGGGCCCCATCATGGCGCTGTACTTCCTGGCCGTGGGGCTGCCGATGCTGGGCTTCCTCGGCACCAGCGCCTGGTTCTTCCTGCTGCTCAACGCCTTCAAGGTGCCCTTCAGCGTGGCCCTGGGGCTGATCACGCCCGACACGCTGGCCTTCGGTGCGATGGCCGCCCCGGCGGTGCTGGCGGGGGCCGCCGCCGGCCGCGCGACCATCAGCCGCATCAGCCCGAAGGTCTTCGAGCGCGTCACCGTCGCCCTGACCCTCCTCGCGGCGGTACGGCTCGTCACCCTCTGAGCGGTCCGCGTGGCGGGAACGGGGCGTGGCGGCTCAGGTGACGATCGCGGTGATGAGCCGCCGGCAGCGCTCCGCCATCGCCTGCGCGGACTCGCCGGGGTGGTGGATCCACCAGGTGACCAGGGTGCTGACGGTGCCGGTCCACAGGTGCTTGAGCGCGTCGGAGTCCAGCGGGTCCCCGATCCCGCGGGCGGCGAGGAACTCCGCGCTGCCCGCGGCCGCCAGCCCGTCGATGGCGGTGCGGTGGCGCTCGGCCGCCGCGCGCAGCGGACCCGTGGCGGGCAACGTCCGGTCGTAGAGCACGAACCAGGCGTGGCGCTGCCCCTCCAGCGTGGTGAAGATCGCGCGCAGCACGGACAACGGCGTCCCCAGCGAGGTGACGCCCGGGACCAGCGCGTCGGTCAGCGCGCGCGTCAGCGAACCGGCGACCCGCTCCAAGGCCGCGGCGTACAGCGCGTCCTTGGACCCGAAGTACTGGTACAGCAGGGGCTTGGTGACCCCGACCCGCTCGGCGATGGCCGCCATCGACGCACCGCCGTAGCCACGGCGGCCGAACTCCTCGACGGCCGCGCTCAGCAGTTGCTCCTCGCGCTCGGCGCGGGGCACGCCCTTGGTCCCGGCGGTACGGGTTCGCGCGCTCGTCACGCCCGTGATTGTAGGCAGTGAACTGACCGCGAGGTCAGTTCACCCCTCCCCAAGGATGTGACCCAGTGGTAATTTACCCATCGGTCATATCAAGGTGAGGCGAAGGGCGGGACACGCATGACGCGCACGGGCACACGGTCGTGGTGGGGATGGGGCACCGTCGAGGACGCGGTGCGGGGCGCCGAACGTACGGCGCTGACCGGCCGGGTGGCAGGACTGCTCCCGGACGCCGACCTCACCGTCCACCTCCCTCCGGACGTCGCCTCCCTCGCCCTGCCGCCGGTACGGGTCAAGGCCCCGCCGTCGCTGGCCCACCTGTGCTCCGACACCCCGCACGACCGCGCCGCGCACACCCACGGCAAGGCCTTCCGGGACGTCGTCCGCAACCTCCACGGCGACCTGCGCCACGCCCCCGACCTCGTCGCCCGTCCCCGTACCGAGCAGGACGTCGTCGACCTCCTCGACTGGTGCTCCCGCGAGGGGATCGCCGTCATCCCCTTCGGCGGCGGCAGCTCCGTCGTCGGCGGGGTGGAACCCCGCCTCCCCGACGGACGCCCGGCGCTGACGCTCGACATGGAGCGCCTCGACCGCGTCCTGGAGACCGACCCCGTGAGCCGGTCGGCCCGCATCCAGGCCGGCGTGCTCGGCCCGCACCTGGAGGACCAGTTGCGGCCCTCCGGCCTGACGCTGCGCCACTTCCCGCAGTCGTTCGAGTTCTCCACCCTCGGGGGCTGGCTGGCCACCCGGGCGGGCGGCCACTACGCCACCCTCTACACCCACATCGACGACCTGACGCAGGCGCTGCGCGTCGTGACCCCGTCCGGAACCGGCGAGTCGAGGCGACTGCCCACCTCGGGCGCGGGGCCGTCGCCCGACCGGATGTTCCTCGGTTCCGAGGGAACCCTCGGGATCATCACCGAGGCCTGGATGCGCCTTCAGCGACGCCCCCGGTGGCGGGCGAACGCCTCCGTCCACTTCGCCGACTTCACGGCCGCCGTCACCGCCACCCGCGCCCTGGCCCAGTCCGGGCTCCACCCGTCGAACTGCCGCCTGCTGGACCCCGCCGAGGCACTCGTCAACGCGGGCGTCACCACGGGCGGCAGCGTCCTGATCCTGGCCTTCGAGTCCGCCGACCACCCGTTGGGACCCTGGATGGACCGGGCCCTGGAACTGTGCCGCGACCACGGCGGCCACGTGCCCGAGCCGGCCCGCCACACCGACACCGGCGCGGGCGGCGACGCGGGCGGGGACGGGGGCGCCATGACCGACCGGTC
Organism: Streptomyces sp. PA03-5A; assembly: GCF_033792725.1. NCBI lineage: Bacteria > Bacillati > Actinomycetota > Actinomycetes > Kitasatosporales > Streptomycetaceae > Streptomyces > Streptomyces sp. PA03-5A. The sequence goes on along the minus strand of NZ_JARAVL010000019.1, from coordinate 182,622 downwards.
CTGGCGCTCGTCCTTCCTCCGCATGCCCTACCAGCGCGACGCCCTGGCCCAGCAGTCCCTGGTCGTGGAGACCTTCGAGACCGCCTGCACCTGGGACCGGTTCGAGGAACTCCACGCGGCGGTCACCCACGCCGCGAACGAGGCGATCCGCACCACCTGCGGCACCGGAGTGGTCACCTGCCGGTTCAGCCACGTCCACCCCGACGGGCCCGCCCCCTACTTCGGCATCTACGCCGCGGGCCGCTGGGGCAGCACGGTCGCCCAGTGGGACGACATCAAGTCCGCCGTCTCCCAGGCCATCGCCGACCACGGCGGCACGATCACCCACCACCACGCCGTCGGCCGCGACCACCGCCCCTGGTACGACACCCAGCGCCCCGACCCCTTCGCCGCCGCCCTCAGCGCCGCCAAGTCCGCCCTGGACCCGGCGGGCATCCTCAACCCGGGCGTCCTGCTGCCCGCGCGCTGACAGCGGCGGTGCTCGGGCGCCGTGTCCGGTCGGCCGGTGGGGAGCGGGTTCACCCACCCCCTGTGGCTCACCCCGTAGGCGCCCTCCCGCGCGCGGTCGGAGCCGTCAACGCCCGATCGGCTCGGGCGGCGCCGCCGGGGCCGGATCGGCGGGCGTGGCGGCCGGGCGGCCGTGGGGGAGGCGGCGTACGGCCGCGGAGGTCATCGGGGCCAGGGCCGCGGCGGCGTACACGACTCCGGCGGCCGCGGCGACCCGGAACCCCCCGATGCGGTCGGCGAGCGGCCCCACGCTGAGCTGGCCGATGGGAATGGCGACGTAGGACAGCAGGTCGTCGAAGGACGACACACGCGACAAGGTGTCGGACGGAACGTGCTCCTGGAGGGAGGTGTCCCAGCCGACGCCCGCGACCGACGAGCCCAGCCCGGCGGTGAAGGCGGCGGCGATCAGCCACGGGGCACCCAGGTGCGCACCGAGCGCGAGCAGGGGCAGCGCGCCGAGCACACCCGCCAGCACACCCAGCCGCAGCAGGTGACGGGCCGCCAGCCGGTACATCAGCGTGCTCATCACCAGCAGTCCGGCGCCGCGCGCGCTGAGCACGAAGCCCCAGGCGGCCTCGTCGGCGAGCTGCCGGGTGAGCACCGGGCCCAGGATCTGCCAGGTGCCGACCTGCACCAGGTTGACCACGCAGAAGCACAGCGACACCGTCCACACCCAGCGGATCCGGCGGTACGCGGCCCAGCCCTCGCGGATGTCGGCGAGCAGACCCGAGGGGCGACGTGCGGCGGTGGGGGCGGTGAGGGACGACAGGCGGGTGAGGCACCCGGCGGCGAGGAGGTAGGTCAGCGCGTCGAAGGCGATGGCCGGTCCGCCGCCGACGGACGCCGCCAGGACGCCGGACAGGCTCGGCCCGAGGATCTTCGTGGCGTTGCGCACCGAGCCCAGCAGCGCGTTCGCCTGCCGGATCCGGTCCCCGGGGACGAGTTCGGGCACGATGCCGCGCAGCGCGGGCGTGGTGAAGGCGGCGAGGACGCCGTTGAGGAACCCCAGGGCGGCCACCGGAAACAGGGCGTACCGCCCGGTCAGCAGCAGCACGGCGACCGCGCCCTGGGTGACGGCCGAACCGAGGTTCGCCGCCACCAGCACCGTGCGGCGCGGCAGACGGTCGGCCGTGGCGCCCCCGACGAGCAGGAACACCAGCAGCGGCACCATGTACGCGGTGAGGACGACACCGAGGTCGCCGAGGCCGGCCGAGGCGTCGAGGACCGCGAACGCCAGGGCGACCGGGGCCATCGCGGTGCCGAGCAGGGACACCGTCTGGGCGGTGAGGAACCAGCGGAAGTCCCGGTACGGCGGAAGGGATGCGAGCACGGGCGGAGTCTGCTGGACGCGCCGGGCGGGGCACTATCGTTTCGGCGGGAGGCGAAAGATGACCTTGTTGCGGCTGAGTCCGCTGGCCCTGTCGCGGTCCCGGTTCGCCCTGTCGCCGCTGGCCGAGACCCTGGCGTCGCTGCTCGTGCTGGGCGCCGGGTACTGCGACCCCTGGCTGGCCTCCTGGTACGACCGCCACCATGGCGTGTTCCGGGCCGCGCTCGACACCGACCCCTTCGCGAAGGGCCTGGTGCGGCTGCTGGGGTCCACGAAGTGGATGCCGGCGCACATCGTCCTGCCGCCGGCGGGAGGCATGCGGACCACGATCGAGGCCGAACTGGCCGAGGTGGCCCGGGTGCCCGACGCGCAGGTGCGCGCCGAACTGGAGCAGTCGGTGGCGCACAGCTGGAAGGAGCACGACCTCGGCTGGCTGACCGGACGCGACTGGGCCGCCAGGACCGCCGAGCTCTTCCGGCGCACCTGGACCGCGCACGTCGCTCCCGACTGGCCGCGCCGCCGTGCCCTGCTGGAGCGGGACGTCACCTACCGGGCAGGGCTGCTGGCCGCCTACGGCTGGCCCCGCGCCCTGGAACACATGAGCCGGCACAGCGCCTGGGTCGGCGCGGACGCGATCCGCTTCAGCCACCGGGGCTCACCGGACCGGGTCGTCGGCGACGAGGGGATGCTGTTCGTACCGGTCGCCGCCGTGTCCCGGGGCACGTGGCTGTGCGAGGCGCCGCCGGCGTCGTACGCGCTGGTCTACCCGGCCCGCGGAGCCGCCGCGGCCGGGGGACGCGCGGAACCCGGGCCCGCTCTGGGACGGCTGATCGGCACCGGCCGCGCGGCGATCCTCCACGAACTGGAGCGCCCCGCCACCACCAGCGAACTCGCCGCCCACCTCGGCCTGTCCCTCGGCACCGTCGGCGGCCACCTGGCGGTGCTGCGGGATGCCGGACTGGTCACCGGCACCCGTGTCGACCGGCGCGTGGTCTACCGGCGCACCGCCTCCGGGGACCTCCTCGCCGGAGGTGCGGACGGCTGAACGAGACACTCCCCAGGCCACGGGGGGAGACCTGGGGAGTGTGCGGAGATCATCGTCCCTCGAACGGCTGTACGTCAAGTCAGCGGCGCCGACGGGTGGTTGGTCCGGGTCTCCCGAACGTCGTCGTCTCCCGAACGTCGTCCGAGGCGAGGGCGGTGATCACCGGACCGGGCAGGGTTGGTACGGTCCAGGCTGCCGGGGGACGGCAACGACGGGTGCCTGGAGGGGAGACGCGGCCATGCGGGGCGCAGGCGTACCGGAGGAAGAGCTCGAGGCGTACGCACGGGTGCTGGGGGAGGTCTCGGGGACGGGCCGGCGGCTGCGGCGGGACGAGCTGGACGCGCTCCGCACCTGCGGCGAGCGCGCGGGCGGCCGGGGGTACGGGCTGCGCGACCTCGTCGGCACCTATCTGACGGCGACCCGCGACGCGTGGGGCTCGCTGCGGGGCGTGGCTGCCGCCGACACCGCCACCGAGGTGCAGCGGGCCGGCGAGGCGGTGCTGACCGCCCTCGACGCCGCGGTGGTCGCGCTCGGCGAGGGCCACGAACGCGCCCAGCGGCTCCTGGTCCGCCAGGAGGAGGCGGCCCGAAGGGAGTTCGTCGACGACCTGCTGTACGGGCGCAGCGACCCGGGACGGCTCGCTGAGCGCGCCGAGCGGTTCGGGCTGCGGCTGGGCCGCGGGCACGCGGTGGCGGTGGCGCGCGGCGTGGACGCGTACGAGGACGGCCAGCCCGCGGTGCGGCGCATCGAGCGGGAACTGGCGGGCCGCTTCGGCGACCGCGACGTCCTGGTGGCCGGGAAGGACGGCCGGCTGGTGTGCATCGCCCCCGGCAGTGAGCGTGCCGTCTTCGAGGCGTTCGCCGACACGGCGCTGCGCCCCGGGCCCGGGTACGGGGCGGCCCGCCGGGTGGCGTTCGGCCGCACCCACTCCGGCACGAGCGGCATCGTGCGCAGCTACGAGGAGGCCCTCGGGGCACTGGACGTCGCCGACCGGCTGCGCCTGCATCCCCCCGTGCTGCGCGCCGAGGAACTGCTGGTCTTCCCCGTGCTGATGCGGGACCGGGCCGCCATGGCCGACCTCGTCCGCACCGTGCTGGGGCCGCTGGAGCAGGCCCGGGGCGGGGCCGGACCGCTGCTGGAGACGATCACCGCGCACGCGGAGGCCGGGCACGTCAACGCGGAAGCGGCGCGTCGACTGGGCCTCGGGGTGCGGACGTTCACGTACCGCCTGGAGCGGATCAAGGTGCTGACCGGCTACGACCCGGGCGATCCGCTGCACCGCTACACCCTGGAGACCGCGGCGATGGGTGCCCGGCTGCTCGGATGGCCCGACCAACCGCTCTAGCGCGGGAGGTTGCTCCGTCAACAGGCCGTCAACAAGGCGTCAAGACTGCCGGGAACCGGCAATGTGTACCGGCCACCTGCCCTGCCAGCATCGTCACGGCGCCGGGAACGGAGCCAGTGCACGAAGCGGGAGAGGGCGGGGATGCCCGTCCTGTTCGGCTTCGCGCTCGTGGGCCATCAGGGACCGGGGGAGCGTCCCGATCGGTGGCTTGGACGTCGACGCCCTCGACGGGGGACACGGGGGTTCGGGGGAGAGGGTGTCGACGCCCACCACGGCGACCACGAGGACACGGGTCTTCGGCGACCCGTCGCCGTCGCCCGCTGTTCAGACCCGCATACGGGCGGAGGCGCCGGGCCGGGTGTAGGCCTGCCGCGGGGCGAGCGCGTCGTGGCCGCCGGCGCAGACGACGACCGCCTCGACGGGCTCGTCGCAGTCGCGGTGGCGGACCTCCAGGGGCGGGCCCTCCGGGTCGGCGGTGTAGCGGTCGCCCCACTGCTTGAGGGCGATCATCGCGGGCCACAGGTCCCAGCCCTTGGACGTGAGCCGGTACTCGTTGCGGGTACGGCTGCCCGGTTCGCGGTACGGGACGGTGTCGAGGATCCCCGCGGCGACCAGCTTGCGCAGCCGGTCCGCCAGCACCGCCTCGGACAGCCCCATGTGACGGCGGAAGTCGTCGAAGCGGCGCACCCCGTTCATGGCGTCTCGCAGCACCAGCAGCGACCACTTCTCGCCGACGAGGTCGAGGGTGCGCTGCACCGTGCAGTTCTCGGTACCGGTCTCCAGCCAGGTCATGCGGTCATCGTAGGCTGGCTTCGGCATTGACATCCAGAGCTGCGGCTGGCTAACTTCGGATGTCGAAGTCAGTAGGTCAGGGAGGACACGTCCAATGGCGAGGTCGCGTACGTTCGAATGGGGGGACCCCAAGGTCTCCGCGGCCGCGGTCGGCCGCACGAGCGGTCTGGAGTTCCTCCGCGACGTGCTGGCCGGACGCCTTCCCGCACCGCCCATCGCCTCGACCCTCGGATTCACCCTGGAGGAGGTCCAGGAAGGCCGCGCGGTCTTCGCCATGGAACCGGGGGAGGAGCACTACAACCCCATCGGCAGCGTCCACGGCGGCGTCTACGCCACCCTCCTCGACTCGGCCGCCGGCTGCGCCGTGCAGTCCGTGCTCCCGGAGGGCATGGGCTACACCTCGCTCGACCTGAACCTGAAGTTCCTGCGCCCGATCACCGTCGACACCGGCAAGGTCCGCGCCGTCGGCACCGTCCTCAACCAGGGCCGCCGCACCGCCCTCGCCCAGGCCGAGCTGTTCGACGCGACGGACCGTCTGCTCGCCCACGCCACGAGCAGCTGCATGCTCTTCCCCGTCCCCGCGCGCTGAGCGGTACGCGGGCCGGGAACGGCGGGCGTCGCCCTGCCGGCTACCCGACCCGGCAGTAGACGCCCTCGCCGCGGCGTCCGGCCTCGCCGGCGAGGTCGGCCACATCGTCCACGATCGCCCGGGCGACGTCCGGGTCGATGACCTCGCCGTCCGCCGCGCGCTGCCCGGCCCACGCCACGGCGACCTCCCACAGCCGGGACGGCTCGGCTAGCTAGGAGGTGCTGGTCCGCCGATGACAGGCCCCTGTCCCACGGAGACACCGAGATACCGGCGTCTCTCACTGAGCTTTGCTGATCAGCGCTGGCGCCTCGCCCAGTGGCCACGAATACGGCACAGCACCAGCGACATGACAGCCAAGGGTCAGTCGGCGTGACGGCGTCTCCTCGGCCGAGGAACGACCGGCAGGTCTTCCGGCAACCGCGACGGTCCTCCCCAGCGCGGCGATCGGGCCCCCGGCGCGGAGGTCAGGCTCTGGTGAGGACGAAGAACAGGAAGCACAGGAATGTGCCGGACTGCTTCTGTGCGAAGACCTCGGGGAAGCGTTCGCGGGCGCCGGCCGCCGGGGCAGGCTCGCTGATGACGTCGATCCGGAAGCCGGCTGCGGTGAAGGCGTCGGTGATCGCGTGCAGCGGCCTGTCCCAGAAGGTCATCAGGTGTTTGGCGCCGCCGAGTTCCCACATCTCGGAGCTGGTGCGAGTCGCGAAGTAGTCAGTTCCGGGCGGGGCCGCCATCTGGCTGACGAAGGGGTGATTGACGGACACGATGAGCCGGCCGCCGGGCTTGAGTACGCGCCGCAGTTCGGCCAGGGCGGTCGTCCAGTCCTCCAGGTAGTGCATGACCAGGGAGGCGACGACGTCGTCGAATTCGGCGTCGGCGAACGGCAACGGGCCGCCCAGCTCGGCGCGTTCCAGTACCACGCCGTCGCCGAGCCGCTGCCTGGCCAGCGCCAGCATCCCGGCGCTGGAGTCGAAGCCGGCCACGAAGGCGCCCCGTTTGCGCAGGTCCTCGGCGATGGGGCCGGCGCCGCAGCCGGCGTCGAGGATGCGGCGGCCTGCCACGTCGCCGGCCAGGTCCACGATCGCCGGGCGCGCGTAGTAGGCGTTGATGAGGCTGGTCTCGTTCTCGGCCGCGTAGGCCTCGGCGAAGCGGTCGTAGTCGTTCGCCGTCTCCCCGGGGCCCGGGGGAGCTTCGACGGGACTGATCCAGGACACCGGGCTGGGCACATGGACGCCCGCCCGTCCGGCGGTCTCTGGAGCTGCGGGTCCGCCGGTCGTTCCGGGGCGGTTCGGCATGGTCGACCTCGTTCGTTGACGGGAGTTGCGCGGATCGGCCAGAGGTCCTCCCGGGCCCGAAGAGCACAGTGGCACCCTGGACGAGTGATTTGGTTTTGTCAATCGCTTGCGTTCCGGTCCTTCAATGGCCTGCCGGCAGTTCAGTAGACTGCCGGTCGTGACCCAACGCCGGCCGGCGACCGACGCGGAGGCCAAGGCACTCGCCTCCGCCCTCCGCCTGCGCATCCTGCGTATCTGCGCGCGGGAGCCGCGCACGAACAAGGAGATCGCGGTGATCCTCGGGCGTGACCCGGCCAGCGTGCTCCACCACACCAGAACACTGGTCCGCACCGGGTTTCTGGAACCACAGGAAGAACGGCGAGGCGCGCGCGGCGCACGGGAGATCCCCTATCTGTCGACGCGCAAGACCTGGCACATCGAGGCCCCCGCACAGGACCGCTCGATGCTCGACGCGTTCCTTGAGGAACTCGCCCTCGTCCCCGCGGCCGAGGCCGAGGGCACCAGGATGGGGCTGCGCCTGCCCCCACCGCAGATGGAGGAGTTCCGCACCCGACTCCAGGATCTGCTGGAGGAGTTCGCCAACCGCCCCGATGACCCTGCCGCGCCTGCCTGGTCGCTGTTCATGGTGGTGCATCCCGACCCGAACCGGCCTTGACGCCGGCGCTGCCCCGCGGCGACCGGCGCCTCGGGCGCCGACCTCCGGAAGACACGGTTCGGGGCCTTCGCCTCCGGTGATGCCCATCTGCCGACTGGCACTGGCGGGCTGCGCAAGCTGTCCGAGAGGAGCACCGAGAAGCCGCGGACTCCGCGGCTGGACGGGCGACGGATACGCGAGGCTGGCGGGGCATGGGTTCCGGTGATCACACCGGACGGCCCGGCCGTGCCCTCAGTCGGCGGGCCGGGCCGCGGGCAGCGCGTGATCGATCAGTACGCGGGCGGCTTCCAGGGCGTCATGGCGGGGGCGGGGGTTGTCGAGGGAGGTCGACAGCGCGGTGCCGCCTTCGAGGAGCACGGCCAGATGGCGGCCCAGCTGCTCCGGGTCTGCGGCACCGGCGCGGGCGGCGATGTCGATGAGCTGCCGGGTGACGCCCTGCTTGTTGTGCCGGACCAGTTGCCGTACGTCGGGCATCGTGCCCGCCGCTTCCACGGCGGCGTTGTGGAGCGGGCAACCGCGTGTGCTCACGGTGCCCGAGGGTCCCTGGGCGGCGTCGGCGATCATGGTGAACAGGGCCAGCAACTGGTCCCTGGGGGTGAGCCCCGCCCGGGTCAGATGCTGCTCGATCCGCTGCGTCAGTCCCGTCTCGTAGGTGCTCAGGTACTCCTGCACCAGCGCCGCCTTGGTGGGAAAGTGCTGGTAGAAGGTGCGCGTGGAGACCTCGGCGGTCTCCACCAGGCGCGCGACGCCGGTGGCGTGGATGCCCTCCTCGTAGAACAGCTGCGCGGCCGCCCGCAGGATGCGCTCGCGCGCCCCCCGGCCGCCGCGGCGCCGGGTACCGGATGTGCTCTCGGTCTCCACGGCAAAAGTATAGCAGTCGCTTTACTTCGAGGGCCGGGCGTACTAGCGTCGAGGAAAGCGATCGCTTTACCTGGCTGGACCGGGGCCTGCGCCGCGCGACGTGGTGTCGCGGCCGCCGGGCGACGCTTTGATCCGCCACGATCGGACATCCGAGAGGCCATGACGATGCGAGCTGTCCAGTACGACCGGTTCGGTGACTACGACGTGTTGCACCTGGCCGACGTCCCCAGGCCCGTGCCCCAGGACCAGCAGGTTCTGGTGCGGCTGGCGATGGCCGGCATCCACCCGCTCGACAACACCGTGGGCTCGGGGAAGATGCCTCCCGGTACGGTCAAGCCCTTCCCGGTCACGGCGGGCAGCATCGGCGTGGGAACGATCGAGGAGCCCGGTGCGCTCGGTCCGGCGGCGGGGACCCGGGTGATGATCAGCGGCGGCCGCTACGGCATCGCGGCCGACGGCACCTGGGCCGACTACGTCGTTGTCGACCCGGCCCACCTGGTGCCCGTTCCCGACGCGATCGACGACACCGGCGCCGTGGCACTGTCCGCGGGCGCCGGTTACCTCACCGCCTGGCTCGCGCTGACCGAACTGGCCGGGTTCCGGCCGGGTGCCACCGTGCTCGCCCCCGGAAGCGGTGGCGCGGTGGGCCAAGGCGGGGTCGAGATCGCCAGGCGGCTCGGCGCGTCCCTCGCGATCACCACCGCGACCTCCACGGCCAAGGCCGAGCTCGCGCGGGCGGCCGGATACGAGGTCATCGACCTCACCGCCGAATCGCTGCGCGACGGTGTCGCGCGGCTCACCGGCGGCAAGGGTGTCGACATCGTGCTCGACGGTGTGGCCGGGCCGATCACCGGTCAGGCGCTGGGCGCGCTCGCCAGGGGCGGGACCCTGGTCAGCATCGGCTACTCGGGCGGAATGCGGGCGGAGATCAACGTCACCGACCTGATCTGGAAGGCGGCCCGGGTGTGCGGCTTCCAGTTCGCCATGTTCACCCAGGAGCAGATCAACGCGGGCAACGTGAAGCTGCTGGACATGCTCGCCCACAAGGAGATCAATCCCCTTGTCGACCGGGTCTTCCCCCTGGAGCGGGCCGCCGAGGCCCAGCGCCACCTCATCGAGGGGGGACCCTTCGGGCGGGTACTCCTCGCCCTGTGATGCCGCGCAGTACCCGAGCGCAGGACGAAGGCCCGTGAACACCCCGAAACCCCTGGCCTACAGCACCCTCGTCGTGGACGGGGCGCCGCGCGCCGGGGCGCAGCGCCTGCCGGACGGCGGGCCGATCGTCTCCTCGCCGATCACCACGACGCTGATCCACGGGGAGACGGACGCCGTTCTCGTCGACGTTCCGTTCACCCGTGACCAGATCAAGGAGACCGGCGACTGGATCGAGGCGTCCGGCAGGCACCTGTGCCACGTCTACATCACCCACGGCCACGGTGACCACTGGTTCGGCACCGCCGAACTGCTCAAGCGCTTCCCCGGGGTCACGGTCCACGCCACCGAGGGCACCATCGGGCTCATGCGCCGGCAGGCCGGTGAGGGCCGCGAGCAGATGGGGGACGTGCTGTGGCCGGGGCTGTTCCCCGAGAGCCCCGTCCTGGCCGAGCCGGTCCCCGCGGGCGGGTTCGAACTGGAGGGCCGGGCGCTGTATCCGGTGGAGGTGGGGCACACCGACACCGACTCGACACCGTCCTGCACGTGCCGTCCATCGGCTTGGTGGTGGCCGGGGACGTCGCCTAGCTAGCGAGTGCCGCCGGCAGCCGCGGCGAGAGCGCGAAGACGAGGTGCTCACCGTGATCCGCGCCCGCGACGAGGCGGGGCTCACCCGCCTCGGCCAGTTCCTCGGAACCGCTGCCGGTGAGAAGGCATTCCCACTCGACCACGGCCTCTTCGGGGTCGAAGTTCCCGAACGAGAGCGACGCGAACCCGCGCACCGTCCCGGTCCCCAGCACGGAAGCCGCAGCGGTGTCGTCCGGGGCCGCGAAGAAGTCCACCACGATGCTCACCAGGGGATGATGCCCGACCCGGGGCGGCGGGGCGATTCCGCGGTCACGGCGCCAACGAGGCCTGCAACGAGCCGAACAGGTCACGGAGTTCGCCCGCGCCGATGGGATCGATGTCCATCCGCAGGAGGCACACGTTGTCGTCCCCGTGCGGAGTCAGCGTCGCGTGGAAGGCGTGGTCATGCTCAACGGGGTCGGCCGTCAGCCGCTGCGGAGTGTTGCGGCCGGGGGAACCGGAGCCCCGAACCGGCCTGATGAAGGCGGATTTGCGCCACGGCGGTGGCGCCGGATGCGGCGGTCAGGCCCCCGGGGTGGTGCCGCGGGCGGCGCCGGCCGATGCGGCCACCACGCACAGCACCGCGATCCATTGGACCCAGTGCAGGGACTCATGGAGGACGACGAAGCCGATGAGGGCCGCCATCGCCGGTTCGAGGCTCATCAGGATGCCGAACACGCGCGGCGGGATCCTGCGCAGGGCCTCCAGGTCGAGCGAGTACGGGATCGCCGACGACAGCAGCGCCACGCCGAGCCCCGCGGCCAGGACCCACGGCTGGATCAGCGCCGTTTCGCTGTCGGTCACGCCGAACGGCACGGCCACCAGGGCCGCGACGGCCATGCCCAGGGCCAGGCCGTTGCCTTCCGTGGTGCGGCGGCCCAGCGCCGCGCCGACCAGGATGTACAGGCCCCAGCACGTCCCCGCGGCGAGGGCGAACAGAAAACCGGCGAGGTCGAGTTCGCCGCGTCCCTCCATCAGCAGGACCACACCGCCGGCCGCGAGCAGGGCCCAGAACGCGTCGAGCCAACGCCTCGATCCCGCCAGGGCCACCGCCAGCGGCCCGAGGAACTCGACGGTCACCGCGATCCCCAGCGGGATCCGGGCCAGCGCCAGGTAGAAGCAGAGGTTCATCAGGCCGAGTGTCACGCCGTAGCCGAGCACGACCGTCCACGTGCGACGGCTCATGCGCAGCGACGGCCGCCACAACAGCATCAGCACCGCCGCCGCGAAGAACAGCCGCAATGCGACCGTCCCGAAGCTGCCCACCGCGCCGAACAGGTGCTTGGCCAACGCCGAGCCCACCTGGACGCTGACGATGCCGAGCAGGACCAGTGCCGTGGGCGGGATCGCGCCGTAGGCACGTCCGGCCAGCGCCGTCAGCAGGGCCCGGGGGGACGGGCCGCGTTCCGTCCTGCCGGCGGTCATCATGGGCACGGGTGGATCGTCGGGGACCGGTCGCCGTGCGGCACGTCGTCCTCCCGCGCCGCCGGGTCGCGGAGGCCGACCGCGTCGTGCCGCCAGAACGCCTCGGCGTAGACCAGGGTGCCCGTCATCCAGGGTTCGTACGCGGGGAGCGCCATCGCCTGGAAGGCTCCGTCCGGGATGCGCAAGGACGGCTTGCGGAAGCCCTGGTCGCCGCCGGGCAGGAACCCGAGGCGCACGTAGTAGGCGGGGTCGCCCTCGACGAAGACGACGGGGACCGCCCGCTCGACCAGCGTCCGCAACAAGGCCCCGCCGATCCCGGTCCCTTGGTGCTCGGGCAGGACGGCCAGCGGGCTGAGGACCTGTACCTCGACCAGGCGCCGGGGGGCGTCCAGCAGGCTGCGGGTGAACATCACGTGCCCGACGACCCGGCCGTCGTGTTCGGCGACCAGCGAGAGACCGTCCGTGGGCGTGACGCTCCCTCGCAGGGTGCCGACCAGATCGGCCACGACCGGGCCGTGGTCGTGGCCGAAGGCCCGCAGGTGGACCTGACGTACGGACTCGGCGTCGTCCGGAAGCTCTTCGCGAAGACCCATGCCCGGAGGGTAGGTTCCCGTCCCGGCCGGCGCACACGGTTTTGAGCGGGGAGGGGTCGTCGTGGGGTGGAGTCCGCTGATCTTCACGTTCGTCGACGGTGCGGAGGTGCCCGTGCCCGTCGACGGCGCGTTGGTGCGGGCCGTCCTGGAGCCGCACGCTGTCGGGGATCCGCGGCTCACCGCGGCCTCGGACGAGGGGCTGTACTTCCTGGTGCGGGCCGCGGACGGAGGTGAGGCCGAGGTCTACGTCGGCGAGCGCGACATCATGGTCTCGCGCCCGCACGCCGGCGGGGTGTTCGGGATCGTCGCGGAACTCGTCTCCCGGCTCGGCGCGGTCGTCCTCGACCCGAGCGACGGCGCCGTCGTGTGCCGGGCCGAGGAGTACGCGCACCTTCCGGTGGGCATGCGGGACGCCGCCGTCGTCGTCGAGATGACGGGCGAGGCCCTGGAGACCGCGCTCATCGGGCCGCGCCGGCCCTGACGACCAGGCCCGCCCGGCTCAGTGCCGTCAGTTCCCCTGCCTGCGCGCCCGCTTCACCTCCCGGTGCACCGCCCAGGCGTCGGCGACCGGACCGAGGTGGCCGAGCTTGTCGGGGTTGAGCACCGAACGGATGGCCTGGATCCGCCCGTCGAGCACGTCGAGGGCCATGGTGTGCAGGACCTTGCCGTCCCGGTCGCGGAAGACCGCTCCGGGCTGGCCGTTGACCTCGCGCGGCTCGAACGTCACGTCGATCCGGACCAGCCAGGGGAAGACCGTGCCCAGCACCCGGGCCACGTTCTCCGCACCGACGACGGCCCGCGCGAGCTGCGGGGCCCTGCCGCCACCGTCCCCGACGAGCTGCACGTCGGCGGCGAGCAGGTCCCGCAGCGCGTCGACGTCGCCGTCCTTCAACGCGTCGAAGAACCGCCGCGCCAGCTCCTGCCGCGCCTGGCGGTCCGCCGCGAACCGTGGCCGCCCGGCCTCCATGTGCCGCCGCGCCCGCACCGCCAGCTGACGGCACGCCGCCTCCGAACGCCCCACCGCCTGGGCGACCTCCTCGAAACCGAAGCCGAACACCTCCCGCAGCACGAACACCGACCGCTCCAGCGGGCTGAGCCGCTCCAGCAGCAGGAGCGCGGCCATCGACACCGAGTCGGCGAGCTCCGCCGACCGCGCCGGATCCTGGTACGGATCGCTCAGCAGCGGCTCGGGGAACCACGGCCCGACGTACGCCTCCCGCCGCACCCGCGCCGAGCGCAGCACGTCGATCGAGATCCGGGTCACCGTGGCCGCCAGGAACGCCTTGGCCGACACGGGCCGGGTCGGCGAGCCGTCGAAGCGCAGCCACGTCTCCTGCACCGCGTCCTCGGCCTCGCCCACGCTGCCCAGGATCCGGTAGGCGATCGAGAACAGCAGCGGCCGCAGCGCCTCGAACTCCTCCACCTTGCCCATGCCGGATCCCCTTCCCCCGGTCGTGCTCAGTGGAACCGCCCGGGCTCGTAGTCGCCGGCCGGCTGCCGGGCGATGACGTTCAGCCGGTTCACGGCGTTCATGAAGGAGATCAGGATTACCAGGGCGGTGAGTTGCTCCTTGTCGTAGTGCCGGGCGGCGCGCGCCCACACCTCGTCGCCGACCCCGCCACCGCCGTCCGCGACCCGCGTGCCCTCCTCCGCCAGCTCCAGCGCGGCGCGTTCGGCCTCGGTGAAGACTGTGGCCTCCCGCCAAGCTGCGACCAGGTGGAGCCGCACCGGGGTCTCGCCCGCGGCGGCGGCCTCCTTGGTGTGCATGTCGATGCAGGCGCCGCAGCCGTTGATCTGGCTCACCCGCAGCGCCACCAGCTCCTGCGTCGCGGCCGGCAACGACGACTCCTTGAACGACCTGCCCACGGCCATGAAGTGCTTGAGGGCCCTGCCCGCTGTCGGGTCGGCGAGGTAGTCCAGTCGCGCGTCCATGGTGTGCTCCTCCGGTGTCCGCCGTCCGTGTCGTCCACGGCTTCACCCCTTGGGACGAGGTAGCCGGGACGCCAGTGACACGGTCCGGTGTGAGCCGCGTCTCAGGATTGAGTAGGCGTACTCATGCGCCCGTGCACCGCGTCCCGCGACCCTGGTGGACATGACAGACCTCACCGTCCCCGTCCGGCGCGTCGGGCTGCCCGTGCTGGCCGCCGGTTTCGTGCTCGCCGTCCTCGTGGTGTCCGGAATCCATCCCCGGGAGCGCGGCACGTGGGTGCTGGAGACCTTCTGGATCATGATCGGGCTGCCGCTCGCCGTGGCCCTGCGGCGCCGCTTCCCGCTGACCGGGCTGCTGTGCGTGCTGCTGGCCCTGCACGCCCTGGTCCTGTCGGTGGGCGGTCACTACACCTATGCCCAGGTCCCGTTCGGGGAGTGGCTGCGCGACACCCTGGACCTGTCGCGCAACCCGTACGACCGGATCGGCCACCTCATGCAGGGCTTCGTCCCCGCCGTGCTCGTCCGTGAGACCTCGTCCGCACCTCCCCGCTGCGCGGCAGCCGCTGGCTCGCGCCGCTCACCGTCTGTGCCTGCATGGCGTTCAGCGCGTTCTTCGAACTAATCGAGTGGTGGGCCGCGTTGATCGGCGGGGACGCCGCGGACGCGTTCCTCGCCACGCAGGGGGACGTCTGGGACACCCAGTGGGACATGTTCTGCGCCCTGGTCGGTGCCGTGCTGTCGCTGCTGCTGCTCAGCAGGGTCCACGACCGGCAGCTGGACGGCCTCGCGCCGCGCGGCGCCGGGCGGCTCGGGTGAGGGTGACGGGCAGCCGGGCGTGCCCGTTGGAGATGAAGGACGTCACCGGCTCCAGCGCGCCGGGTTCCTCGGCGAGCGTCATCGTGGGGTGGCGCGCGAAGAGCGCGGGCAGGGCGACCGCGGCCTCCAGCCGGGCCAGCGGGGCGCCGAGGCAGTAGTGGACGCCGTGCCCGAAGGCGAGATGGTCCTTGTCGGAGCGGGTGACGTCGAAGTCGTCGGCGGTCGGTCCGTGCCGGCCGGGGTCACGGCCGGCGGCGGCGTACGAGGCGAGGATCGCGTCCCCCCTGGCGATGGTGGTCCCCGCCACGCGGATGTCCTCCACCGCGTAGCGCAGGGGCAGGTGGGCGACGGGTGCGTCCCGGCGCAGGCTCTCCTCGATCACGTCGCCCCAGGTGGCCCGCCCGGCACGGACGGCGTCGAGCTGGGCCGGGGAGGTCAGGAGGGCGAAGCAGGCGTTGTCGAGGAGGTTCACCGTCGTCTCGTGCCCGGCGATGATCAGCAGCAGCGTGTCGGTCACCTCGGCCCGGGTGAGGCGTTCTTCGCCCTCCTCCGCGGCGACCAGGGCGCTGGTCAGGTCGTCGCCGGGCCGCCTGCGGCGCAGGGCGACGAGTCCAGCGCGGCGTGGCTGTTCACCGACCACGCCTCGACGCCGCCGGGCAGCAGCACCTTCGTCACCGCGCCGCGGGCGCGCAGCGCGGCACTCTCGGTGTGCAGGGCCCGGCCGCCCGGGTCGAGAAGGAAGGGGGAGTGGCGCCGGTTGGTCATCGGTCAGGCCTTTCGGGTGGAAATGCCGCGTGCCCGGGGGGAGTCCGGCCACCGACGGTCCCGTGTGCCGGGTACGGGGTGGGGCGGTCACACCAGCGGCTGGCCTCCGTCGACCGCGAGGGAGACCCCGGTCATGAAGGTGTTGGTCATCGCGAACACCACGGCCTGGGCGACGTCCTGCGGCGTGCCGATCCGCCGGGCGGGGTTGCTGCGGGACAGGCGGGCGAAGAGCTCGGACTTCCTCTCGTCGCCGAGTCCGTCCCAGGCGCCGGTGTCGATGGTGCCGGGGGACACGGCGTTGACGCGGATCGGGGCGAGCTCGACGGCCAGCGACCGGGTGACGGTGTTGACCGAGCCGTTGGTGGCGGCGACCCCGAGGAAGCCCGGGTCGGGTTCGAGGGCCGCGACACCCGAGAACAGGACGAAGGACCCGTCCTCGGGCATGCGCGGGGCGAAGTGCTTGGCCAGCATGATCGGCCCGACCACCTTGGTGTGGAAGGACAGGACGATCGCCTCGGGGGTCAGTTCGCTCACCTTCCCCCGGGCCCGGGCGGACGCCGTGGAGACCACGTGGTCGACGCGGCCGAGGTCCTCGGCGAGTGCGGCGATCGTGCCCTCGTCGGTGAGGTCGACCCGCCGTACGGTGACGTCCGTGCCCTTGTAGGCGTCCTCGAGGTCACCCGGCGTCCGCCCGGCGGCGACGACGTGCGCGCCCTCGGCGAGCGCGGCGTCGGCGACCGCCCGGGCGATGCCGCTGCCGCGGCCCACCACCAGGACGGTCCGGTCCTGCAGGGAAGATGACATGGCACTCTCTCCTTGATCTCGTCGCGTGTGGGGGGTGCCCCGGTGTGCAGGCGACCGTGCCGGGCGCCGTGCCTAACGGCCGCGGACCTCGTCGGCGTCCAGGCCGCGGTCCACGCCGTGCGGGATCACCTGCTGGCCCGGCTCCGGCTCCAGCCGCTTGCCGTCGAGGGTGACCTCGACCTTGTCCGGCTCGAAGGAGACCAGGTCGTCGATGCGGCCGACCTCGGGGTAGGCGTCGCGGTACGACCACGCCGCCTTCCTGGCACCGCCGATGTCGTAGTAGGCGGCGATCCCCTTGTAGGGGCAGAAGGTCCGGTCCTCGGCGGGCGTCAGCGCGCTCTCGTCGACGTCCGCGCGCGGCACGTACCACCGGGGCGCGAAACCCGACTCGTAGAGCACCACGGGATGCCCGGACCGGGCCACCACACGGCCATCGGAGCGGACCTCCAGCGTGCGGGAGGTGGTGCGGATGTCGATGCGGTGGTATGCGTCCGCGGCGTGACCGAGGATGCGGTCGTCCTCCTCGTAGAAGGCGTCCATCGCCCGCCAGGCGAAGGCGATCCGCCCCTTGAGGTCGCCCGCGTGCTCAGGGAGCGCGACCAGTTCCCAGGCGGCGCGCTCGGCCGTCCGCCCGCCGGCGCGTACCGCGAACCAGGCGGTGTCCCCCAGGTCCTTGTGCCGCGTGACGTGGTTTCCGGCCACCAGCGCCTCGGGCAGGACGTCGGAGCGCGGGAAGTACGCGACCGGATAGCGGCCCGGCTCGTGGAGCAGCACCACGTCCTCGCTATCGGCGATCCACTCGCCCGCGAACCGGACCCGCATGCGGCGTCGAAGGCGCTCGGCGAAGAGCATGCGCTCGGGGAGCGGATCGGGCACCAGGAAGTGTCCGATCCGGGTGGTGGAGAGCGGCCCCTGCTGCCAGGACAGTCCCATGGCTTTTCCTTCCTCGTCGGCCGTCGTAATGGATACTTCGACGCTAGAACCGTTAGTGACGTGGAACAAGCGATCAAGGATTCGTCTTTTGGAGGCGATCACGTCGTAATTCGACGGTCCGGGATCGGCTGGATTCCCGGTGCCCTAATGCATATCTTTCCTCTGTGAGCGTTCGTGTCGGGCTCGAGGAGCTGCAGGCCGCGGGTTTCCCCATGGGCGGGGAGCCCCTGGTCGCACTGGACCTCGCGGACACGGTGAAGACCGCCCGCGAGCCGGCCGAGGACCTGATCGGGACTCCTGCCGCGGCCGCCGCCTGGTGGGGGATCCAGGCGAGGAGGCTCCCGCCGGGCCCCGCCCCCGATCCGGTGGCGACCCGCAGGCTCCGTGCGGCCGTCCGGGAGGCGTTCGACGCGCATCTGGAGGGCCGGCCCGTGGATCCCGCCGCGGTGGAGGACATCAACGCCGCGGCCTCCTCCGTGCCCGTCAGCCCCCGGCTCGTCGTCACCGGAGAAGGACTCCGGGAGACCGCCAGGCGGCACACCGAGTACGGCGGCAACGCCGCCCTCGCGGTGATCGCGGCCGAGGCCGTGGCGCTGCTGGGCAGCCCCGACCGGCTGCGGCTCCTGCGCCGCTGCGCCAACCCGGAGTGCTCGATGCTGTTCCTGGCGGGGAACAGGCGCCGCAAGTGGTGCGCGAGCAACGTCTGCGGCAACCGGACCCGCGTCGCACGCCACTACGAACGCAACCGTTCCGGCCGCGCCTCCCCGGCCGGATGAGCTGCCCGGCCCGGGCCGGTGACCCGCCGCTCAGACCGGGACCCGGCCCAGGAAGCCACGGATGTACTCCGCGATGGGCTCCAGATGGCTCTCGAGCGCGAAGTGCCCGGACTCCACCAGGTGCACCTCGGTGTCCGGCAGGTCGTGCCGGAAGGCGCGGGCACCGTCGGGCCCGAAGATCTCGTCGCGCTCGCCCCACACGGCCAGCAGCGGGACGTGGGAGTCCCGGAAGTACTGGTGGACCGCCGGGTACATGTCGACGTTGCGCGGGTAGTCGCGGAACACGCTGAGCTGGATCTCGGCGTTGCCCGGCCGGTCCAGGAGCGCCTGGTCGTGGACCCAGTTGTCGGGACTGACCAGGCTGGGGTCGGCCACCCCGTTCAGGTACTGCCAGCGGGTGGCCTCCAGGGTCAGCACGCCGCGCCCCGGCGCCTCCGTCTCGGGGTTCGGGTCCTTGGCGTAGGCGAACAGCCCGTCCCAGAAGGGCATGACGAACCCCTCCGTGTACGCGTTGCCGCTCTGGATGACGATCGCGGTGATCCGCCGCGGGTCCGCCAGCGCCAGTCGCCATCCGATGGGGGCGCCGTAGTCCTGGACGTACACGGCGAAGCGGTCCACGCCGAGCTGTTCAGCAGCCCGGAGGCGACCTCGGTGAGGCGTCGAAGGTGTACGGGAAGTCCGTCGCCGCCGGCATGGCCGACTGGCCGAAGCCGATGTGGTCGGGGGCGATCACGCGGTGGCGGTCGGCGAGGGCGGGGATCCGGTTCCGGAACATGTGCGAGCTCGTCGGGAACCCGTGGAGCAGCACCAGGACGGGTGCCCCGGGGTCACCGGCCTCCCGGTGGAAGACCTCCAGGCCGTTGACCCCGGTGGTGCGGTAGTGGACGGTGCGGGTCATCTTCGACCTCCTGGGCGCTGTGATCGGTTGCTGTTGTGGGGGCGGGCACCGATGACGACGGCGGGGCCGGGTGCGGCTAGGCGGTCGGGAGCGCGGCGGCGGTGTCCACCTTCGGGAGCCCCCGGCTGTGCAGGTCGGCGATGAACCGCCGGACCAGGGCGTCCGAGGGCGTCATCGTGAGGGCCACGATGTCGCGGTGGACGCGGGGCTCCAGCCGCCGGACCGCCGCCGCGGGCCGGCCGGCCAGGGCCGACACCGGCACCAGGCTCACCCCCATGCCCGCTCCCGCGAGCTGGGCGGCGGTGCGCGGACTGCGCGTGCGCAGCACGGGACTCAGGGTCACCTGGTGCGAGGTGACGAACCGGTCCACCCAGACCGCCATCCCGTTGTCCGGGTCGTAGTGGACGAAGGGCTCGTCGGTGAGCTCCTTGACCGCGACCGACGCCCGCGAGGCGAAGGGATGACCGGGGAAGGTGACCACCACCATCTCCTCCCGCCCCAGCACCTCCGCGTGGGCCGTCGTCGTGGTGGGTTCCGGTCCCACCACCAGGTCGGTGGCGCCGTTCATCAGGTGCTCCACCATGCGGTCGGCGCTGCTGAACTCCGCCAGTTCCAGTCGGACCTCGGGCCGGCGCGAGCGCCAGCGGCGCAGTACCGGTACGAGGAGCCACGCGGTCATGGTCTCCGCGCAGGCGATCCGCAGCCGCCCGCCGCTGCCCGCGCCGACCTGCCGTCCGATCCGGACGGCCCGGGTCGCGGCCGCCAGTGCGATCCGGGCCTCCTCGGCCGCGGCACGGCCGGCCGCCGTCACCCGCACACCGCGGGCCAGCCGCTCGACCACGGACGTGCCCAGTTCCCGCTCCAGCGCCGCGATCTGGTGGGAGAGCGCCGGCTGGGACATGTGCAGGGAGGCCGCGGCCCGGGTGACCGAACCCTCGTCGACCAGGGCCACCAGGCACTCCAGCGCCCGCAGTGTCGCCATGTCTAAAATCTATCCGAACTGTTCGAAACTTCCATAAGCCGAAAATCTCCCGGCTCTCCCTGCGGCGGGTGCGCGCCGGCTTCACTCCGTCCGGTGGAAACCGCGCTCCTGCACCAGCCAGGTGTTGCCGTCCGGGTCGGCGAAGTCGACGAAACTGGCGTAGTCACGGCGTTCGGGGTCCGGCCCGGGCCGGAAACCGCCCTTCCACCCGTCGCGGGGCCACTTGTGCCGGACCTCGCCGACCGCCACGCCCCGCTCGGCGAGATCCCGGCGGGCCCGCTCGACGTCACCGACGACCAGGTGGAGGTCGCGCAGCGACCCCGGGACGGCATCGGTGGGACCGGTCCCGATCTGCACCGAGCACGCCGATCGCGGCGGTGTCAGCTGTACGACACGGAAGTCGTCGCCGGGTGCGTAGTCGACGTCGAGGGTGAAGCCTGCGCGCTCCGTGTAAAACACCGATGACCGGTCGACTTCGCTCACCGGCACTGACGACCTCGAAGCTGTAGTCCATCGGTCCATCTTTGATCAGCGCTGCGGCACATCGCCACCGATGGGGCATGCGCAGCTCGAATGACCATTGAAGAAAGCGAGAATCCCGCGCCGGCGCCCCCGCGACCGACATGCTGTGTGGCCTCCGTCGCCGCCGTACGCCGGCGCCTAGGATCACATCATGGCAAATCCCCCGGATCGTGATGTTCCGTCAGGTCCGGCCGCCGGCGACGGTATGCGCCTCGCGGACACCAGCCGGGTCGAGGGCTTCAGCGACGCCGTCTTCGCCATCGTGAATCACGCTGCTCGTCCTCGACCTCTACGATCCGGACCACGGGCCCGGCGAACTCGTGCCGGGGCTCGCCGGCAAGTGGCCGGCGTACGTGGCGTTCCTCGTCTCGTTCGTCTGCGTCGGCGTCATCTGGCTCAACCACCACGGGCTCTTCCGTCTGATCCGCCGGATGGACGTCGGCCTGCTGTGGATCAACCTCGCCATCCTGTTCAGCGCCGTCATCGTGCCGTTCCCCACCGCGGTCCTCGGTGACGCGTTCGGCGATGCGGGGAACCCTCACGACCAGCGCGTCGCGGTCGTCCTGTACGCGCTGGTCGCGGCCGTCATGTCGGCGCCGTGGTGGGGGGTGTTCGGCTATCTGTGCGACCACCCGGAACTGCTCGAGCCCGGTGTGTCGCCCCGCTACCTCCGCTCGCAGCGGACCCGGCCGCTGACCGGCCTCGTCCTGTACGTGGTCTGCGGCATCGGCGGCTGGTTCATCGCCCCCGTGGGGGGGGTGGTGTGCATCGCCGTAGTGATCGTCTACCACGGCCTCACCAGCGAGGGCCTCCACGAAGGTCCCCTCGGCCGGCTCTTCGGGGCCGCCCGGCGGCGATGAGCCGTGCCGCCCCCGTCACGCAGGTCCGCTGCCCGGCTGGAAGGGCCCCAGGCGGGGCACGGACGCCTTGCCGGTGTTGGAGACCTTGCCGCCGGTCCACGGCACCTTCAGGGACGCCGTCTCGTCCGGCGGGGTGATGAGCACGGCCGCCGGGGTCACCGTGGTCACGCCCGTGATGGACGGGTTGGAGAAGGACATCGCCGACCAGGCACTGGCTCCCGGTGCGAGCGAGACCCGCCGTGCCGGCTGACCCGTGGCGCGTTCCGGGTCCACGGTCACCTGTTCCCCGGCGGCGTTGACGAAGGCGATGCCCGGGAAGCCGTAGACCGTGCAGGTGCGAGCGGAGCGGTTGGTGAGGACGACCGGGAAGTTCTCCTGGCCCGCCCCGGGGTCGTTGCGGCCGATCGACGCGCTGAGGTCCGAGGTGTGGCAGCGCCCGCCGGCCTGCGGGGGCGTGGAGGCGGTGGGGGACGGCGGGTGGTGCGCCGCGGGGGCGGAGCCGTCGGTGTTCTCGGAGGGCGTGGCGGAGGTCGGCGGCTCACTGCTCGTCAGGTCCCCGCTCGCCGGACCCGCCGAGCCGGGGAGGGTGTGCGGGGCGCTCGCGGTGCCGTTCCCGCCGCCCCCACAGCCGGTCAGGGCCGCCAGGACGAGCCCGCCCGCGAGCAGCGGGACGACTCTGCCACGGCCGGTGCGTCGGCCAGACGGCGTCGCCCTCCGGTCGAGCCGCTCGATGGGCCTTGCCTCGTGCTGGGCCACGTGCATGTCTCTTTCCTCCTCGGCAGGGCGCCGCCGGGTGTCCTGTGCCGGTCCGCATCCTGTACTCCTGGTGAGATGCACCGCGGGCGGCGGAAGTTCTCGCCGATCCGTGGCACCGCTCAACCGGTGATCCGCAGACCGCCGAGGACATCGTCGGTCAGGTCGGGGCCGCCGTCCTGCCGGATCTGCACGTACACCTGGGGCTGCGCGGCACCCGCCCGGGTGAGGCTGATCTCGTCGATCGAGCCGCCCTCCGCGCCGCAGCCGGTCCAGTGACGGACCCGCCCGCTCCATCCCGGCGACCCTTCGGTCCCGTAGCCGCGGCTGCCCCGGTAGCGGCAGCCGCCGTGCCGGATGGCATCCACCCGGGCGGTGAGGTCGCCCCGCTCGCTCAGCCCGACGAACACGCCGTCGACGCCGGAGCCCAGGTCCTGCCAGCTCCTCACGTCGCCGGCGACCAGGAGGGCCGGCTCATGGGTATCGGGAAGGCCCAGCACCCCGGGGCTCCAGCCGCCGCGGACGAGTTCGCGGCCCCAGCCCGCGGGGACCTCCACCCGGATCCGGCCGGTGGCGTCGCTGACCGCCGTCGGCGGCACTTTCTGCGGCGCCCCGGAACGCGAGGCGGCGAGACCCGCGCCGGCGGCCGCGAGCGCCGCGGCGCACAGGGCGATCACCAGGGTCCGCCCACGCCGCCGGCGCGGCCGTCCTTCCTCGTGGCCGGCGGACCGGGCGGCCAGCGCCTCCAGTTCGTCGGCGAAGCGCGACGCGCTGGGCCAGCGCTTGCGCCGGTCCGGCTCCAGGGCGCGCAGCACCGCCCGCTCCACGGCCGCCGGGACGTCCGGGCGCAATCGGCCGGGCCGTACGACCTTGCCCGCGGGGCCGGGCACCGAGCCCGTGACCAGGTGGTACAGCAGGGCCCCCAGGCCGTACACATCGGCGCGCACGTCGATGCCCCCGTCCGGGCGGGCCTGTTCGGGCGCCATGTAACCGGCCGAACCGGCGGCCATCGTCAGACCGGAGGCCTGGGCGAGCGCCTTCGCCAGGCCGAGGTCGGCCACGAGCACCCGCTCCTGACCCTCCCGCGCCCCGGTGATCAGCACATTGGACGGCTTGATGTCGCGGTGCACGACGCCCGCCTCGTGCAGCGCCGCGACACCGCGGGCGGCCTCCGCCGTGAGCCGCAGCGCCTCGGCCAGGGCCGGCCGTCCCTGGCCGAGGAGGTCGTCCAGGGTGCCCCCGTCGGCGTACTCCATCACGAAGTACGGCCGCTCGTCGGGCAGTTCCCCGATGTCGAAGACCTGCACTAGCCGGCTGGACGCGGCCTTGCGCAACAGCCGGGCCTCGGAGAGGAAGCGCTCGCGCAGGTCCAGGCGGTACGCCCAGTTCTCGGCCATCACCTTGACGGCGACGGGCGCGTCGAGCGAGTCGTCATGGGCCAGCCACACCATCGCGAACGCCCCCGAACCGACAGGTCGCACCAGCCGGTAGCGGCCGATCTGCTGAGGTGGGGGCATGTGCCTATCATGCACCGACCCCGAGAAGGACCGAGGAGGACCCCTGTGACGCCCGCCCAGGAGACGGAGGAGCTCGCCGCGCGGGCGGCGGCCGGGGACGCCGCGGCCCTGGAACTGCTCCTCGCGCGGATCCGGCCCGAGGTCATGCGCCGCTGCGGGCGCTTCCTGCCCCACCGGGAGGACGCCGAGGAGGCCGCCCAGGACGTGCTGTTCCAAGTCGCCCGCAGCATCGGCTCCTTCGAGGGGCGCAGCCTCTTCCACACCTGGCTGTACACGGTCGTCGCCAACTGCTCCCGCCAGAAGTACCGCGAACTCAAACGGCGCCGCGCCGAGCAGCCGCTCTCGGCCGCCGAGGCCGACACGCCCGACCCGCGCAGGACCAGCGTGGTCGCCGGGACCCGGCTCGACCTGCTGGACGCCCTCGAGCGGCTGGAGGCCACCGGCCCCGAACTGGTCGCGCCGCTGGTGTACCGCGACATCTGCCAGATGGAGTACCGCGAGATCGAGGAGCGCCTCGGCATCCCGCTCGGGACGGTCAAGTCGCGGCTGCACAAGGCGCGCAGACAGGTCCGGCAGTGGCTGGTGGACACGGCCTGAGACGTCCGCGACCGCGGTTCGCGGGAAATTCCCCCGCCGGACCCGGAACTTCCGCCGGACTTCGCGCAACTCACCCATCCGGGGGCGGTGTGTGCCGCCGCCCGAGGATGCCGACAGGAGTTGCGATTTGTCCATGTTCCCGAGCCGTCCGCCCCACCGGCGCAGACGGCTGTCCCTCGGCGCCGGGCTGCTGAGCGCCGCCGTCCTTGCCGCGCTCGGCGTCCCCGCCCAGGCCCTGGCCGCAGAGGGCGGGCGGACCACGGCGCCGCCCGCGTCCGCGCAGCCGCCGGGGGGTCACGTCGAGCCGCTCTGCGGTACGCCCAAGCCGCACGAGTTCACCTGCTTCGGACTGCGCCGCACCGACGTTCCCGCGCGCAAGGGCGCGCGGGCGGCCGGGCAGGACCCGGAGGGCTTCGGGCCCGCCGACCTGCGCAGCGCCTACGGCCTGCCCGCCGACGGCGGGGCGGGGCGGACCATCGCCGTCGTCGACGCCTTCGACAACCCGAACGCCGAGGCCGACCTCGCCCTCTACCGGGCGCAGTACGGGCTGCCCGCCTGCACCAGCGCCGACGGCTGCTTCACCAAGGTCGACCAGCGCGGCGGCACCCACTACCCGGACCCCGACCCCGGCTGGGCCGGGGAGATCTCCCTCGACCTGGACATGGTCTCCGCCGTCGCCCCGAACGCCCGGATCCTGCTCGTCGAAGCCGACTCCGCCGGCATCGACGACCTCGGTGCCGCCGTCGACCAGGCCGTGGCGCTCGGCGCGGGGTACGTCTCCAACTCCTACGGCTCCAACTACGCGTTCTTCCCCGAGGACCCGGGTGAGTCCGCAGCCGACGTCCACTACGACCACCCCGGTGTCGCCGTCGTCGCCTCGTCCGGGGACTCCCGCTACGGCGTCGCCTACCCGGCCGCGTCCCCCCACGTGACCGCGGTCGGCGGCACCACCCTCACCCGGGACGCCGGCGCCCCGCGCGGCTGGTCGGAGTCGGTGTGGAGCCACGACGGGGCCGGAACCGGCTCCGGTTGCTCCCGCTACGAGGCCAAGCCCGCCTTCCAGAAGGACACCGGCTGCCCGGGGCGCACGGTCGCCGACGTCTCGGCCGTGGCCGACCCGGCCACCGGTGTCGCCGTCTACGACAGCTACAGCGGCGGCGGCTGGGGCGTGGCGGGCGGCACCAGCGCCTCCGCGCCGATCATCGCCGGCGTCTACGCCACCGCCGACGCCCCGGTCGCCGGGACCTACCCCAACACCTACCCGTACGCCTCCGGCGGCGCCGGACTGCACGACGTCACCTCCGGCGCCAACGGCCGGTGTTCCCCGGCGTACCTGTGCACCGCGGGCCCCGGCTACGACGGGCCCACCGGCCTGGGCACCCCCGACGGCACGGGGGCCTTCCGGATGGGGCCGCACGGCACCGTGACCGGCACGGTCACCGACCGGCGCAGTGACGCGCCCGTGCCCGCGGCGGTGGTGACCGCGGGCATCTTCCGCGCCACCACCGACGCCCGCGGCCGCTACCGCCTGCCGCTGCCCGCCGGCCGGCACGACGTCCGGGTCGAGGCCTACGGCTACGCGCCCGGACAGCCCGCGGCCGTGGACGTCACCGACGGCACAGCGCTGCTCCGGGACGTCGGCCTGCGCAAATTGCCGACCCACCGGGTGACGGGCACCGTCACCGACGGGTCCGGGCACGGCTGGCCGCTCCATGCGAAGATCACCGTGGACGGCGTCCCGGGTGCCCCGGTCTGGTCCGACGCCTCCACCGGCGCGTACCGTCTCGACCTCCCCGGGAACCACACCTACACCCTCCGGGTCGTCAGCGACGACTCCCACTACCGGTCCCTGGTACGGCAGGTGACGGTGGGCTCCGCCGACCGCGGCCTGCGCCTGGCGCTGCCCGCGGACACCTGGGCGACCGGCAACCCCGCCTACCGTCTGACGGTGCGCACCCTCGACACGCAGCGCTTCGACTCCACGGCCGGGGCACCCGGGGGCTGGAGCGTCGCCGACGCGCCCGGCACGGCCCACGGCTGGGCGTTCGACGATCCGGGCGGCCGCGGCAACACCACGGGCGGCTCCGGGGCCTTCGCCGTCGCGGACAACGACCACGCCGGCTGGGACACCGCACTGGACACCCAGCTGATCAGCCCCGCGTACGACTTCAGCGGCACCGGCGATCCCGCGCTGGCCTTCGCCACCGACTACCAGGGTTCCGCGGAACAGAGCGGTGACGTCGACGTCAGCGACGACGGCGGCAGGACCTGGACGACGGTGTGGCACCAGGACCAGCTGTGGAGCAGCGGCCGCGTCGACGTCCCGCTGACCGCCTACGCCGGCGAGCGCGCGGTGCGGCTGCGCTTCCACTTCACCGGGCCCGGCATGCTCTGGGCCGTCGACGACGTGACGGTCAGCCGGCGGATCCTCACCCCCGTCCGCGGGGGAGTGGTCACCGGCACGGTCACCGACGCCAACACCGGACGGGGACTCGTCGGCGCGGTGGTGCGTGGCGGGGTCCACGGCCCCTCGGCGCCGACCACCGCCACCACCGGCGACCCGCGCACCGGTGACGGCCTCTACCGGCTGTTCGTCCCCGGTGGCGGCAGCCGCGCCGTCACCGTCGCCAAGCCCGCGTACCGGACGGCGTCCCGTACCGTGACCGTCCGGCCGGACCGGGCGGTCAAGGCCTCCTTCTCCCTCGCGGCGGGGCGGCTGTCGGTCGGCACCACCCGGATCGACACCACCACCGCACCCGGTGGCAAGGCGGCCCGGAAGGTGACCGTGCGCAACACCGGCACCGCCCCCGCCACGCTCCGCATCGGCGAACGCACCGGCACCGGCGCGGACTCCGGACCCCCGGCCACGGCCTGGCGCACCCTGCCGGACCTCCCCGTCCCGGTGATGGACAACGCGGTGGAGACCTACGGCGGCAGGCTCTACTCCGCCCTCGGCTCCGACGGCTCCACGCCCACCGCCGACCTGTACGTCTACGACCCGTCGGCGGGCACCTGGACCCGCGGCGCCACCGCGCCCGAGCCCCGGCAGGCCACCGCCCACGGGATCATCGACGGCCGCCTCTACGCGGTCGGCGGCTGGGGCCCGCAGGAGACGGTCAGCAGCACCCTGCAGGTCTACGACACGGCGCGGAACACCTGGGCGCAGGGCCCGGCCGTTCCCCAGGGCCACT
This sequence comes from Streptomyces sp. PA03-5A, assembly GCF_033792725.1. Lineage (NCBI taxonomy): Bacteria > Bacillati > Actinomycetota > Actinomycetes > Kitasatosporales > Streptomycetaceae > Streptomyces > Streptomyces sp. PA03-5A. The sequence goes on along the minus strand of NZ_JARAVL010000019.1, from coordinate 155,069 downwards.
ACGGCGCGGCGGGCGCCGTCCTCGACGGGCGGCTGTACGTCGTCGGCGGATGCACCAACACCGAGTGCGCGAACACCGTGTCCGTCTTCGACCCGGCCTCCGGCAGGTGGGCCAGGGCCGCGGACTACCCGCAGTCGATCAGCTGGGCCTCGTGCGGCGCCATCAGCGGCAAGCTCTACTGCGCTGGCGGCACCCACGAGTACGTGGAGACGGCCGCGGCGTACGTCTACGACCCTGCCTCCGACGCCTGGCAGCCCCGCGCGGACATGCCCGTGGGCCTGGCCACCGCCGCCTACGCAGCCGCCGACGGGCGGCTCCTGGTGTCCGGAGGCTTCAAGCGGGTCGGCGTCAACAGGGTCCTGACCCCGGAGGGCTACGCCTACGACCCCGGCGGCGACACCTGGTCCGCGCTGCCCCGCAGCACGACCGCCGTGTACCGAGGCGGCGGCGCCCCCGGCATGTACCGGGTGGGCGGCAGCGACCAGAGCCGCTTCCCCGTGCCGGTGGCCACCGTGGAGGAACTGCCGGGCTGGGACGGGACCGAGACGGACGTGGGCTGGCTGTCGGAGAGCCCGGTCCGTCTGACCCTGCGGCCCGGCGAGCGGGCGACGTTCACGGTCACGGCGGACGCCCGCGGGATCCGCGGGCCGGCGGACCGGGCGGCGTCCCTGGTGATGCGGAGCGACACACCGTACTGGCTCCCGCCGGTCCCGGTGTCCCTGCACGTCACGAAGGGGCGCACCCCATAGGCCCCATCGCCGCGCCCCCGGGCGGACCGGAGTCCGTCCGGGGGCGCGGCGCCTGCTGCTAGACCCACCTGCAGGTGAGCCACTTCTCGTGGTCGTAGTGGTCCTGCGACGGGTACCGCTCCACGATGGGCACCACCTCGGTGGTGTCCTCGGGCCGGACGCGTTCGGGCAGGGCGCCGAAGCGGGCCTGGCGCGTCACCGCGCCGGTGTCAGCGGCCTTGGCCACCTTCACGACCTTGACGACCTTGACGGCCTTCTGCGTGTTCGGCATGCCGGTCCTCTCTCTCGCGGTGTCGTCCTCAGAAGACCTGGAGGAAACACCCGCAGGCGATGGTGACGACGGCCACGGCCACCGTGGCCACTTTCATGACGCTGAGCACTTTCACGGAACCCTCCGGTGGGGGATCGGCGGAGTCGGGCACCACCGCGGCTGCTGCCGACGTTCGCACAGGCGCTCGTCACCTGTCAAGGAGGTGACGAGCGTCGGACCTATGAGGTCCACCGCGCCATGGCGCGGGCATCACGCCTGGTAGACGGAGTGCAACTCCTGGTACGCCTGGAGCCCCTCCGGGCCCAGCTCCCGGCCGAGGCCGCTGGCCTTCACGCCCCCGTACGGGGAGGCGAGGTCGGGCACGTAACCGTTGATCCCCACCGTGCCGCTGCGGATCCGCCGGGCGACGCGCGTGCCGTGCTCGGGATCGGCGGTCCAGACCGTGCCCGCGAGGCCGTACGCGGAGTCGTTGGCGAGTCCGACGGCCTCGTCCTCGCCGTCGTACGGCGTGATCGACAGGACCGGCCCGAAGATCTCCTCCTGGGCGATGACCGAGGCGTTGTCGACGTCGGCGAAGACGGTCGGCTGGACGAACCAGCCCCGGTCGAGATCGGCCGGCCGCCCGCCGCCCGTCGTCAGCCGGGCGCCCTCGCGCAGTCCCCTGGCGATGTAGCCCTCCACGCGGTCGCGCTGTCCGGCGCTGACGAGCGGGCCGATCTGCGTGGTGCGGTCCAGGGCGTCGCCCAGGACGGCACCGCCCGCCATCGCCGTGCAGAACTCGACCACCTCGCCGTAGCGGTCGGCGGGGGCCAGGATCCTCGTACTGGCGAAGCAGGTCTGGCCGTTGTTCAGCAGGCCGGCCATGAAGAACGGCTCGGTCAGCGAGCCCAGGTCGGCGTCGTCGAGGACGACCGCGGCGGACTTGCCGCCCAGTTCCAGCGTCACCGGGCGCATCAGCGACGCGCACGCGACCGCGACCTGCCGTCCCGCCGCCGTCGACCCCGTGAACGACACCTTGTCGACCCCGGGGTGGGAGACCAGGTACGCGCCCGCGCCGGGACCGCCGGGCACGATGTTGACGACCCCGTCGGGGAGGCCCGCCTCCTCGATCGCGTCCGCCAGGACCATCGAGTCGAGCACGGTCTCCGGCGCCGGCTTGAGCACCAGGGTGCAGCCGGCGGCCAGCGCGGGCGCGATCTTGAAGAAGGCGATGGTCTGCGGGAAGTTCCAGGTCATGATCGCGGCGACCACCCCCACGGGTTCCCTGCGGACCAGGGTGCTGCCGCCGGGCAGCCCGGCGCGGCGTTCCTCGAGGGGCGCCCCGGTGACGAGGCCCGCGTAGTAGCGCAGCAGGGCGGCCGGGACCGTCCCCTCGAAGGGCTCGGCCGTGGAGATCGGCATGCCGTTCTGCGCGCTGACCGTGCTCGCCGTCAGGCGGCTCCGGGCCTCGAGCGCATCGGCGAGCCGCAGCATGACCGAAGCGCGGCGCTCGGGCTCCCACCGGGGCCATCCGCCGGGGGCGTCGAAGGCGGCACGGGCCGCCCGCACGGCGTCGTCCACGTCCGCGTCCAGGGCCTCGGGCACCGAGCCCAGGTACACGCCGGTGCTGGCGGACGCGGCGGTGATGGTCCGGCTACCGGCTGGTGTCGTCCACTGCCCCCCGATGAACAGGCGTTTCACATCCATGATGGGTACTTCTTCCGGCTGCGGCCGGGCCGTGTTCACCCGGCTTCGGATGATTCGGCGCGGCGGGAAGCCGGCGTGCGTCCGTCCAGCCGGCCGTCGGGCGGCCGGTGGTGGCTTCCACCGCGTGGGAAGCGTTCTTTTCGCGACTGATGGCCGAGAATACTCCTATCTGATGGCATCTGCCCTCAGATGTCGATCGGGGTGACCGTATGAGGAAGTACGGCGGCATGACCGCCGAGGAGCGCGTCGCGGCGCGGCGCCGCCGCATCATGGACGCGGCCATCGAGCTGTTCTCCACCCAGGGCTACGGCGGGACCTCGATGCGCGCGGTGCTCCGCCACTGCCACCTGCCCGACCGCTACTTCACGGAGAGCTTCGCCTCCCTCGACGAACTGCTCGCCGCGATCCTCGAGGAGATCCAGCAGGACGAGGCCGCGAGGTGCCGGGCGGCCCTCGCCACGGGCGGTACGCGCCGCGACCGGGCACGCGGCATGCTCGACGTCCTGGCCGGCGGCGTGGTCGACGACCCGCGCAAGGGCCGGATCAAGCTGGTCGAGTCACTCGCCGGCGGACCGCTCGCCGCCGCCGAACGACGCCGCGGCCTGCGCCGGCTCGCCTCGCTGGTGGAGTCCCTGCTCCGCGAGGACTGGGCCGCCCCGGGCACCGACGTGACCGCGATGGCCATGGCCGTGGTCGGCGGGGTCAACCAGATCCTGCTCAACTGGGTGGACGGCGGCCTCGCCTTCTCCCGCGAGGACTTCGTCGACCAGGCGCTCCACTTCTTCGACGCCGTCGCCGCGTTCGGCGCCGGCCCGCCGCCCGAGGGCCGTTGACCTCGTGCCGTCGCCTGGACGTACGGCAGTCCCGGCGTCGGACCTTCGACTACGGCGTCAGCACGATCCTGCCGAAGACCTCGCCCGCGTCCATCTTCCGGTGCGCCAGAACGGCTTCGTCCAGTGGCAGCACCTCGTGCACCACCGCTGCGATCTCGCCGCGACCGGCCGCGGCGAGCTGTTCGCCGCGCACCGCACGCAGGTCGGCCGGGGCGACGGTGGCCGCGCTGAAGGTGGCGAAGGACAACGACTTCCGGAACGCCGCCATGAGCTTGGTGCCGAAGTCCGCGGGCGGCTGACCTGCGACGGCGCCGACGGCCACCATGCGGCCGTTCGGGTTGAGCCGGTCGAGGAACGACGGCATGTCCTCGCCGGCCACGACGTCGATGATGACGTCATAGCCCGCAGGAGCCTCTTCCCCTCCGTCGCCGGAGCGGTCCAGCACGTGGGTCGCGCCGAGACGGCGCAGCCGCTCGCCGCGACCGGCCGACGAGGTCGTGACCGCCACCGCGGAGGCACCACCGCGAGCCGCGAGCTGCACGGCCATGATCCCGATGCTGCCGGACGCGCCCCGCACCAAGACGGTCTCCCCGGGGGCGAGATGGGCGTGGCGAAGCCCGAAGTGCGCCACCGCGCCGGCACTGCCGAGCGTCACCGCGTCGACGACGGACAGGCCAGCGGGCAGGGGAAGGATCTGCTCGACCGGTACGACGGCCTGTTCGACGTAGCCGCCGCCGGTGCCGGTGGAGCCCCACACCCGCCGGCCGATCCACGAGGCGTCGACGCCCTCGCCGACCGCGGTCACGGTGCCGGCCACCTCGCTGCCCGGGATGAAGCCCTCCGTGAATCCGTAGGCGGCCAGAGCCCCGCTCCGGATCACGGTGTCGACACCACCGACACCCACCGCCTCGATGTCGACCAGCACCTGCCCTGCAGCAGGTGTGGGTACCGGCAGGCCGACTACCGCCAGACCCTCAGGACCTCCGAACGTCCGGATCGCGATCGCCTTCAATGTCGTCTCCCTGTTCTCGTACCGCCTCCGGGCGGGCTCCACGTCGTGGACGGTAATCGGACGCCCCCGTCCGTTTGGGTAAAGTGAGACGGGTGACCGGCCAAGTGCCTCAGAAGCTGCGGTCCGACGCGATGGACAACCGCGACCGCATCCTCGACGCGGCCCGAGCGCTGTTCTCGGCCGGCGGCCTGGAGGTGCCGATGCGGGCGATCGCGCGGCGAGCCGGGGTGGGACCTGCCACCTTGTACCGGCGTTTCCCGACCAAGCAGATGCTGGTCGCCGAGGCCTTCGCGGACCAACTGCACGCATGTCGGGCCATCGTCGACGAGGGGTGCGCGGATCCCGATCCGTGGCGTGGCCTGTGCCTGGTGATCGAGAAGATCTGTGAGCTGCACGCACGCGATCGGGGCTTCACCGAAGCCTTCCTGTCGGCCTTCCCCGGGACACCGGATGCCGGGGGACGTGAGTACACGGTGAAGGCGGTCGCCGGACTGGCCCGGCGGGCCAAGGACGCGGGGCGCCTGCGGGCCGACTTCGTCCTGGACGACCTCATCCTCGTCCTGATGGCCAACAAGGGGATCCACACCGCATCGACCGCCACCCAGGTCGCGGCCTCCCGACGCTTCGCGGGGCTGGTGATCCAGGCCTTCGAAGCCCGCCCCCGGCACGCACCGCTCCCGCCGGCGGCGCGACTGGCCTTCGCGGCACCGGCCGACGGCTGACCGGGGACGAGCGGGGTCCACGCTCGACGTGATCGGACCGGAGCGCCCGGGAACGCCGGCGGGCGGGACCGCTGGCCGCGGTCCCGCCCGCCGGGTGCACTGCCGGGGCGTCAGCGCAGGCCGAAGGCCCGGGTGATCGTCTGCGAGACGGTGTTGCCCGCGTCGTCCCGGGCGGTGACCCGGAGCGTGGCGAAGCCCGCGGACTTCGGGGCGCGCAGGCCCGCCCGCCAGCCGCTACCGCTGCGGTCCAGGTCGGGGCGCTGCCAGGTCTTCCCGTCGTCGTAGGAGACCTCCAGCGAGGGCTTCCCGATGGCGGCGGTCGTACCGGGCAGGTGCGAGGCGGTCACCGTCAGCTTGGCGTGCCGGTCCGCCCGGCCGGCCCTGTCGGTGTCCACGCCGTAGTCGAGCTGGATCAGCGGCAGGGACACCGCCGACTCGGGCCCGGTGGCCGCGGAGGTGAAGTTCCACTCCGTCAGGGTGTGCGTCGAGTACGGGTGGGTCCAGGCCGCCCGGTCGTTGTCGACGACCAGCCGGTAGGGCAGCCGCTCGGGGGCGAGTCCGGTGATCGGCAGGTACTCGGCGTTGCCCCAGTTGAGCTGCTGGTCGCCCTGGTAGAGCGACATCCAGTCCTTGACGTCGTAGTTGCCGTAGGCCTCGCCGACGTGGCCGGAGCCGGAGTCGCCCCAGCCGGGTGCGGGGATGTAGACCCCGTCGAGGTAGCGCACCGGCTGGTAGCCGATGGGGCCCATCCGCGGGCGCTGGATCGGCCCGAACCAGCTGACCTCGGCCGTCTTCCCGGCCGGGTAGCGCAGCACGTCCATCGAGTGCTGCCCCGTCTCGCTCAGGATGAAGGCGTCGTCCAGCCAACTGGCGTCCGCGGTGACCCAGTCGGTCCGGTCGCCCTGGGCGGGAGCGGTGAGCTGGTTGCCGACCACCCAGCCGCGCCAGACGTCGGGGCGGAACTCCATCGCCTTGCCCTGGCGGTGGTTGCGGAACGAGACGTCCACCTTGCCCAGCTCGCGCTGCGTGACGCGCCAGGTCGGGTCCGCCGGTACCGCGCCGGACCAGTGGTGCACCACGTCGTAGACGTAGTCGGTGGTGGGGTTCGAGGTGACCTTCAGCTTGACCGGGCCGTGCCCGAGCGCTCCGATGAGGTCGGCGCCCTGGTCGGCGTCGAGGGTCGCCACCGTCAGCGGCGCCGGGCTCTCCGGGCTCCAGGGGCCCTCGTCCCAGGGCTGGAGCCGGCCGATGCCGTCGTTGACGACGACGAGCACCTGCGCGCCCGCCGCCGCCGCGGCTTCCGCCTGCGCCTGGATGCCGGACGGGTCACCGCCCCGCACGACCACGGCCTTGCCGCGGACGTTCGTGCGGGCCAGATCCGCGGCCGTGCCCTCACCGGCGTAGACCGCCGTGAGTGTCCGGGTGCCGGCCGGCAGTGGCTCGGCCCCGCGCTTGACCAGCGGGTCGGCGTAGGTCCTCGAGGCCGTGCCCACGGTCAGCGCCGGCTGCTCCAGGCGGAAGCGGGCACCGAACTCGAACTCGCCGTCGGTGACCTTCTTGCCGGTCGGAAGCGCCCAGATGCTGTCGTAGGTCTCGTTGGGCAGCATGGACGACTCGACCAGGCTGTCACCGAAGGACCGGTGGACGTCCAGGCGCGGTGCGACGGGGGTGGTCTGCTGCGGGGCACGCGCCAGGATCTGACGCATCTTGCGGCCGTCGAGGGTGACGGACCGGTCCTGGTCCAGCTGCACGTCGTTGAAGGCCAGCAGTGCCATGCCCAGGGAGTGCGGGCCGTTGGCGCCCTGTACGTCCGCGGTGAGCCAGCCGCTGTAGGTGCCGACGGGCAGCCGCGCGGTGCCGGTGCCGGACGCGTCGAGGTCGATCGTGGTGAAGAGGCCCTCGGCGGTGAGCATGACCCGGCCGGCCAGCGGCTTGCCCGACCGGTCCTTGGCGGTGATGGTCAGGGTCTGCCGCCGGCCTTCCTTGGCGGCGCCGATCAGCGTCTTGGCCCGGACCGCGCCGGTGCCGTCCGTGCCGGTGATCATGCCGCTGATCGACTGGTCGAGCGGCAGCCGGTCCAGGTCCGCGGTCAGGGAGACCGAGGCCGTGCCGTGCGCCGGGACGGTGACCTTGTCCTCGGAGAGGGTGAACAGCCCTGCCGGGGCCTTCGAGCCGATCGCCAGGTCCAGACTGACCGGCGCGTCGCCGGTGTTGGTGTACGTCACCTTCTGGACGTCGGTCTCACCCGGCTTCTGCGGCCAGGCGTAGAAGCCGGAGAATGCGCTGACGGTCGCGAAGACCGAGGTGTGGACGGCCGCCGGTGCGTCCAGCCGGCCGGCACCGGCCTCGTACGGGGAGTACGCGGGGGTGGCCTTGGTGCTGCTGACCAGCGCCTCCTTCAACTGCGGGCCGGTCCAGTCCGGGTGGGCGGCGGCCAGCAGCGCGGCGGCGCCGGCGACGTGCGGGGTCGCCATCGAGGTGCCGCTCATCGTGGTGTAGTAGCCCGAGCCCCGCTTGTAGTGGGAGCGGGCCGCCAGGATGTCGACGCCGGGCGCGGTGATCTCCGGCTTCAGCCCGGCGTCGCCGTCACGCGGACCGGTGCTGGAGAAGTCGGCGAGGTGGTCCGCGGAGTCCACGGCGCCTACGGTCAGCGCGGAGTCCGCGGCACCGGGGCTGCCGATGGTGTGCGGGCCGCTGTTGCCCGCCGCGATGACGAACAGCGCGCCGGTCTCGCGGCTGAGCCGGTCGACCGCCTGGCTCATGGGGTCGGTGTGGTCACCGCCGCCGCCCAGGCTCATGCTGATGATCCTGGCCTTCTGGTCCCGGGCGGCCCATTCCATGCCCGCGATGATCCAGGACTCCTGGCCGCTTCCCTCGCTGTTGAGCACCTTGCCGATGTCCAGGCGGACGCCGGGGGCGACGCCCCGCTCCTTGCCGTCGGAGGCGCTGCCGGTGCCGGCGATCGTCGAGGCGACGTGGGTGCCGTGGCCCTGGTAGTCGAGGGTGTCCTGCTCGTCGGGGATGAAGCTGGCGCTGGTGTCGATCCGGTCGACGAGGTCGGGGTGTTCGGCGTCGACTCCGGTGTCGAGCACCGCGACCTTGACGCCCTCGCCGGTGTTGCCCTCCGCCCAGACCTTGTCCGCGCCGATCTGGGCGGTCGAGTCGGCCAGATCGGCCTTCACCTTGCCGTCGAGCCAGACCTTGGCGACACCGCCCGCGAAGGCGGGCTTCGCGGACCGGGCCGCCGCACCGGCGCCGCCGGTCAGGGCCGACCAGAACGCCGGAGCCTGCTTGCGGTTCTGCGCGAGGGCCGCGCCCTGGATGCTGTCCAACCGGTGGACGTCGCTGGAGCCCGCCATCTTCGGCAGGGTCCGGGCCTTGGCCGCGGCGTCGGTGTAGCTCACGATGAGCGGCAGCCGGGAGGAGTGCGCGTCGTCGTAACCGTCGGCGATCAGCTGGGTGACGTTGAACAGCTGTTTGTCGAGCTTCCCGGCGCTGACGTAGGGCAGGACGGCGTCGGGGTACACGTAGGTGGCCCCGTCGACGACCGCGCGGTGGAAACCGGTGGTCGTGCCGTTCGCACCTTGGAAGGACCGGACGGTGGTGCCGTCGGGGGCGGTGCCGATCGTCACCTTGTCGCCGGTGATGAGGGTGACGGTGTGCGTGCCGCCGTTGCCGGGTGGCCGTTGTGCGGCGCCGGCGGCGGGCCCGCGACCGGCGGGGTCCGCGGATACGGCGGCCGTGGCCGGTATGACCCCGAGTGCCAGGGCGGCGACCACGCCGAGCGTGATCGCCCCGGACCTGGTCCGGGGGATGTGAAGCGTGGGCAAGGAAACTCCTCAAGCCATGTGAAGAGTGGACGGCCATTGATCTTCGAGGCGCCCCCGCCCCCGCTCAAGGGCCCCGGGGCGTCGCTCTTGTGCCATGGCACAGTTGTGTCATCACGAGGCCGCCCGAACGCCGTCGTATGCCGACAAGACCCGCTATGCCAGGGAGTTCGGGGACACGGCCGCGGGCAGCTTCGTGCGGTGCCGGATCCATCTGGTCCGGGCGCGCGGATGGCCGTGGACGTACGCGCAGGGGAGCGTCACCGGGCCCCTGCCACGTGCGGCGGAGCTTGGCGGCTCGTCAGGAATGCCCAGGGAGGGCGACGTTGGGGATCCCACCGGCGCGGGGCCTGCCGGCGATCTCCGGGCGTTCCCGGCTGCCGAAGTCGACTTGACCCCCCCAGGGCGACCGCGAGGTGCTCCGGCGTTCCCTGACGTGACCTCACCTACGCTGCCGAAGCTGCGCGTTGCCGCACCCGGACGGGCAACGGCGTCGCCGTCACCAGTCGCGGGCCGCCTCCAGGAGCCGTTCGCGTACGGCGGTGACCGGCGCGCGGGCAGGCGCGCCCGCGCGTCCGACCAGGAAGCCGGTGTTGATGGGCGGGTCCTCCGGCGTCAGCAACTCCACCAGCGCGCCGGACGCCAGCTCCGCCTCGCACAGGTAGCGGGGGAGCACCGTCGCACCCCCGCCCGCGACGACGGCGGCGAGCACCCCGCGCAGGTCCGGGACGACGACGGCGGGCCGGGCGGTCAGACGCGTACGGAAGACGTGGCGCCAGTAGCGGCGCAGGATGGGCAGGTCCTCGGCGTACGCCACCAGCGGGACCTCGCGCAGCGGGCCGGGGTCGTCGCAGGTGAGCCGCCCGATCCCGGCGGCCCATTCCGGCGTCGTCACCAGGACGAACTCCTCGTCCATCAGCGGGACGGCGGCCAGGGAGCGGCCGCGCGGCCGTACCGCCGACAGGACGAGGTCGAAGCGGCCTGCGTGCAGGCCTTCGAGCAGGTCCTCGGCGAGGCCGGTGGTGATGCGCAGCAGGACGCCCCGGGCCGCCAGTGGCGCGAGGACGGGCAGCGCCCGGACGGACACCATCTCCGCCGGCCCCGCCAGGTGCACCGGTTCCGGGGGCGCCTCCGGGTCCGGGCGACCGCGGCCGGCGACCTCGGCCAGCGCGTCCAGCGGCCCGGCGACCTGCCCGGCCAGTTCGTCGGCCACGGACGTGGCGGCCACCCCCCGCGGGAGCCGCTCGAAGAGCTGCCGGTCGAGCTGCTGCTCCAGCGCACGCACCTGCGCGGTCACGGTGGGCTGCGAGATGCGCAGCATCCGGGCGGCCGTGGTCAGGGAACGGGCCCGGTACACCGCGAGGAACGTGCGCAGCAGCCCCAGGTCCAAAGGCGCGCCGGGAGGCGGGGCGGCGGCCGTCCCGCCGTCGTCGGGGCGAGGTGCGTTCCCATCGGCATTCTGATGAGCCATGTCGAGGATCCTATTGGTTGGCTGATGGCTGTGCGCCTAGGGTCGGGAACGTTCCGCCGCCGGTCAACCTGCGGTCCCGCACATCCCGCTCCGGCCGTGTCCGGGCGGAGACCAGGAAGTACGCAGACATGGCAGAGATCCTTCTCGTGGTGACCGGCGCCGATCACCCGACGCTGGCCGACGGCACCGAGCACCCCACGGGCTTCTGGGCCGAAGAGCTCACGGCGCCCTACCGCGCCTTCACCGAGGCCGGCCACCGGGTGGCCGTGGCCACGCCGGGCGGCGTCGTCCCCACCGCCGACCCCGTCAGCCTCGCGCCCGAGCTCAACGGCGGTCCGGCGGGCGCCGCCGCCGCGACCGCGGCCCTGCGGGCCGTCACCGCACTGCACACCCCGCTGGTTCTGGCGGACGTCGACCCGGCCCGCTACGCCGCCGTCTTCTACGTGGGCGGCCACGGCCCGATGCAGGACCTCGCCGGGGACGCCGACTCCGCCCGGCTGCTGCGCACCGTCCTCGCGCAAAGCACCCCGCTGGCCGCGGTCTGCCACGGGGTGGCCGCCCTGCTTGCCGCCCGGGACTCCGACGGCGTGTCGCCGTTCGCCGGCTATCGCCTCACCGGCTTCAGCGCCGCCGAGGAGACGCAGACCGGGCTGGCCGACCGGCTGGAATGGCTGCTCCAGGACCGGCTCGTCGCGCTCGGCGCCGACTACTCGGCGGGCGAGCCCTGGGCCCCGCACGTCGTCGTCGACCGCGGCCTGCACACCGGGCAGAACCCGGCGTCCTCCGCCGCGCTGGCCGCCGCAGTGCTGAAGACCCTCGGCTGACCGGCGCGCCCACCCACGGAAAGACCCACGGAAAGACCCACGGAAGTACCCACCTCATGCGAACGCCTCCCGTGCTCCCGGTCACGGCGGACCCGGGCCGTGGCCTCGTCGCCGCCCTCGGTCTCGGCGCCATGATCGTCTCGATGATGCAGACCCTGGTGGTGCCGGTCCTCGGCACCGTCCAGCGGGACCTGCACGCCTCGGCCGCCGACGTCAGCTGGCTCGCCGACCGGTCCGGCCCCTCACCCCCAATCCCACTCCACCGGAGGGGACCCAGGTCGTCCCCGGAACAGAAAGGTGAACGACATGGCCACGATCCTCATCACCGGCGCCTCCGACGGGCTCGGCCGCGCCCTCGCGGAGGACCTCGCCGCCGACGGCGGGCACACCCTGCTGCTGCACGGCCGTGACCCCGGGCGCCTCGCCGAGGTGGCCGCGGCCACCGGCGGCGAGCCCCACCGGGCCGACGTTTCCTCCCTCGCCGAAGTCCGGCGCCTGGCCGCCGGCATCGCCGCCCGGCGCGACCGGCTGGACGTGCTCGTCAACAACGCCGGCGTCGGTTTCCACGCGGAGGGCACCCGGCGGCAGACCTCCGCCGACGGACACGAACTACGCCTCGCCGTCAACTACCTGGCACCGCTCGTGCTGACCCGGGAACTCCTCCCGCTGCTCCACCGCGCGGCACCCTCCCGGATCGTGAACGTCGCCTCCATCGGCCAGCAGCCGCTCGACCTCGACGACCCCGAACTCACCCGCGACTACAGCGACGTCGCCGCCTACTGCCGCTCCAAGCTGGCGCTCATCCGCCACAGCCTCGACCTCGCCGATGAACTCTCCGGCACCGGCATCACCGTCAACAGCGTCCACCCGGCGACCTTCATGCCCACCGCCATGTCCCGGCGCTCGGGGATGGACGTCGTCGACTCCCTGGAGCAGGGCGTCGCCGCCACGCGGCGCCTGGTCGACGCTCCCGCGCTGGCGGGCGTCACAGGCCGGTACTTCGAGGGCGAGAAGGAAGCCCGGGCGGCCGCCGAGGCCTACGACACGGAGTACCGCCGGCGCCTCGCCGCGGTGACCGCGTCGCTGCTCTGACCCGGCGGGGCGGCCGTGCGACCCCGTTCCCTCCGGTTCCGGGTCGAGCACCCCGCGCGGACCGGCTCAATAGCGCAGTCTGGCCTTCGGTCCGTCGATGTGAAGGAAGCAGTTGCGCCAGACACGCAGCGGAGCCTCGCGGCCGTCCGCGTGCTCGAGGATGAGTTCCAGTTCCTGCAACGGCTTGACGGCGGCGACGAATCGACTCCCGTCGGGGTCCTCGCCCGTGACGGCAGCGGCCAACGCCTCGAAGCGTGGCCTGACGGCCTCCCAACCCGCCTCCGGGGCGAAGCGGAGCAGGAGGAACGGCATGTCGCAGCCGTAATCGGTGAGCTTGCCTATGACGGTGTCCCCTTGTACCAACCGCCACGTCATCTTGGCCCCCCTGTCCGCGGCGAGCGCATTCCTTGTGATCTTAGTGCCCGGATGTCCTGAGTCCGGGTGCCCACGGCACGTGGTTTCGACGCCCGCCCCACGGGCACGCGCCGGTTGAGAGGCCGTGGAGGTGCCGAGATGAGCGCCGGAGAGAAAGCCAAGGCGAAGATGGAACAGGTCGTGGGGAAGACCGTGCGGAAGGCGGCCCACGCGGTGCACAAGGAAACGCTCGCGGCCAAGGGCGCCGCCCTCGAATCGCGCGGCAGGATGCGGGGCACGAAGGAGAGGACCAAGGACGTCTTCAAGCACTGACGACCAGCCCTACGAAGCCGTCGAGCGGAGGCCGGAGCCCGGTCGTGCCGTCCGGCCGGACGTGGGCGGCACGGTCCCGCCCACTTCACGGCGGAGATCGCGAGGCCGTTCCCGTCGTGTTGTTCGAGGGCGGCTCCGCGATCACCCCTCAGCAGTGCCTGGACCGGCTCCCGCGCCGAGGTACGCCCGCCGCGTCAGGACGGCTCGGCGGGGTGCTCCGGATCGTGGGCGGCCGCAAGGAAACGTTCCCTGTCGACGACGGCACGGTCGATCTCGCCCGTCGCGACGAGCCGGCCCCAGTCGTCGACCGCCCGCACCCGGAAGGTGAGCCGCCGGCCGGTGGGGGAGGGCGGAGGCTCGGCGAAGACGTCGACCTTGCCGCCGACCGGTGTGGCGCGGACGTGGTCGATCCGCAGTGCCGTCCCCACCGTCGTCTGTCCCGCCGCCGTGAAGGGCGTCGCGGCGTGCACCGTCTCCGCCTCCAGCCAGGCGACGAGCTGCGGCGTGGCCAGGACGGGTACGTCGCCGCTGCCCACCGTCGTCGCGGTGTCGGCATCGGTCACCTCGTAGCGCATGCCACCAACGCTAGGCCGTGTTGTCAAATGCCCGCCTGCTCGGCGACGCCTGGTACGGCACTCCCCCAGCCTTCGGCCGGGGGTGCCCCCACGCTGCGTTGTCGAATCGTCCGAGTAACCCACTACGAGGACGACTCTCCGCCTTGCGATGCACCGCACCAGACGCCGCCGAGCCCGCCCTCCGGGCGGCCGGCGCTCATTTGACGACACGGCCTAGTACCGTCACCGCCCTGCTCCGCGGCAGCCACGTCCGGTCGGACCTCCGACTCGACGCCGGGCGGGCGACTAGCGGCCCGCGGACCCCGCGGAGTCCAGCCACCGGGCCAGGACCGCCGCCTCGCTGTGGTCGACGTCCTTGGTGGCGGTGAGCAAGGTGACCTTGTCGTGGGCGGCGAGGTCGCGCAGGTGCTCGACGGCCGGCCGGTGATCGGGGTCCCCCAGTTCGGCGATGTACCGTTCGCGGAACTCGGGGAAGCGTTCCGTGTCGTGGTGGTACCAGTGACGGAGGTCGGCCGACGGTGCCACGTCGCGGAGCCACTCGTCGAGGTGGGCCCGCTCCTTGCTCACGCCCCGTGGCCACAGCCGGTCGACGAGGACGCGTTTGCCCTCCTGGGACGAGGCGTCCTCGTAGATCCTGCGGTAACCGAACCGTCCGGCCATGGCCGTCGTCACCTTCTCCGGTCGCGGTACCCCCGCGATCTTCACTCTATCGGCGGTGCCGCGCCGCGGCCCGTCCGGAAGGGAGGGGGCCTCGGCCGGGCTCAGCCTGTCCGGTCCAGTTGCTGCTCCGACCAGATGATCTTCCCGAGTTCCGTCGGCCGGCTGCCCCAGCGCGAGGACAACTGCGCCACCAGGAAGAGTCCGCGGCCGCCCTCGTCGAAGGTGCGCGCCCGGCGCAGGTGAGGAGCGGCGTTGCTCCCGTCGGTGACCTCGCAGATCAGCGAACGGTCCCTGATGAGCCGCAGGTGGATCGGGGCGCGTCCGTGCCGCAGGGCGTTGGTGACCAGCTCGCTGACGATGAGCCCGGTGGCGAAGGCCCTGTCCTCCAGCCCCCAGGCGGCGAGTTTCGCGGTCGTCTCCTCGCGTACCGCCGCGACGGCCGAAGGATCGGCCGGCACGTCCCAGTGGGCGACGTCGGCCGCCTCCAGCGCGCGGGGCCGCGCGACGAGCAGCGCGGCGTCGTCGCTGCCGTCCCCGGGCAGCAGGGCGCCCATGATGTCGTCGCAGACCGCCGTGATCGAGGACGTGGCCGCGGTGAGGGACGCCTGGAGCCTGGCGATCCCCGCGTCGAGGTCCTGGTGCCGGGATTTGACCAGCCCGTCGGTGAACAGGACGAGCAGGCAGTCCTCGGGCAGGGTGACCTCGGCCGACTCGAACGGGAGCCCCCCGAGGCCCAGCGGAGGTCCCTCCGGGAGTCCCACCCGGCGGCTCGTGCCGTCCGGCAGCACCAGCAGCGGTTCCACGTGGGCCGCCCGGGCCATCCGGCACCGGCGCGAGACGGGGTCGTACACCGCGTAGAGGAGCGACGCCCCGACCTCCGGATCGGGGGCGTTGGCCTCCGTCTCCTGGTCCAGCCGGTTCACGATGTCGTCGAGGCGGGTGAGCAGCTCCTCCGGGGGGAGGTCGATGTCCGCGAGGGTACGCACGACCGAGCGCAGGCGTCCCATCGTCGCGGCCGCACGCACCCCGTGCCCGACGACGTCGCCCATGACCAGGGCGACGCGTGCGCCGGACAGCGGGATCACGTCGAACCAGTCGCCGCCCACCCCCGCGGCGAGGTCGGCGGGCCGGTAGCCGTAGGCGGCGTCGACCGCGTTCTGGGCGGGCGGTTCCCTGGGCAGCAGGCTCTGCTGCAGCGTCAGGGCGGTACTGTGCTCGCGCTGGAAATTGCGGGCGTTGTCGACCGAGATGGCGGTCGTGGCGGCCAGTTCCTCGGCGAGCAGCAGGTCGTCGGAGTCGAACGCCGTTCCGCGGCGCAGGAACGTCACCACCCCCAGCGTGCCGCCCCGGGCCGTCAGCGGCACGCAGATGGCCCCTCCGCGCGCGTCCCGTTCGAAGCCGCCCTCCCGCCCGGCCCAGGCCGCGGCCTCGTGCGGCAGGTCGACCCGTACGGCCCTGCGCTCGGACAGGGCACGACCGGGCAGGGACCGGCGGTCCACCACGTGCCAGGAGGGTGAGGCAGGGGGCAGCGCGCGGCCGCTCGCCGCCACGAGCCGGACCTCCACCGGGTCGCGGGAGGCCGCACCGCCGGCTCCGAGCGTCCGGGGCAGCAGATGCACCATGGCGACGTCGGCGAGGTCGGGCACCGCGAGCTCGGTGAGCTCCTGGGCCGTGCTTCCCACGTCGAGGGAGAGCCCGATGCTGCGGCGGGCGTCGTTGAGGAGGATCAGGCGCCGGCGGGCCCAGAATTCCGCGGAGTTGTCGCGTGCCATGGAGCACAGGCCCACCACGGTGCCGTCCTCGTCCCGGAGGGGGTCGATGTGGAGGGCCCATTCATGGGGCCGCTTCTCCCCGGGAACCTGCTCGTGGGTGACGACGTACTGCGTCGTTCCGGTGTCGCGGGCGCGGCGGAGCGCTTCCTCGACGGCGTAGTGCTGGCTGTCGGGGGTGAGGATTTCCGTGAGCCGGTGCCCCCGCATGCGGTCGACGCCGGCGTTGAACAGCCGGCAGGTGCGTTCGTTCGCCCACAGCAGGCGCAGTCCGGGCGACCACACGACGATGGCGGCGGACGACTGGGACCAAGCCCGCTCCAGCATGCCGCCGGCGCGGACGTCGTCCGCCGCCGGTCCGGACGGCCCGCTGACGAACCACACGGTGGAGCTGCCGTCGGCGGACGCCGGACGGATCAGCACGTCCACCTCCACGGGACGGCCCGCCTTGTCCCGGAGCACCGCCCGCTCCTCCCAGTGGCGGCCGGCCAGGCCGATCGCCAGGGTCTGGCGCGCGTCGTCGTCGGCGAGGTCCAGCGCGGGCCGGCCGATCACCTCGTCCCTGCGGTAACCGAGGATGCTCTCGGCCCCCGCGCTCCAGCCGTCGACGCGGCCCTCGGGGTCGACGGAGATGACCGCCCCCCGGTGCGCTGCCGGACTCCGGTGTGTGCCCCCCGATTCCGCTCCGTGCATCTGCAGATCGTCTCGTGCATGGCCGTGGGCAACGAGGCTCGCCTCCTCAGGGGGAGAACCGCTGCGCTGGGCGCCGGATTCCCCTGTGCTCGTGACGGGCCCGGGGCCGGGCCCGGGATCAGGCCTGGCCGGCGGCGGTGCGGGTGTCGCCGTGGGCCTGCTCGATGCGCCGGGCGGCCTCCTCGGCGGTGGCGCCGGTCAGCAGCATCACGATGGCCGTCTTGGCGTGGCCGCCCGCGGCGCTCAGGGCTTCTGCGGCGATGTCGGGGTCGGCGCCGGTGGCCTGCACGACCATGCGCCGGGCGCGGTCGACGAGCTTGTTGTTGGTGGCGCGCACGTCGACCATGAGGTTCCCGTAGACCTTGCCGAGCCTGACCATCGCGGCCGTGGAGAGCATGTTGCAGACCATCTTCTCCGCGGTGCCGCCCTTGAGCCGGGTGGAGCCGGTGAGGATCTCCGGGCCGGTGGGCACCTCGATCGGGACGTCGGCGTAGCGGCTGACGAGGGCGTCGCGGTTGCAGGCCACGGAGACGGTGACGGCGCCCCGCGTCGCGGCGTGCTTGAGGCCGCCGATGACGTACGGGGTGCGACCGCTCGCGGCGAGGCCGACGACGGTGTCCCGGTCGCCGACGCCGATCTCGTCCAGGTCGGCGATCGCCCTGGCGGGCTCGTCCTCGGCACCCTCGACGGCGACGATGAACGCGCCGGGGCCGCCGGAGAGCAGGCCCACGACCTGCTCGGGCGCGGTGCCGAAGGTCGGCGGGCACTCGACGGCGTCGAGCAGGCCGATGCGGCCGCTGGTGCCGGCACCGAGGTAGATCAGGCGGCCGCCGCGGCGCAGGGACTCGGTGATGGCCTCGACGGCGGTGCCGATCTCGGGGAGGGCCTCGCGGACGGCGAGGGCGACGGTCTGGTCCTCGGCGTTCATCACGGACAGGAGTTCGGAGACCGGCATGCGGTCCAGTTCGGCGGTCCGCTCGTTGCGGGTCTCGGTGCCGAGTGTGCTGAGGTCCACGGCGCGGTCGTCCTTTCGGTGGTGCTGGTGGTGCTGGGGTGTGGTGCGGGGCCGGCGGTCAGTCGTCCGCCGGGGTGCGGCGCTGGGGCTGCGGGCGCCTGCGGCGTTGCACGGCCCCGTAGGTCTTCTGCAGCGCCGCGGTCGTGGCGTCGTAGGAGCGCTGGGCGACGCCGACGAACAGGCAGTCGATCACAGCGAGTTGGGCGATCCGGCTGACGGTCGCGCCGGACCGGAAAGGGGTCTCGCGGGCGCAGGTGGCGAGCACCAGGTCGGCGCCGTCGGCCAGGGTGGAGCCCGGGACGTTGGTGAGGGCGATCGTGGTGGCGCCGCGTTCGGCGGCCGCCTGCAGGGGCTCGACGGTGTCCTCGGTCTCCCCGGAGTGGGAGATGGCCAGGGCCACGTCGCCGGGGCCGAGCAGGGCGGCCGCGGTCAGGGCCGCGTGGCGGTCGGTCCAGATGAACGCCATGTGGCCGATGCGGTGCAGCTTCTGGTGCAGGTCCTGGCCGACGAAGGCGCTGGCGCCGACGCCGAAGATGTCCACGCGCCGGGCGCCGGCGACGGCGTCGACGGCGCGGCCGAGCGCCTCGATGTCGAGTCCGGCCCCGGAGTCCTCCAGGGCGCGGACCTCGTTGTAGACGATCTTGTGGACGATCTGTTCGAGGGTGTCCGTGGCGCTGATGTCGGTGCCCGGGGTCGGGCGCTCGCCGCCGAGCGCGTGCTCGCGGGCGGCGGCCGCGGCCAGCGCGAGCCGCAGTTGCGGGTAGTTGCCCAGTTTCATCGTCCGGCAGAACCGCATGACCGTGGCGACCGAGGTGGTGGCCCGTTCGGCGAGGGCGCTGATGGACAGCTCCGCCGCCTGTGCCGGATCGGCCAGGACGGCCTCGGCCACCCGTCGTTCGGAGGGCGCCAGGCCCGGCAGGGCCGCGCGGATGCGCGCCAGGGTGTCGCCGCCGGTGGCGGACTCCTGGGCCGGCTGCGCGGAGGTGCGGGTCGGGTCCTGGGAGGCCATGGATGGGTTCCCTCCTGAGTGGGTGGCGTCAGCGTAACCACGCCCCGTCGGTCGCGTCAAAAATTTACGTGATGCATTTCGTGAAGTTACTTATTGACATACGGACGTCTGCCTTCCGATACTCGCTGCACCGCGATCCGCGCCGGTCACCACCCACCGTGACCACCCGACGTGCCGGATCCCGTACGACACAAGGGCGTGCCGCATGACAGCAGCAGTGGCTGTGGACCTGGGGAAGACGGGCTGCCGTGCCGTGCTCACCGGCACGGACGGCACCGTCGGACCCGTCCACGAGGTTCCGGGGGCCCCGGGACTCGCTGCCGAGGGCGGCGTCGACGCGGCGCGCGCCGCCGTGCGCGCCGCCGTCCTGCCGCTGATCGAGGGGTACGCCCCGGGCCGGCTCGCCGCCGTCTGCGTCGGCGCCGCCGGAGCGGCCGCGGCCCCGGAGGCCGCCCGCACCCTGGCCGAACTGCTCCTCCAGGACCTGCCCGCGGACGAGGTCGCCGTCACCAGTGACGCCGTCACCGCCCACGCGGGCGCCCTGGGCGGCCGTACGGGCGTGGTGCTGGCCATCGGCACCGGCTCCGTCGCCATCGGCATCGGCGAGGACGGCTCGTACGCCCGCGTCGAGGGCTGGGGCCCGTGGCTCGGCGACGAGGGCAGCGGCGCGTGGATCGGGGTGACCGGCCTGCGGGCCGCACTCCGCGCCCACGACGGACGCGGCCCGGACACCGCGCTGCTGGCCGCCGCCACCCGGCGCTTCGGCGACCCGGACGCGCTGCCCGCGGCCCTCGCGGCCGGCGGCAACCCCGCCCGGACCGCGGCCTCCTTCGCCCCGGACGTGTCCCACGCCGCCGCATCGGGTGACGCCGTCGCCGGGGTGATCGTCCGGGACGCGGCCACCGCACTGGGCGAGGCCGTGCTCGCGGCCGCCGCCCGGATCACCGGGGAGGTCCTGCCCGTCACCGTCACCGGCGGGCTGACCGGCCTCGGCGAACCGCTCATGGCGCCGCTGCGCGCGATGCTCGAGGGCTCCGCGCCACCGCTGAGTCCGCGGCCCCCGCTCGGGGACCCGCTGGACGGCGCGCGCCTGCTGGCACGGGACGCCACCGTGCCGCACGAACCCCACGTCGTCCGAGTCCGCCGGACGACGTCACCCACTGTCCCCACCACGCCGGTGATCCCGCCGGCCGCTGCTTAGGAGCGAGCGTGCGCCAACTCGACCTCGTCGTGATCGTCGTCTATCTGATCGCCATCGCCTGGATCGGACTGCGACTGGCCGGAAGGCAGAAAACGGCGAAGGACTACTTCGTCGGCGAAGGGCACATGCCCTGGTGGACCGTCTCCTTCTCCGTGGTGGCCACCGAGACCAGCGTGCTGACCGTCATCAGCGTGCCCGGCGGCGCCTACAGCGGGCAGGGCTTCGGCAACGTCGAACTCGCCCTCGGCTACGTCATCGGCCGCGTGGTCGTCGCCACCGTGCTGATCCCCCTGTACAAGCGCGGCGGGTTCGTCAGCGCCTACCAGTACCTGGGCAGCAGATTCGGATTGAAGCTGCAAGGACTCGCCTCGGTGACCTTCGTCTTCACCCGCCTCCTCGCCGAGGGCGTCCGCCTGTTCGCCTCCGCGATCCCGATCAAGCTGCTGCTCGACGAGTTCGGCGTGCACGCCGGTTACCGCCTGATCATCATCGTCCTCACGGTGATCACCGTCGTCTACACCTACCTCGGCGGCATCAAGGCGGTCATCTGGACCGACGCCATCCAGATGGGCCTGTACCTGGGCGGTGCCATCCTGGCCATCGCCGTGCTCTCCGGCCACGTCGGCGGCAGCGGCTTCTCCGACGCCCTGCACTCGGGCCACTTCAAGCTGTTCGACACCAACTTCGACCTGGCGCACGTCCTCACCAGCCCGTTCGCTCTGCCGACCGCGATCATCGGCGGCGCCATCTTCGCGATGGCCAGCCACGGTTCCGACCAGCTGATCGTCCAGCGCGTCCTGGCCACCCGCTCGCTGCGCGACGGCCAGAAGGCCATGATCGCCTCCGGTGTCTTCGTCACCCTCCAGTTCGCCGCCTTCTCGCTCGTCGGCGCGCTGCTGTGGTCGTACAACAAGGGCAAGAGCTTCTCCGAGCTGGGCCTGCACAGCTCCGACAACCTCTACCCGAACTTCATCCTGCACGGGCTGCCCGTGGTGATCTCCGGCCTGCTCGTGGCCGGCATCCTCGGCGCTGCGATGGGCTCGCTGTCCTCGGCCCTGAACTCCATGTCCAACTCGACGGTCGCCGACATCATCCACAGCTTCTTCCGCAGCACCCCGTCGGAGGAGTCGCTGCTCAAGCTCGCCCGGGTGATGACGCTGGTGTGGGCCGTGCTGATGGCCGTCTTCGCCTGCGCCTTCAGCACCAGCACCGGCAACGTCTACCTGACCGGCCTGACCATCGCGGGCTACACCTACGGCGCGCTGCTCGGCGCCTTCCTGCTCGGCCGGATCATCAGGCGCGCCAACGAGGTCGACGCCGTCGTCGCGTTCCTCGTCACGGTCGGCGTGATGACCTACATCGTGCGCTCGGTGAAGATCGACGTCACCGTGGCGGGCGCGACGGTGCCGACCGCCATCGCCGCCCAGTGGCTGGTGCCGATCGGCGTGCTGATCACCCTGGTCATCGGCGGTGTGATGAGCCTGTTCCACAAGGCCCCCGAGGTCCGCGAGGTGCGTGAGGTCGAGCTGACCGACGGCGGTCCCGAGTCCGGTTCCGGCTCCGGTCGTGTCGCGGCGGGCGCCGGCCTCGAGTGAGGACCCCCGGGGTGGGGGCCGTCGACGGGCGGCCCCCACCCCGGGCACCGCACGACCGCCCCGGACACCACAGTTGGGAGAAAGCCATGCGCGTGATCGGCCTGATGTCGGGCACCTCGTACGACGCCATCGAGGCGGCCGCCGCCGACCTCACCCTGGACGGCGAGACCCTGCTCATGCGGCCGCTCGGTCATCTGTCGGTGCCCTACGCCGACGACCTGCGGGACCTGATCAGCGCGACCCTGCCGCCCGCGGCGACGACCACCCAGGCCGTGTGCGCGCTGGACACCGGCATCGGCCAGGCCTTCGCCGACGCCGCGGCACGCGCGCTCGACGAGCTGTGCGCGGGCGCCGCCGACCTCGTCGTGTCCCACGGCCAGACGATGCACCACTGGGTCGAGGACGGCACCGTCCGCGGCACCCTGCAACTGGGCCAGCCGGCCTGGATCGCCGAGGCCACCGGGCTGCCGGTCGTGTCCGACCTGCGCAGCAGGGACGTGGCCGCGGGCGGCCAGGGCGCCCCGCTGGTCGGGATGACCGACACCCTGCTGCTGCGCGGGCTGCCGGGAGTGCCCGCCGCGCTCAACCTCGGCGGCATCGCCAACATCACCGTCGTCGCCCCCGGCGCCGAGCCCCTGGCCTTCGACACCGGCCCCGCCAACGCCCTGCTGGACGCGGCCGTACGCCACTTCACCGGCGGCGCCGCCGCCTACGACGAGGACGGCCGCCGCGCCGCGGCCGGACGCACCGACCCCGACCTGCTCAAGGTCCTCCTCGACGACCCCTACTACCGCAGGCCCGCACCGAAGAGCACCGGCAAGGAACTCTTCCACCTGCCGTACCTGCAGCGGGCCCTGACCGCCGTGCCCGCGCCCGGCACCGACGACGTCCTCGCCACCCTGACCAGGCTCACCGCCGTCACGGTCGCCGACGCCTGCCGGGCGCACGGGGTCACCAGCCTGGTCGTGTCCGGCGGAGGCGCCCGCAACCCGGTGCTGATGCGCATGATCGCCGAGGAACTGCCCGGCGTGACCCTGCGGCCCAGCGACGACCTGGGCCTGCCCTCCGACGCCAAGGAGGCCCTCGCCTTCGCCGTGCTCGGCTTCCTCACCGTCCACGGCCTGCCCGGCACCCTCACCTCGGGCACCGGCGCCCGCCGCGCCACGGTGCTGGGCAGCATCACCCCCGGCCTGGCCCCGCTGCGCCTGCCCGAACCCGCCGCACAGCCGCCCCGCCTGCTGCGGATCACCGACCCCGCCCACTGACCGTCCGCCGCCGCCGCGTCGTACCGTCGTACCCGAGGAACCATGAGCACCTCCGCCGCCACCCCCGCCCCCACGTCCCGCACCGCCGACCCCGGCCCGGCCGCGTGGCTGACGGCGTGCGTGGCCGACCCCTCCCGGGTCTCCACCGACGTGCCCCGCAGGGTCGCTGCCGCCCACGACGCCTCGCCGTACCTCTTCACCCCGCAGGCCGTGGTGCGCGCCGCCTCCACCGCCGAGGTCGGCGCGCTCATGGCCGGGGCGCGCAGGGCCGGGATCCCGCTCACGCTGCGCTCCGGCGGCACGAGCCTGGCGGGGCAGGCCGGGGGCGACGGCGTCCTGGTGGACGTCCGCACGCACTGGCGCTCCGCCGAGGTCCTCGACGAGGGCCTGCGCATCCGCCTGCAGCCGGGACTCACCGTGCGCCAGGCCAACGCACGGCTCGCCCGGTACGGCCGCCGGCTCGGCCCCGACCCGGCCAGCGAGAGCGCCTGCACCATCGGCGGGCTCGTCGCCAACAACTCCAGCGGCATGAACTGCGGCACCCAGGACAACGCCTACCGCACCATGGAGTCGCTGCAGTTCGTGCTGCCGTCCGGCACCGTCGTCGACACCGCCGCCCCCGACGCGGACGCCGCACTGCGCGCCCACGAGCCCGGCCTCCACGCCGGGCTGCTGCGGCTGCGCGACCGGGTCCGCGGCTCGGCCGCCTCCCGCGCCACCATCGAGCGGCTGTTCGCGATGAAGAACACCATGGGGTACGGGCTCAACTCGTTCCTCGACCACACCGACCCCGCCGACATCCTCGCCCACCTGATGATCGGCAGCGAGGGCACCCTCGGCTTCGTCGGCGAGGCCGTCTTCCACACCGTCCCCCTGCTGCCGCACACCGCCACCGGCCTGCTGATCCTGCCGGGCCTGGCCGAGGCGACCGACGCCCTCCCGGCGCTGCTGGCCGCCGGCGCCCGCACCGCCGAACTCCTCGACGCCGCCTCCCTGCGCGTCGCTCAGCAGGCCGCCGACCCCGTCGAGGAACTGCGCGGGCTGCGGGTGGAACGCCACGCCGCCCTGCTGGTGGAGTTCGCCGAGGACAGCGCCGAAGCGCTCGACGCGACCGTGGCCGCCGCCCGGCCGGTCCTGGACCGGCTGCCCGCGGTCACCGGCTCCGCGCTCACCCGCGACGGGGCCGTCCGCGGCCGGCTCTGGCACCTGCGCAAGGGCCTGTACACGGCCGTCGCCGGGGCACGGCCGGCCGGGACGACCGCGCTCCTGGAGGACATCGCCGTCCCCATGGAACGGCTGACCGGCACCTGCGAGGGCCTGATCGGCCTGTTCGACCGGTACGGCTACCAGGACGCGGTCATCTTCGGCCACGCCCGCGACGGCAACCTGCACTTCATGCTCACCCAGGACTTCGACACCCGCGCCGAGACCGAGCGCTACGCCCGCTTCACCGACGCGATGGTCGACCTCGTCCTGGACGCCGGTGGCACCCTCAAGGCCGAGCACGGCACCGGCCGCGCCATGGCCCCCTTCGTCCACCGCCAGTACGGCGACGAGCTGTACGAGGTCATGCGCGAGCTGAAGCGGCTCTGCGACCCCCACGACGTCCTCAACCCCGGCGTCCTGCTGACCGACGACCCGGCCGCGCACCTGCGCGACCTGAAGAGCGTGCCCGCGGTCGACCCGGCCGTCGACGCGTGCGTGGAGTGCGGCTACTGCGAGCCGGTCTGCCCGACCGCCGACGTCACCACCACGCCCCGGCAACGCATCGCCCTGCAGCGTGAGATCGCCCTGGCCACCGCCGCCGGCGACGAGGAGCGCCGCCGCGCCCTGGAGGCGGACTACGCGTACGCGGCCGTCGACAGTTGCGCGGCCGACAGCCTGTGCGTCACGGCCTGTCCCGTCACCATCGACACCGGCGCGGTCATGAAGCGCCTGCGCGCGCAGCGCCACAGCCCCACCGCCCAGCGCCTCGGCAACACCGCCGCCCGGCACTGGGGGAGTGCCGTCACCGGAGTGCGTGCCGCCCTCAACACCGCCCACGCGCTGCCCACCCCGGTCACCCGTGCCGCCACCGGCGTGGTCCGCAAGCTCGGGGCGACGGAGCTGGTGCCCACCTGGTCCGGCGACATCCCGCGCGGCGGCCCGGCCCGCCCCGCCCCCCGGCACCACGAAGGGGCGCGGGCGGTGTTCTTCGCCGCCTGCATCGGCAGCGTCTTCGCCCCCGAAGGAGACTCCGGCGGCGCGGCCGCCGCCTTCCTGCGGCTGTGCGAACGCGCCGGCGTCCAGGTCACCGCCCCGGACGGCCTGACCGGCCTGTGCTGCGGCACGCCGTGGCAGTCCAAGGGCTACACCGACGGCCACCGCACCATGGCCGGCCGGACCCTTGAGGCACTGTGGGAGGCCAGCGACGGCGGGCGGCTGCCGGTCGTGTGCGACGCCTCCTCCTGCACCCACGGTCTCGAGCAACTGGCCGACATCCTCCCGGAGTCCGACCGCGCCCGGTTCTCGGCCCTGCGCTTCGTCGACAGCGTCGCCTTCACCGCCGAGCACCTGCTCCCCGCCCTGCCCGCCCCGCGCCGCATGGGCACCATGGCCCTGCACCCCACCTGCTCCACCGTCCACCTGGGCATCGACGCCGCCCTGCGCCAGGTCGCGGCCGCGGTCAGCGAACAGGTCACCGTCCCCGACAACTGGGGCTGCTGTGCCTTCGCCGGGGACCGCGGACTGCTCCACCCGGAGGTCACGCAGTCCGCGACGGCCGCCCAGGCGGCGGAGATCACCGCCGGGACGTACGACGCGTACGCCTCGTGCAACCGCACCTGCGAGATGGGCATGACCCGCGCCACCGGCCGCCCCTACCGGCACGTCCTGGAACTGCTGGACGAGGCCACCGCCTGACGGGCGGGCTCAGTGCCCGCCCGGCCCCGGCAGGCACGACCCGTCCGCCGTCCTGCTGGAACTCTGGAAGGACCAGCGCGCGCAGGCCCTTCAGTCGGAGAACCAGCGTGCCGCACTCACCAACATCGTCATCGTCGTCGTCGCGGCCGGGCTCGGATTCCTCGCGCAGAAGGAGCACTTTGCGCACCGGCGACCTCTGCGTCACCGTGCCCATGGTCCTCCTGGGCGTGTACGGCACCCTCACGTGCTGGAAGTACCGGGAGCGGACCAGCCTCCACAACCGGCAGATACGCACGCTGTACGCCGCGATCGCAGACGAGCACCCCGAACTGGGTCTGCGGCGCGTCAAGTCCGAGCCCTACGCCCGCCACGAGGCCCGGTCCGCCCGCACGGCGAGGATCCGCCTCTACGTCCTCCGGATGAGCCTGCACATCGGGGTCGCGCTGGGAGGGGTGTTCCTGAGCGTGTGGATCGTTGCCGCCCGGTGACGGCCCGATCGGCGTGCGCCGCGGGGCCGGCGGCACGGCCTCGCGTCACTCGTCCTCCGCGTCCCAGGCCTCGCCGGGGAAGTGCGCGTGCACCCACCCCGCGTTGAGCACCAGCCGGGAGGTCCGGTGCACGGCCAGGAAGCCGATCGGCCCGGTGAACTCGACGGCGACGCGTTTCGTCCTGGACGGCGGTATGCCCAGCGCCACGGCGCCGAACGCCGTGACCGCGGCGGAACGGTAGCCCAGCGCGCTGAAGGCGGCCGTGACCGTCTGCCCGGCGGCGCCCACGACCAGCGGCTCGCGGCTGATGCGGGGGAAGTGCCCTCGGGAGGGGTCCGTGGCCGAGGCGAGCCCGAACAGCCCCGCGTGGGCGAGCAGATCGTGGTGAGCCGTCACCTCGAACGGCACCGCGGTCACCGACAGGTACGGCTCGCGGTCCCAGCTGTGCACGCGCGACACCGTGACCCCGGGACCCGGTTCCCCGTACGGAAGCCGGTCCCCGGGGACGGCCGGGTACGTGCGCTGCAGCGCGCCCACGCCCGCCGCAAGCACCTCGCCACCCGGCACGTCGTCCTCACCGCGCAGCAGGTGGACGTCGATCCCGCCCGTGCCCACCACCTTCAGCACCGCCACCCGCCCGCACGGCGCCTCCACCACCTCGGTACGGTCCAGCAGCGCGGTGGTGCGGTGGAGGACCCCGCCGTGGTTCCGGAACGGCCGGAGCCAGTCGGTCCTGACGGTCAGCGCACCGGCCAGCACCAGCTCCGTCTCCTCGTTGAAGGCCACCGGCATCCTCGGGATCAGGCCGCCGGAGCACTTGTCGGCCCAGGCGTCCAGCGCTCTGCGGTCGGCGGTGACGTCGCCGCTCAGCGCTCCGTGCGAAGCCGGTGGAAGCGCGCCGACCCATCCGGGTTCCAGCGGCAGCGAGCCCTTGCTCCACAGCCCGATCGCGGCGGCCACGCCCGGCAGCCCGTCCATGCGCGCCAGCAGCCGCCCCGCTGCCTCGGCTGCCTCACCGGACCCGATCCCCGTCGCCCGCTCCAGCTCGTCCCGCGCGGCACCGTCGGATCCTGCCGCGAACAGGGCCAGCAGCGGCCACACCCCTGCGGCGGAGAACACCGTCTCCTCGCTGTGCCGCAGCGCCTGGCCCGCCCACCCCACGGTCAGCGCGTTGACCGCGCGGACCGTCCTCGCGTCTCCCATGTCCCGTGATCATGGCAGCGCGCCCTCCCGACGCCAACAGGGTTTCCCGCAAGCTCAAATGAGGCTCAAGCGGCAGGGACAAGCCACCGCTCCGCGGATACGATGCAGGTCACGTGGCTGTCGACATACGGGGGAGAGCTGCTGTGGTCGAACTCGGGATCCTCTTGCTCCTGCTCGCGTCGTTCGTGACGTACCTGGTCGTCAAACTCCTGCGCCGCGGCAACCGCCGCACGGAGAACGCGGACGGCCTGCTCATCGAGCAGGCCCGCCGTGAGCAGGCCCACGCCGACCGTTGGACGTACAACTCGGCGTCCGTGCACAACGCTCCGCTCACCCACTCCTCGGACCCGTTCCACCCCTGACCGGCGGTCGCCGCCGACCAACCCACAGCAGCGCCGTCAGGGGAAATTCCCTGGCGGTGCTGTCAGTTGGGGCTGCTACTCTCCAGCGGCTCGTGCCACGCACGATCACACAGAGGAGGTGCAGGACCATCACGTGGTTGCAACTCGTGGCTCGGCGTTGACGAAGCCGAGCCGTCGGTTCATGCCGATGGCCGATGCGTCGTCAGGGTGGTGGAAGGTCTGCAGCCAGTGGATTCCGTGAGAACGCGCGAAGCCAATGGCCAGGAGCTTCATGGCCAGCGAGATTCCCCTTCCCCGATGGCCGGCCAGCAGCCCGGTCATCTCGCTGAGGGCGTGCCCTTCGGGTTGGAGCGACGTGGTTGCCATGCCAACCCATGACCCACCGTCCAGGGCAAGGACGACACCTTGGGGATCGTAGGTCGGAGTCTCGATGCGCTGGGTGAGGTACTCGTCGAACGTGTAGAACTCCCCCCCCGCTCTGGGATGTCGGCGGAGCACGTCTTGTTCAGGTCGTAAAGCGCACGCCGATGTTCAACCGTGTCGCCGACAGCTGCCATGGTCGTGAACTCGATACCAGCCTGCTGGCAGCGTCGGAGGTACGGTTCGAATCGAATCGTCGAACGCATCCAGGTCGAGATTGAGCCGAACCCACTCGACGGCCATGAGGGCACCTCCAGGATCACCAGCCTGAACACGTTCTCGAAGCCTATCGATCAAGGACACGTCACATCACAGTAGGCGAACCTTGCCTGATGCGGCACCAGCCCTTTCCCGGCCCCACCCGGGGCACGCTCCTGCTTGTGGCCCTGTCGTCCGGTACGGCGGGGCCACGGCCGTGCCGTGGACCCTGCGCCATGAGGTGACAGGGTTTCAGCGTGCCGGCTCCTCATCGGGGCCGGCCGACTTCCCGCCCGGTGGTGTGAAGCAGGCCGTGATCGTCTTGCCGTGGTGCTGGGCGTGCGTGTGCCAGTGGTCGGCGAGACCGTCCACGATGGCGAGCCCGCGCCCGCCGGTGGCCTCTGCGTCGGCGTCGCACGGGGCGGGCACCGTGTCGTCGTCATCGTGGACGCTGACGTGCAGGCAGCGGCTGTCCCAGGTGAGGACGACCTCGGCGTCGCTGTGGGCGTGGACGTGAGCGTTCGTGACGAGCTCCGACACGGCCAGCAGGATGTCGTCGACCGTGCCCGGCGCGTCCTTGGTCCAGTCCAGAGTGGCGAGGTGCTGCCGCGTCCACCGCCGGCCGGCCCGCACTCCGCCGGACACCGGGAACGACCGCGCCCAGCCGACGGCCTTCATCGAGGAGTCGGCCATCGGAGAGCTCCCTTCTGCTCATGGGTGGCAGAAGTACGCCTACCCCGCCTGCCGCCGCGCATCGCGGTGCGAACGGACGGAGCGGGTCCCGGACACCGATCGGCGTCCGGGACCCGCGCGTCGGGCTCGCTCCAGGCGGCGCTCCTACACCTCACCACGCCAGGAGCCGCTCTCGATGCCGCGGGCCTCGATGTACGCCTTGAAGCGCTTGAGGTCGCCCTTGGCCTGGCGCTTGACGACGCCGAGCTTGTCGGCCACCGTGTCGGCCACGCCGTGCGGCTCGTGCCGGAGTTGCAGCATGACCTTGGTGTGCCGGTCGTCCAGGCGGTGGAAGGTCACGACCCCCGCCTGGTGGACGTCGCCGCCGACCGTGGTCCAGGCGACCCTCTCGTCCGGGATCTGCTCGCTGATCTCGGCGTCGAACTCGCGCGTCACGCCGTCCACCTTCGCGACCCAGTGCGTCAGGGTCGGCGTGCGCTGGTCGATGCGCTCCACGCCCTCCATGAAGTGGGGGAACTCCTCGAACTGCGTCCACTGGTTGTACGCCGTCGTGACCGGCACCGCGACCTCGACCGACTCCTCAACCGTCGACATGCGCCCACCTTTCGGGTCGGCATCCGCTTCGGGATGCAGGGTCCTTCTTCTCGGTGGTGGCGCCTGCCCGAGCCCGATGGCGCCAAACAGCGCTCCGGGCACGGCCGCCCGGCCCGGCGGGGCATGCGAGGGTCCCCGCCGTGGTGCCACGGCGGGGACCTCGTGGAGCTCCGGCTCAGACGGCGGCGCGGGTGCGCTGCTTGGCGGCGCTGATGACGTCGGGGCGTCCGCGGTGCTGCCGCTCGTAGTCCATGGCCTGCCGGGCCTGCAGCGGTTCGGCGCCGCGCAGCCGCGCGGTGATCTGGTCCGGGCTCATGGTGTCGTAGCCGGGCCAGGGCTGGTTGGCGCGCAGGTTCTCGATGGCGTTCAGGATGCCGACCCGGTCGCCGTGCTCCCGTTCGTAGTCCTCGATGACGGAGAGGTCCGCCTGCGAGAAGATGCGCAGCCGCTGGATGATCTCCGCGACGGGGAGCCGGTCGTAGTCAGCCAGCGGGAGGTCCACATTCCGGGCCACGGGGGCGTGGGCCTTCCCGGCCGGGCGCGGTGCGTCGGCGGCGGGACGGGGCGCCGGCTGTCCGGCGGTCCAGACGGCCTGGAGCCGCTGGGCGGTCGTGCGCAGCGTCCGGACGGCGGCGTCGGCCAGACCGGCCGCCCCGTGGGCGTGATGGCCGTTGCCGGCCGCCGTGGTGGCCACCGCCAGGGCCTGTTCC
Source organism: Streptomyces sp. PA03-5A (assembly GCF_033792725.1). Taxonomy (NCBI): domain Bacteria; kingdom Bacillati; phylum Actinomycetota; class Actinomycetes; order Kitasatosporales; family Streptomycetaceae; genus Streptomyces; species Streptomyces sp. PA03-5A. Next base: position 124,544 of record NZ_JARAVL010000019.1, on the reverse strand, counting down.
TCGACGCTGGACTCCAGGTCGCGCAGCAGTTGCTCGTCCTGCCGGCGCAGCGTGGTCAGCAGCGCGGCGGCGCGGTCGTCCTGGGCCAGGGTGGCGATGCTCTCGCCCGCCCGGCAGGCCGCGAGGGCCCGCGCGGTGGCGGTGTACTCGGCCTCGGTGTTCCTCAGCAGCTGGTGCTCGTCGGCCTGCCCGCGCCCCGGCAGGACGCCGCGGACCATGCGGGTGCCGATGTGCAGGGGCGCCATGGCCGTGTGGAACGCGCCGGCCGACGCGGTCCGGACCATCTCGGCGGTGTCCCGCAGGAGGTGGCGCGGGCGCATCTCACGGACGTGGGTGTCGATGCGGGCGATGTGGTGCTGGGTCTGGGCGGCATGACGTTCCAGGGTCTGCCGATGGGGACCGACGGGGGTGACGGCCATGTCGGTCCGGAACCGGTCGACCACCGCGGCGTGTGCCTCCCGCACATCCTCGAGCGCGGGTATGAGCGCATCCGTCGTCAATGTCATGCCTGCTCCCTCGTGGGGTGTCGTGGCGGCCGTGGAGGCCGCCCTGGCGTGCGGCGGCGCCGCCGGGTGGGGCGGGCACCGGCACCAGCGTGGGCGAAGCGGAGGAAGATCGCCCGGCGAGGCGGGCTCGTCGCACGCGGCCGCACGGCGGGCCGGGGGCGCGAGTCAGTGCCCGGCGCCGGTCCCGGTGAACTGCGCGGGGGTGCCCCGGCCGGCGCTCCGGTTAGCCCGTACAGGTGACGGGACGCCGAGGACGGGCCCGCGCCGGTACGGCGGCGGCCGCCGTCACCCGTGACGGCGGCCGCCGGTGCTCGTACCGGTCGAGGCGGGGGTCATCCCGAGGTCAGACGCCTGGCCGCCTCGGCGATGTGCGTGCGGGAGATGCCGGCGGCGTCCAGGAGTTCCTCCGCGGTGCCGGAGCCGGGCAGGTCACGGACGGCCAGGTGGGCGAAGGCCGGGCCCTGGCGCTGCGCGGCGAGGGCGGACAGGACGGCCTCGCCCAGGCCGCCCTCGGGGTGGTGGTCCTCGGCGACGACGAGGGCGCCGGTGTCGCGGGCGGCGCGCGCGAGGGCGTCGGCGTCCACGGGCTTGACCGAGTACAGGTCGATCACGCGGGCCGTGATGCCGTCGGCGGCCAGCGCGTCGGCCGCGGCGAGGCACTCGTGCAGGGTGACCCCGGCGCCGACGAGGGTGACCCGGTCGTCGCCGGACTGGCGCAGGGTCTTGGAACCGCCCACGGGGAAGGTCTCGTCGGGCCGGTACAGGACGGGATAGGCCCCGCGGGTGGTGCGCAGGTAGGAGATGCCGTCGAGGTCGGCCTGGGCCGCCGTCAGCGCCGCGGCCGAGGTGGCGTCACTGGGGTAGAGCACGGTGGAACCGTGGACCGCGCGCATCATCGACAGGTCCTCCACGCCCATCTGGGAGGGGCCGTCGGCGCCGATCTCCACGCCGCAGTGACTGCCGGAAAGGGCCATCGAGATCTGCGAGATGGCCGCCATGCGGATGAAGTCGTGGGCCCGGGTGAGGAAGGCCGCGAAGGTCGCCGCGTACGGGCGGTAGCCGCGCACGGCCATGCCGACGGCCGAGGCGATCATCTGCTGCTCGGCGATGTACGTCTCGAAGTACCGGTCGGGGTAGGCCTTGCCGAAGTCCTCCGCGTGCGTGGAGTTGCCGACCTCGGCATCCAGGACGACGACGTCGGGGCGGGCGCCGACGGCGACGAGCGCCTTGCCGAAGGCGACCCGGGTGGCGACCTCGTCCCCGAGCTGGAAGCGCGGCAGTTCCATGGGCGTCGTCGCGGCCATCGGCGGGCGCGGCGCGGCCTCGGGCGGCCGCGGGCCGCGTACCGTCAGGTGACGCACGCCCCCGAGTTCCTCGATGGCGTGCTCGGCGAGGTCCGGCGGCAGGGGCTTGCCGTGCCAGCCCTCGATGTCGGCGACCTCGGGGACGCCCTGGCCCTTGACGGTCCTGGCGACGATGACGGTGGGCGCCTGCCCGTCCGCCGCGGTGGCCAGCGCCCGGTCGACGGCCTGGAGGTCGTGCCCGTCGACGACGAGGGCGCGGCAGCCGAAGGCCTCGACGCGACGGGCGTACGCCTCGGTGTCCCACTGCAGTTCGGTGGGGCCGCGCTGGCCGAGCCGGTTGACGTCGACGATGGCGACGAAGTTGGGCAGCAGCCGCTGACCCGCCTTGTCCAGGGCCTCCCAGACCGAGCCCTCGGCCATCTCGCTGTCGCCGCACAACACCCACACCCGGTACGGCTCGTGCTCCAGGTCGCGGCCCGCCGTGGCGATGCCCACGCCGTAGGCGATGCCCTGGCCCAGCGATCCGGTCGCCACGTCCACCCAGGGCAGGACGGGGGTGGGGTGGCCCTGGAGGCGGGCTCCGAAAGTGCGGTAGGTCGTCATGAGTTCGTGCTCGTCGACGGCGCCCGCGGCGTGGAACATCGCGTACAGCAGGGGAGAGGCGTGTCCCTTGGAGAAGATGAGGTGGTCGTTGGCCGGGTTCTCGGGCTGCTGCCAGTCGTACCGCAGGTGACGTGACATCAGCACGGCCATCAGGTCGGCGGCGGACAGGCTGGACGTCGGGTGGCCCGAGCCGGCCGCGGTGCTGGCCCGCACCGAGTCCACCCGGAGCTGCTGGGCGAGTTCGAAGACCTGTTCCAGGTCGCTGTCGGGCCCGATCGGGCGGGCGGCGGCTTTCTGGTCCGTCATGACGGATTCCCTACTTCGCGCGGAGGACTCTGCGTACCTGATGTCTGCTACCCCGCCCGGGCGCGGAAGTGTGCTCCCCCCCCCACGGGTTCCGGCGGCACGCAGCCCGTGGCCGGCGCCCCCCCAGCCGGTCTCAGCGCAGGAGCCCACGGCGCGAACGCCGCCATTTCACAACGACGTACACCAGGTCGAGCACGAGCACGACGATGCCGATGACCAGCAGGTACAGCAGACCTTCGGCGACCACGCCGATGAGTCCGAGGACCACGGCCACCAGAAGCAGGAACAGGAAGAGCGCCATGGCCGGGACACCTCCTTGGCGCGGCGGGGTGAGGCGTTCAGCGGCGGGCGAGTTTGCGTTCGCCGCCGGCGCCCGGGTGGTAGGCCATGTCGTAGTACTGGAAGATCTCCCCTTCCTGCTCTGCGGGCAGGACGTCGTCCGTCCCGATGGACGGACCCTTCTTCACCAGCCCCTTGGGCTGGGCGACCTTGACGTAGCCGGGCCCCACGACCGCCTCGTCGAGGGGGACGAAGACCAGTCGCTGCCGCGTGGGCAGACCGGTGCGCACCGTGGCCACCGCCGGCTCGTCGGTGGCGGTGTCGACGTAGATCGCCTCCAGCGCGCCGATCTTGTGCCCCTTGGGGTCGACGACGTCGCGGTCGCGCCACTCGCGGATATCGGCTGAATGGATCATGTGCTGCTCCTCGGTGGAGCGCCGATTCGGCACCGTGCCCCGGCGCGGACGCACCGGGATCGCCCTTACGGGTCGTCGCTTGTGACAGCGCACCGGCCCTTTTCCTCATGCTACGTCCGGAATCCGGATCCGGCCGGGCTCCGTTTACCGCGGTCCCGCGTGGCAACGCGACACATGGGGGACGTTGACCGGCCACCGGCCCCGGAGGCTGTGATGGATGTCGTGGAAGAGGGCCCCTACCGTTTCCGCATCGCTCCGCGCGCGCTGATGCGCGTACCCGGCGTCGTGTTCGCCTCGCGCGACCTGATCGGCCATGCCGAGAAGGCCCTGGAGCAGGTCGTCAACGTGGCGACGCTGCCGGGCATCGTCGGCGCCTCCTACGCCATGCCCGACGTCCACTGGGGCTACGGCTTCCCCATCGGAGGCGTGGCCGCCACCGACGTCGACGACGGCGGCGTGGTCTCCCCGGGCGGGGTGGGCTTCGACATCTCCTGCGGCGTGCGCCTGCTGGCGGCCGACTGCGACCGGCGGACGGTCGGACCCGCCCTGCCCGCGATCATGGACGGACTGGGCCAGGACACACCCCGCGGCGCCGTCACCGGAGCCGTCTGGCACCTGGGCAGCGACCGCCGGCTGGAACGCGTGCTGACGGGTGGGTCCCGCTACGCCGTGGAGGAGGGCCACGGCGAGGACGGCGACCTGCGGCGGTGCGAGGACGAGGGCACCGTGGCCGACGCCGACCCCGGACAGGTGAGCGCACGCGCCAGGGAACGCGGCCTCGGGCAGGTCGGCAGCCTCGGCTCGGGCAACCACTTCCTCGAGGTGCAGGAGGTCGCCGAGGTGTACGACGCAGCGGTCGCCGCCGCCTTCGGCCTCGCGCTCGGCCAGGTCTGTGTGATGATCCACTGCGGTTCCCGGGGACTGGGGCACCAGATCTGCTCCGACCACGTGCGGGCCATGGACCGGACCATGCGGCGGTACGGCATCGAGGTCCCCGACCGGCAGCTCGCCTGCGTCCCCGTGGACTCGCCCGAGGGCCGCGCCTACCTCGGCGCGATGGCGGCCGCGGCCAACTACGCCCGGGCCAACCGCCAACTCCTCGGCGAGCTGTCCCGCCGCGTCTTCCGCCGCGAGGCGGGGGTCCGTCTGACCCTCGTCTACGACGTCTCCCACAACCTGGCGAAGATCGAGGAGCACGACGTGGAGGGCAGGCGGTGCACCCTCTGCGTCCACCGCAAGGGCGCCACCCGGGCGCTCCCGCCCGGTCACCCGGACCTTCCCGCCGACCTGCGCGGCGCCGGCCAGCCGGTGCTCATCCCCGGCACCATGGGCACCTGCTCGTACGTCCTCACCGGCGTTCCCCGTGGCGACGCCTTCCACTCGACCTGCCACGGGGCGGGCCGGGAGAAGAGCCGGCACCAGGCCGCGCGGGGCGTCAGCGGCAGGGAGCTGCGGGCCCGGCTGGAGGCCCGCGGGATCGCGGTCCGCGCCTCGTCCTGGCGCGGCCTCGCCGAGGAGACGCCCGAGGCGTACAAGGACGTCTCGGCGGTGGTGGAGGCGAGCGAGGGCGCCGGGCTGTGCCGCAAGGTCGTCCGCCTGGTGCCCCTGGGCGTGGTGAAGGGGTAGGCCCGCCGCGGACCGCCGCCATTCGGACGTCCGTCGCCCTCTTTCAGACGTCGACCGTCGCCGCGCAGGTCCATCCGTACGGGCCGGGCGCCAGGTGGAGTTCGTTGAGCGAGACCGCCTTCGGCACCGCACCGGTGACCTCGACCGACCCCACGTCGGCCATCGCCATACGTACGTCCAGCCCGTCGGCGTCCGACTCCGCCTCGACGTCGACGGGCACCTCCCCGTGCACCTCGAGCCGGAAGATGACCTCGTCCAGCAGGTCCGCCAGCAGGTCGTCGTCGGCGGCGTCGGCGACCGGTATCCGCCGCACGCACACCGGCCGCACCCCGGCGGTGTCCGCGAAGCACTCGACCAGGCCCAGCACCGCCTCGACAAGGCACTGCTCCCTGGTGGGCCCCCACGCCTCGATCCGCACATCGGCGGTGTGCGGCACCGCACGGTGTCCGCCCGCCTCCGGTCCGCCACCGTACGCCTCGTCCACCATGAGGATCGCCTGCCCGGTCCACGCGACCTCAAGACCCCGGCGGCCCGGCTTCAGCGCTTGACGGCCCGCAGGACCACGAACTTCGGGTTCGACGCGACGACCTCGCAGTTCCCGAAGAGCCGCCGCAGGCGCACGTGGTAGCCCAGATGCCGGTTCCCGATGACCAGCAGCTCGCCGCCGGGCCGCAGCGCGGACCGGGCGGTGACGAACATGCGGTGGGCGGTCGCGGCGGTGACCGCCTGGTGGGAGTGGAACGGCGGGTTGTTGAGGACGAGGTCGGCGCCGTCGGGGCGGACGGCGGCCACGGCGTCGGCGGCGTCCCCGACCAGGAACCGGGCCTTGCCCCCGGGGCCCACGTTGTCGTGGAAGGTCTCCTCGGCGGAGGCGACGGCCTGGTGCGACTCGTCCACGAACAGCACGTCGCTGTCGGGATTCGCCAGCGCCACCGCGGTCCCGACCACGCCGTTGCCGCAGCCCAGGTCGACCACACGGTCCGGGCCCTTGCGGTCCGGCAGGTGCTCGAGCAGGAAACGCGTGCCGATGTCGAGGTGGTCGGCGCAGAACACGCCCGCGTGGTTGGTGACGGTGCGGCCGGACAGCGGTCCGATGCCGTCGGGCAGCGGGTACCGCAGAGGCCACGGGTTCGCCCGGGGGGCCGCCGCCGGATCGGGGGTGCTGAAGATCAGCCGCGCCTTGCGCACCGCCAGCGAGGTGCGGGTCGGCCCGATGATCCGCTCGAAGAGACGCAGCGTGGACGTGTGGATCTCGGTGACCATGCCCGCGCCCAGGACGACGGTGCCGGGGTGCAGTGCCGGGGCCAGCCGGTGCAGCTGGTCCTCCAGCAGCGCGAGGCTCTTGGGCACCCGGACGAGCAGCACGTCGATGCGCGCCGGAGGCTCGTCGCGGGTCGTCAGCATCCGCACCTCGGCGTCCGGCGCGTTGCGCCGCAGGTTCGCCCGCGTGGCCTGCTGCCCGAGATGGGAGTCCGTGATCTGCGTGGGGCGGTGCGCCGCCAGCGCCGTCGCCAGTGCCCCCCAGCGGTCCCCCAGGACGACGGTCGTGCCCGTCAGGTCCGTCCCGTTCTCCGCGAGGTGCCGCACCAGGTAGTCGTCCGCGGCGTCCCACGCCCGCAGCGTCTCCCGCGGCTCCGCGGGGAATCGGGTCAGTTCGAGTGCGCCCCACGGCGTGCTGAAGAGGTTCATCGCCCCCTCAGGGTACGGGCTGCCCGGGCCGCCCCCGGCTACCGGCTCCCGGGGTCGCCGCTCGTACGAAGCGGTCCGCGCCGGCGACCGGGCCCACTCCGTCGGTGGGTGCGTGTGGTCGCGGCGCACCCACCGACGGGTTGACGTCAGCCCTGGGCGGCGTTCTGGATCATCTCGGCGAACGTGGTGACGTCCTTGGCCGGAGGCGCCTTGATGGCGGAGGTCTGGCCGTAGCCGGAGTACGCGATGGTCAGCTTGGCCGGGCCCTTCGCGGTCTTACCGGACTCCACGGTCTTGACCGCGAGGTCGTCGGCGCTGATCCACGCCTCGATCTTGACGGTGTTCTTGAGGCCGGTGGAGTGCAGTTCCTCGATGTAGGCGTCGCGCTCGTCCTTTGTGATGAGCTCCAGGACGGAGGTGTCGGCGGCGAGCTTCTTGATGTCCACGGTGCCCGTGTAGTGGGTCGCCTCGGCGCCGGCCACCTGCTCCTCGCCGGCCGCGGCGAGGTCCGCCGCGGTGGACAGCGCGGCAAGGGCCGCGGCGGGGCCGTGCGGCAGGTCCTTGGCCGGGTTGTCCTCCGCGGAGGAGCCGTCGAGCTTCAGCCACTTCTTGCCGCCCGCGGCCTCGGCCATCTCCCCCTCGACCGGGAGGAACACGCTGCCGTCCGCCATCGTCATGTGCACCTTGCCGTCCGGACCGGCCATGTCCTTCATGTCGGCGTCGGAACCGGCGTCCATGCTCAGCTCGGCCCCCTCGGAGCCCTTCTTCCAGCTCAGCGTGCCCTCGGCCTTGGTGTTGCCGTCCGCAGGGTCGACGGAGTCGACGGCGACCTTCGCGGATGCCTGCTTCTCCACCGCCTTGGTGGCGTTCCGCACGGCTTCGACGGGGGAGACCTTCTTCTCCACCGGCTTGGCGGAGCCCTGCGTCGACGCGGACTTCGGCGCCTCCTTCGTGGCGTCACCACAGGCCGCGAGACCGAGCGCGAGCGTGCCGGTCGCAGCGGTGATCGCCACAAGACGACGGATGTGCATGAAAAGTTCCCCTTCGAGCGGTAAAGATTTGTACAACGATCAATGGCCTTGGACCCTACAGCAATCGACGAACACACAAACGAGCGGGGGCTCCGCTCGAACGGAGCGCCATGTACGCCTGACTCGCCCACCGATGCCGTCGTGACGGCGGCGGACGAGTCGCTGATCGGCGGGGGAGGCGGCGACGACGGAAAGGCCGACATCCTCGCCTCCTCCTACCGGCGTTGCCCGCAGGGCGCGGACGAGCTGGGGGCCACGAGCATCGCGTTCCCCTCGATCGCCACCGGCGTCCACGACCAGCCATCGGAGGAAGCGGCGCGGATCGCCGCCTCAGCCCTCCGGACGTCGCAGAGCCCGGTCCGGCAGATCAGGCTCGTGGCCTGCGGCCGGGCCGCGCTCGGTCCGCAGCCGGGGACCCGCCACGGCGGGTGCGTCAGCCGAGCTCCGGCAGGACCTCGGCGGCCAGGCGATCGGCGTGCTCGGCCTGCGCGAACAGGGGCGTGAACAGGATGAGCTCCGCACCGGCGGCGACGACCTCACGCAGCGCCCGGACGCACTCCGCGGGCGTCCCCGCGATCGCGGCGGCCTCGATCTCGGGTGACTTGCGCATGTACAGCGCCGCCAGTTCGGCGTCGATCCGGGCGCGGGCGCGCCGGGAGTCGTCGTCCACCGCGATGTAGACGCGCTTGGCGATCCCGAAGCCGTCCGCCGTCCTGCCACTCTCGGCCAGCGCCTGCCGCACGATCGCGACCTGCTCGGCGAACTTCTCCGTCCGGACCTGACCCGCGCCGAAGAAGCCGGTGAAGAGCCCCGGACTCATCACGGCGCGGCGCAGCGCGGTGCGCCCGCTGCCGCCGAACCACACCAGGGGAAAGGGCTTCTGGAACGGTTTCGGCTCCATCGCCGCGTCGCTCAACCGCCAGAATTCCCCCGAGAAGTCGACCCGGCCGACGAGGCCGACGTACTGCGCGACGCGGGCGAGGCCTACGCCGCCAAGCTGCGCGAGGCGGGCGTGGACGTCACCGCGGTGCCGGTGCTCGGCATGGTCCACGACTTCCTCATGCTCGACAGCCTCTGGGACTCCAAGGCGACCGTCGTCGCCCGCACGCTGGCCGTCGAGGCCCTGCAGCGGGCGCTGCACCCCTGAACCGCGTCAGGCGATCGTGATCCCGTAGCGTCGCACGGCGCCACCCGGCCCGGCCTCCTCGACGCCCTCGAGCACCCCGCCGTTGCGCTCGATCGTCCTGGCGGAGGCGGTGTTCGCCGCCTCGCAGACGATCAGCACCCGGTCCAGTCCGAGCCCGCGCGCCTCGTGGAGCATCCGGCCGAGGGCCCAGGTGGCCAGGCCACGGCGGCGCGAGGAGGGCCGGATGCCGTAGCCGATGTGACCGAACCGCAGCACGAAGTCGCCGGGCCCCTGCCGCAGGGCGATGCCCCCGTGGACCCGGTCGCCCTCGACGATCCACCGGTACCAGCAGCCGCGGCCCGCCTCCACCGCCTCCGGCCCCGACTGCCCGGCCAGCGTCGTCACCCAGGCCGCGAACCCGTCCGGCGAGCCGACCTCGTCGGACGGCTCCAGGCCGAAGCCGTCCTCGTGCGGGCCGGGACCCCATTCGTCCCGCGCCTCGAGCCAGGCGGAATGCAGACGGGTGGTGGGCGCGATCAGCTCGGGCATACGGCGACGATACCGGTGCGTCACGGTGCGCCCGAGAAATCGGGTGTGTGTACGGGCGGGCGCTGCTAATTTCGCTGACGTGCCGAAGCTCAATCAGATCATCGCCGTGGAAAAGGGCGTCAAGTCCAAGTCCCTCCAGGAATTGACCCAGGCCCATCACGACGTCCAGAAGCCCGCGTTGCTCGCCGGGATCTCGCGGACGTACCAGCCGAAGGACGAGGAGGGCGAGCAACTGCCCCCGGAGTCCACCCGGGTCCAGGTGAAGGCGGAGGACGTCCTGCACGAGGTCGGGGACACCCTGACGCGGCTCTTCGACGTGACGGCGACCAAGGACTGGGCCAACCGGACCGCGGCCGCCGACGTGGTGGTGGACGGGAGGGTGCTGCTCGCACAGGTCCCCGTCCCGTACCTGCTCTTCCTGGAGAAGCAGCTCACCGACCTGCACACGTTCGTGCGCAAGCTGCCGGTCCTGGACGCGTCCGAGTCGTGGAACCCCGACCCGTCGACGGACTGCTGGAAGACCGACCCGGTGCGGACGATCCGCACGAAGAAGGTCCCGCGCAACCACGTGAAGGCCGAGGCCACGGAGAAGCACCCGGCCCAGGTCGAGGTGTACTACGAGGACGTGCCCGTGGGGTACTGGACGACCGTGAAGTTCTCCGGCGCGCTGCCGGCGCGGCGCGTGAACGAACTGCTCGCCAGGGTCGAGAAGCTGCAGCAGGCCGTGAAGTTCGCCCGCGAGGAGGCCAACGGTGCGGACGTCACCGACCAGCGCGTGGGGGAGGCGGTCTTCGGCTACCTGTTCGGGTAGCCCCATCAACGCCCCTCGTGAGAGCGGGGGGTGCGCCGAGAGCGCAAGCTGAAACTGATGTTGAAGCTGACCAGGGGTATCAGTGGGGGTTCGAATCCCTCCCCCGGCACACCGGGCCGGGGTGGCCCAACCGGTAGAGGCAGCCCCGTCAATCTCAGACTCTCGCTCCAGTCTCAGCATTCGCCGCCGAACGCCGGATCGACCGAGCGCGGACGATCATCGACGGATGGGGGTTCAACTCCCCTCTGCGCCTCTTCCGTGGCGCGGTAGTTCAAAGGTAGAACACGTCGATCTCAGAATGATCCGCGACTCTTAAACGCCGCCGGCGTGCGCAATTGGGTGGCATCTCAGGAGCCCGGGCAGCTGGATATGCTCCCGGGCTCCGTCACGCCTCACTCCAGCGGGCCGGAGCCGGGGCCGGCCGTAATTCGCTTGACCTTGCCGAGGGGCGACGCTGCACTGTGGCGGGTCACCACGACGCGTGGTGCCGGTATCCCGGGGAGGCAGCGGCAGCGATGGAGATCCGTTCCACGACCGAGCAGGACCTCGACGTCTTCGTCGACACGCTCCATGCCGCGTTCGGGCGCTTCCCGGAAACCCCGGCCGACGGCCGCGGGGTCTGGTGGTCGGCGCTCGAAATGGACCGCAACCTGCTCGCCACGACGGCGGACGGACGGCCGATCGGCACCGCCGGTGCGTACTCCTTCGAGCTCACCCTGCCAGGTGAGGTCCTCGTCCCGGCCGCCGGCGTCACCGCCGTCGGCGTCGTGCCCTCGCACCGGCGTCAGGGCGTGCTCACCGCGATGATGCGGCATCAGCTCACCGGGCTGCGGGCCCGCGGGGAGTTCCTCTCCGTGCTGCTGGCCTCCGAGGCCCTGATCTACCGCAGGTTCGGCTACGGACCGGCGACCTACACGGGGCGACTGACGGTGCCGCGCCACCAGGCCGCCCTCGCCGTCCCCCGGGCGCGCGGAACGGCCGGCGCCCCGGTGGCCGGCCCGGACACCGGCTCGGTCGAGGTGCTGCGGCGTGCCGAGTGCGGGGAGATCCTGGAAGCGGTCTACGACCGGTACCGCCGCGCACAGCCCGGCGCGCTGTCCCGGCCGCACCGCTGGTGGGCCCTGGGGGCGGGGCAGCCCCCGGTCTCCCCGGCACCGCGCTACGTCGCTGTCCACCGCGACGCCGACGGCGTGCCCGACGGGTACGCCAGCTACTCCCTCGGCGAGCCCGACACCTTGACGGTCGACGAGACCATCGCCACCGACGACGCCGCCTTCACGGCCCTGGCCCGGTTCGTGCTCGGGCACGACCTGGTGGCTCAGGTCGTGTTCAAGCACGTCCCGCCCGAGCATCCGCTGCGCTGGCAGTTCGCGGATTTCCGCGCCGGACAGGCGGGCAACCACACCGACTGGCTCTGGGTGCGGCTGCTGGACGTCCCGCGTGCACTGACCTCGCGCGGCTGGTCCACGGACGGCGAGCTCGTCCTCGACGTCGACGACCCGTTCCTGGGCGAGCACGACCGCTACCTGCTGACCGTCCGGGACAACAAGGCCGAGTGCGTCCCGACGGAGCGGGAACCCGACCTGTCCCTGGACGTGAGCGACCTGGGCTCGGTCTACCTCGGCGGCACCACTCCGAGCACGCTCGTGCGTGCCGGACACGTCCGGGCCCACCGCCCGGACGCGGCGACCCTCGCCGACGCCCTCTTCCGCGCGGAGCGCTCCCCGCACTGCCTGCACTGGTTCTGACCCGCGTGCGCCTTCGGCGATCGCGCGGGTGACACCTCGCGGCTGCACGCCGGATCCTTCGGGCCCGGCGTACAGCCGCGGCGTTGTCAGCCCCCGCGGGTACCGCCCGACCGTTCACGAGAGGGCTCGTGACCGCACCGGATCGGGGGCGTCGGGCTGGGACGGGGTGGGGTACCTGCGGGCGGGTGACCAGGGAGACGAGGGGGAGAGCGGTGCCGGGCGTGGGGGGCTTGTGGAACCGTGGTGCGCGACAACGTTGTCATTTGAGCTGGGCATGACTATACCGGCTGAGAAGGCAACGATGTCAAGGGAGTTGACGTGCACCCGAGGGGGTCTTCCCGCGCACCCGTGGGGCACGCTACTGTCCCCGCGGCTTGTGTGACCCGTGGCGCGCGACCCGTCCGAGAGAAGAAGGGCCGCGTCATGCGTTTGCGTACGACGTCCGTTCTGCTGGCCGCCGTCCTGGCGGTCGGCGGTGCCACTCCCGCCCTCGCGGCGCCCGCCGCGCCGCCACCCGATCTCGTACAGGACCCCACCGCCTACGTCGACCCCCTGATCGGCACCAAGAACGGCGGCAACGTCTTCCCCGGCGCCGTCGTCCCCCTCGGCATGCTGTCCTGGAGCCCCGAGACCACCCGCGGTGACGCCACCCGCACCACGGCGCCCGGTGGTTACCACTACGACGCGACCCGCATCCGGGGCTTCAGCCTCACCCACATGTCGGGCACCGGCTGCGCGGGCGGCAGCGGCGACATCCCGTTCCTCCCGTACGCCGGAGAGGTCACCACCTCGCCCGCGGCGGACACCAAGGACGCGGTGTACGCCGCGGACTTCAAGCACGCCGACGAGACCGCCGAGCCGGGCCGCTACAAGGTGGGCCTGTCCTCCGGCGTGACGGCGGACCTGACGGCCACCGCGCGCACCGGCTCCGGCCGCTTCACCTTCCCCGCGGACAAGCCCGCCTCGATGCTGATCCGCACCGCCAACTCCGAGGTCGGGTCCACGGACTCCACCGTGATCATCGACCCGCAGGCCCGTACCGTCTCCGGCTCGGTCACCTCCGGGAACTTCTGCGGCTACCTCGACCCGGAGGGCCGGCGCTCCTACTACACCCTCTACTTCACCGCCCGCTTCGACCGCTCCTTCAAGGCGACCGGCACCTGGCAGGACGACAAGGTGACCCCCGGCTCCACCACCGCCTCGGGCGGCACGGGAGGCTTCTCCCACGGCGGGACGCCGGTCGCGGGCAAGGGCGCCGGCGGCTGGGTGGAGTTCGCGCCCGGCAGCGGACCGGTGAACGTCAAGGTCGGCATCTCGTACGTGAGCCAGGCAGGCGCCGAGGCCAACCTCGCCGCCGAGAACCCGCGGCACCGCTCCTTCGACTCGGTACGGGACGCGGCCGGTCGCGCCTGGCGCGACCGGCTGGGCGCGATCAAGGTGGGCGGTGGCACGGACGCCGAGCGCAGCACCTTCTACACCGCCCTCTACCACGCGCTGATCCACCCCAACGTCATCAGCGACACCGACCGCAGATACCGCGGCAGCGACGGCGAGGTCCACACGGTGGCCCGCGGCCACCAGGCGCAGTACGGCACCTTCTCCGGCTGGGACGTCTACCGCTCGCAGGTGCAGCTACTCACCCTGCTGAGCCCGCGCACCGGCTCGGACATCGCCCAGTCCCTGTACGAGCTCGCCGAGCAGAACGGCGGCGTCTGGGACCGCTGGCTGCACGGCGCCTCCGGCACGCACGTCATGAACGGCGACCCGTCACCGGCCGCCCTCGCCGGGATCCGGGCCTTCGGCGGCACGGACTTCGACCTGCGCGGCGCGCTCGACTCCCTGGTGAAGGCCGCGACCGTGCCGACGGAGCGCGACCTGTCGCCGGTGGGCAAGCCGATCCTCTCCGTGGGTCAGCGCCCGTCCCTGGACAAGTACCTGAAGCTGCACTACATGCCGTCCGTCTCCAACGCCTGGGGCGGCGCCGCCGAGACGCTGGAGATGTCGGGCGCCGACTTCGCCCTCTCGCAGCTCGCCTCGGCCGCCGGCCGGAAGCACACCGCCGCCGACTTCGCCCGGCGCTCCCAGTGGTGGCAGAACAACTTCAACCTCGCCGCCGACCCGAGCGGCGGTTACATCGCCAACCGCGCGGCCGACGGCAGCTGGGTCACCGGGTTCACCCCGGCCACCGGCAACGGCTTCGTCGAGGGCACGGCCGCCCAGTACACCTGGATGGTGCAGCACGACCCGGCCGGGCTGTTCGCGGCGATGGGCGGCCGCGGCGAGGCCCTCGACCGGCTGGACGCGTTCTTCCACACGGCGGACGGCAAGTGGGCCTTCACCGGCAGCGGCGGCGAGAAGTCGGAGATGGACAACGAGCCGTCGATCAACGTGCCGTACCTCTACGCCTACGCCGGCGCGCCCTACAAGACGCAGGAGACCGTGCGGGCCGCGATGGGCGCCCTGTGGTCCACGCAGCCGGGCGGCATCCCCGGCAACGACGACCTCGGCGCGATGTCGTCCTGGTACGTCTTCTCCGCGCTCGGCATGTACCCGCAGGTGCCCTCCCGCGCCGAACTCGTCCTGGGCTCCCCGCTGTTCCCGCGGATCGAGATCGACCGCCCGGCCGGGAACGACATCTCCATCCGCGCGGCGGGCGCGGCGGCCGACGCGCCGTACGTCCGGTCGCTGAAGGTCAACGGACGTGCCAGTGACCGGCCGTGGCTGCCCGCCTCCTTCGTCGAGGACGGAGGCAGGCTCGACTACACCTTGTCGCGTACCGCGGACCGCACCTGGGGAGCGGACGCGGCCGACGCACCGCCCTCGTTCCGGGAGGGTGAGCAGCCGCACCAGGTCGGCGTCGGCCCGACCACGGCGACGATCGCCCCGGGCGGCGGCACCAAGGTCGGCATCCGCGCCCTGTCGTTGCGCGGCGGCGCCGCACCGAAGGTGCGCTTCCGCGTCGAGGTGCCCGACGGCGTCACGGCGTCGCCCGCGGAGGGGGAGTTCACGGACGGCTCCCAGGAGATCACCCTGTCCACCGCCGGCGACGTCAAGCAGGGCTTCTACGACGCCAAGGTGGCGGTGAGCTACGGGGACACCTCGTACGAGCAGCCGGTGTCCCTGACGGTGGCCGCTCCCGGTTCCCTCATCGCGGCGTACAACAGCACGGGCGTCTCGGACGACGCCGGTGACCACGACGAGGCGGACTACGACGGCGGCGGCTGGAGCTACTCCCGTCAGGCGCTCGCTGCGGCCGGCCTCACCGGCGGGACGCAGGGCACGGTCACCGGAGGCCTCGCGTTCACCTGGCCGGATTCCCCCGCCGGCCGCCCCGACAACGCCTCGGCGACCGGCCAGACCATCGAACTGGACACGCCCGCCTCGCGGTTGTCGTTCGTCGGCAGCGCCGTCAACGGCGACCAGCAGACGACGGCGACGGTCACCTACACCGACGGCAGCACCGGTGCCGTCGACCTGTCCTTCACCGACTGGACCGTGGGAGGTGGCGGAGGCAGCGTCAAGTTCGGCAACGAGGTCGTCGCCAAGACCGCCTACCGCAACGTCGCGGGCGCGGACAAGGACCCGGTGGCCACGTACGTCTTCGCCACCAAGCCCTTCCCGGCACCGGACGGCAAGACCATCACGAGCGTGAAGCTCCCGGAGAACACGGACCTCCACGTCTTCACCCTCGCGGTGGACTGACGCGGGAGCACCCCCAGGGGCGGGCGCGGAGCCGACTCCGCGCCCGCCCTTCGTGCTGCCCGGAACGGCGCCCGCATCGCCGATATCAACATCACATAAAGTGGCGCACGTCATAGAGAGAATTCCACCCGACTCGGAACCCTTTCCCGGAATTCCGTCCCGCAATGCGTATTGCCAATTCTTTGTGCGCGTATTGCCTCATATGGACGCGGGTGGCAGGAGGATATTTCCCGAGCCGTCCCACCGCGACGCTCCATTGTTTCCCCGCTCCGATACGGCGACATCCGGGTGGCGCTGCCGAACCCGGGTCACGCCCCCGTAGGAGCCGGTGCGGCCCTGGTCACAGGGCGTGCCACGGGAAGGAGAAAGCACGTTGGGCCGTTACCTACTGCGCCGCCTCGGCAACTACGCATTCCTGGTGTTCATCGCGGCCAGCGCGACGTACTTTCTCGCATCCTTCACCCTCCACCCCGACATCAACTACCTGTCGAAGAATCCCCGGCCGC
The DNA here is from genome assembly GCF_033792725.1 of Streptomyces sp. PA03-5A. Lineage (NCBI taxonomy): Bacteria > Bacillati > Actinomycetota > Actinomycetes > Kitasatosporales > Streptomycetaceae > Streptomyces > Streptomyces sp. PA03-5A. The sequence continues at coordinate 108,342 of NZ_JARAVL010000019.1, read as the reverse complement.
CCCTGCACTCGATCTACGCGATCCTGCACGCCTACAACCTCGACCCGCACACGCCCGTGTACCTCCGGTATTGGCGCTGGCTGACCGGGATCGTGCTGCACGGCGATTTCGGCAGGACCTACGACGGCGCATCGGTCAACACCGAGCTGGGCCGCCGCGTCCTGGTCAGCACCGAGCTCCTCTTCGTCGCGACCGTCCTGGGGGCCGTCGGCGGCGTCGCGGTCGGCGCCTGGAACGCACTGCGGCAGTACCGGCCCTCCGACCGGGTGTCGACGATCGTCTCCTACGTCCTGCTGGCCACCCCGGTCGTGGTGATCGCGGTCGGACTGCGGACCCTGGACACCGCGGGTGACGGGCCGCTGGTGCAGTACATCGGGATGTACGACCCGAAGGTGCACGGCACCCTCCCGGTCGTCCTCAACAACCTCGAACACCTCGTGCTGCCGACCCTGACACTGCTGCTCGCCCAGATCCCGTTCTTCAGCCGCTACCAGCGCAGCACGATGCTCGACGTCCTGGGCAGCGACTTCCTGCGGACGGCCCGCGCCAAGGGGCTCCGGCGGCGTCAGGCGGTCCTGCGGCACGGACTGCGCACCGCGGTCATCCCCGTGATGCCGCTGGTGGTCTACAACGTCGTGCTGCTGTTCACCGGCGCCACCTTCACCGAGGAGATCTACGGGTGGCACGGCATGGGGGAGTGGCTGGTCGACTCCATCACCAGCAACGACGTCAACGCGGTCGCCGCCGTGGCGATCTTCACCGCCGGCATCGTCCTGATCGCGGGACTGCTCTCCGACCTCGTCTACGCGGCGCTCGACCCTCGGGTCCGCACCTGAGACGGCCCACGTCGACCGACTCGAGGAGATCCCCTCATGACCACCCCCGCAACCGCCGCCGGGACCGCGGCGCCACACCGGACCAGGAGCCGCGGCGCGCTCGTCCTCGCCCGCTTCGCCCGCAACCGGCTGGCCCTGGTGGGCATCGCCCTGGTGATCGCCCTGGTGCTCCTGGCGTACGCCGTACCGCCGTTCCTGCACTGGACGTACCACGACAACGACTTCGCCAGCCTGGACACCGGGCCCGGGGCCGCGCACTGGTTCGGCACGACCCACTCGGGCCAGGACCTGTTCGCGCTCACCTTGAGGGGCCTGCAGAAGTCACTGGTCGTCGGACTCGTCGGAGGGCCGCTCACGACGCTGATCGCCGCGGTGGTGGGCGCCTCGGCCGGCTACTTCGGCGGCTGGACCGACCGCGTCCTGATGTGGTTCCTCGACCTGATGCTGGTGATCCCGGCGTTCCTGCTACTCGCCGTCCTGTCACCGGCGTTCCAGCACGGGACCTGGCTGTTCTTCGTGGTCCTGCTCGCGGCGTTCGGCTGGATGATCACCGGGCGGGTGGTGCGGAGCATGACCCGGACCCTGCGGGAGCGGGAGTACGTCCTCGCCGCGCGCTACATGGGCGTCCACCCGCTGGTCATCATCTTCCGGCACATCCTCCCCAACGCGGCGTCGATCCTCATCATCGACGCGACCGTCCAGGTGGGCGCGATCGTGCTCGGCGAGACCTCGCTGTCCTACTTCGGGTTCGGCATCCAGGCGCCCGACGTGTCCCTCGGCACCCTCATCGCCGCCGGAACGCCGGACGCCAACACCTCCCCGTGGCTGTTCTTCTTCCCCGCCGCCTTCCTCGTCCTGATCGGCCTCTCCGTCGCGTTCATCGGCGACGGACTGCGGGACGCCTTCGACCCGACGGCACGGGGAGCGAAGTCCCGGGGGCGCGCCCGGCCGGGCACGCCCACCTCCCGGCACGCGAAGGCCGGGCAGGTCCCGCCCAGCAAGCCCTCAGCCGCGGTCATCACCGCCGCACCCACCGAGGAAGGAGTCACCCCTTGAACCCTCCCCATGCTGAAGCAGGGGGAATCCTGGCTCAGGAAGCCCCGCAGGTCAGCACCCCGCAAGGTCTTACTCCCTCAACACCAGCCGGGATGGAACCTGCCCGGTTGTGTACGGCAAAGCCGAGGTGGCTCGTGCTTGGTTCTCGCAACGCGCCGTCGCGCTGGCATGGTTCTCGCTCAGCACGACACACACACTACCCGCCGGTCTTTCGTCCTGGGGGCGAAACCCCTTTCCCTGCCCTGCTCCGCAGGGGTCCGATCCCTCCCCGATCTGAAGGCCGGGGCATCCGCGGAGGAACCTGGTGACCGTCCCCACCGCCGCCCCCGGCGTCCCCACCCCGCGGCCGGCCTCCGGCGACCCGGTCCTGACCGTGCGCGACCTGCGGGTGTCCTTCCCCGGCGAGGCCGGACGGGTGCAGGCGGTCCGCGGGGTGGACTTCACGCTCCGCGCCGGTGAGACCCTGGCCGTCGTCGGCGAGTCCGGCTCCGGCAAGTCCGTCACCGCCACCGCCGTGCTCGGCCTGCTCCCGGACGACGCGGAGGTCACCGGCTCCGTACGGCTCAACGACCGCGAGCTGCTCGGTCTGCCGGACCGTCAGATGTCAGCCATCCGCGGCCGTGACATCGGCATGGTCTTCCAGGACCCGCTCTCGGCGCTCACCCCCGTCTTCTCCATCGGCACCCAGCTGGTGGAAGCCCTGCGGATCCACCAGGACCTCACCGCCGCCCAGGCCCGCGAACGGGCCCTGGAACTGCTGGACCTGGTGGGCATCCCCGACCCGAGGCGGCGCGTCGACGCCTTCCCGCACGAGTTCTCCGGCGGCATGCGCCAGCGGGCGATGATCGCCATGGCCATCGCCAACGACCCCGAGGTGATCATCGCCGACGAGCCCACCACGGCGCTCGACGTCACCATCCAGGCGCAGGTGCTGGAGGTCCTGGGCAAGGCCCAGGAGGTCACCGGAGCCGCGATCCTCCTGATCACCCACGACCTCGGCGTGGTGGCCGGCATGGCCGACCGGGTGGTCGTCATGTACGCCGGCAAGCCGGTGGAGACCGGGACCGCCGACCAGCTGTTCGCCACCCCCCGCATGCCCTACACCATCGGCCTGCTCGGCTCGGTGCCGCGGCTCGACACCGGGGACCGGACGGCCCTCACCCCCATCGAGGGCACGCCGCCGTCGATGGTGGACCTCCCGGCCGGCTGCCCCTTCGCGGAGCGCTGCCCGGTGGCCGTGGACCGCTGCCGTACCGAGGAGCCCGGCCTGCGCGCCGTCGCGACCGGAGCCGGTCACGCCACGGCGTGCCATCGCGCACACGAGATCGACACGCCCGGCGGGATCCCCTCCCCGGGCATGTTCCCCACCCCCGCCTCACCGCGGCGGCCCGGCGGACCCCCGCGCGCGGCACGGCCCGAGGTGCTCCGGGTCACCCACCTCACCAAGCACTTCCCGCTCCTCAAGGGCGCGGTGTTCAAGCACCGGGTGGGCACGGTGCGCGCCGTCGACGGCGTGGACTTCGACATCCGCCAGGGCGAGACCCTCGCGCTGGTGGGCGAGTCGGGCTGCGGCAAGACCACCACCATGCTGCAGATCCTCGACCTCGCCGGGCAGCGCGGCGGCACCGTGGCCGTCCTCGGCAGGGACGTCGGGCAACTGGACGGGAAGGCGCGGCGGGAGCTGCGCCGGGACCTCCAGGTGGTGTTCCAGGACCCGATGGCGTCACTGGACTCCCGCATGCCGATCGGCGACATCCTGGCCGAGCCGCTGCGCACCCACGGCTGGGACCGGGAACGCATCGCCGCGCGCGTCCCCGAACTGCTCCGCCTCGTCGGGCTGCTGCCCGAGCACGCCGAGCGCTATCCCGCGGAGTTCTCCGGAGGACAGCGGCAGCGGATCGGCATCGCCCGGGCGCTGGCCCTGGACCCCAAGCTGGTCGTGCTGGACGAGCCGGTCTCCGCGCTGGACGTCTCGGTCCAGGCCGGGGTGATCAACCTCCTCGACGAGCTGCAGGCAGAACTCGGCCTGAGCTATCTGTTCATCGCGCACGACCTGTCGGTCATCCGGCACATCGCCGACCGCGTCGCCGTCATGTACCTCGGCCGCATCGTCGAGGCCGGCGACGTCGAGGACGTCTTCGCCCGACCGGCCCACCCCTACACCCAGGCACTGCTGTCGGCCGTGCCGCTGCCCGACCCCCGCAAGGAGCGGCAGCGCCGGCGGATCATCCTCCAGGGCGACCTGCCCAGCCCCGCGGACACCCCCTCGGGATGCCGGTTCCGCACCCGCTGCCCCAAGTACCTGCAGCTCGCACCGGCCGAGGCCAGACGCTGCGACACCGAGGACCCCGCCGCAGGGGCCCTGGGCGAGGACCACACCGCCGCCTGCCACCACGCGGCCGCCCTGGAGGTCCTGTGACGCGCCCCCGGCCTGTGACGCGCCGGCCTGTGACGCACCCCCGGCCGTCCCGCCCGGCGGACACCCGACCCACGGAACCCACAAGGAGAGTCAGTTGAACCGAAAGTCCGTAAAGCTGGCCACGGCAGTCGTGGTGTCCGCGGGTCTCCTCGCCGGCGCCACCGCGTGCGGAAGCGGCAACGGCGGCGCGAGCTCGTCGGCGCCCAAGGCCCCGCCCAAGGCGACCCTCAACCAGATCAACCCCGCCGACCCCGCGGGACTCCGGCAGGGCGGCACCCTCAACTTCCCCGTCGACGAGTACCCCACCCAGTGGAACAGCCTCAACGCGGCCTCGCAGAACACCGTCGCCGTGACCACGACGATGGCCCCCCTGCTGCCGTCGCTCTTCCACAGCACCCCCGACAACAAGCGGACCCCCAACCCGAACTACCTCAGCAAGGTGAGCACCGCCGTCAAGCACGGCAGGCAGGTCACCACCTACGCGCTCAACCCCAGGGCCCGGTGGTCCGACGGCACACCCATCACCTGGAAGGACTTCCGCGCGGACTGGCAGGCGCAGAACGGGAAGAACCCCAAGTACACCCCCGTCAGCACCTCCGGCTACGAGCAGATCTCCTCGGTCGCCGAGGGAAGCGACGCGCGGCACGTCGTCGTCACCTACGCCACACCCTTCTCCGAATGGCAGACGCTGTTCTCGCCGCTGTACCCGGCATCGCAGATCGACACCCCGCAGAAGTTCGACGCCGGCTACAAGAACCGGATCCCGGTCACCGCGGGCCCGTTCAAGGTCAGCAGGATGGACCCGACGACCAAGGTCGTCTCCGAGGTCCGGGACCCCCACTGGTGGGGCCCGAAGCCGGTGCTGGACGGCATCAACTTCCGCACCCTGGACGCCGCGTCGACACCCGGGGCCTTCGCCTCCGGCGAGATCGACGTCGAGGACATCGGGCCCGACGTGGCCGCCTACAAGCAGGCGCAGAAGGTGCCGCACACCTCCATCCGCGTGGCGGGCGCCCCGAACCTGCGGCAGATGGTGGTCAACGGCGCGAGCCCGCTGCTGAAGGACGTCCGTGTCCGCCGGGCCCTGTTCATGGCACTGGACCGCCAGGCCATCGGCAAGGCCGACCTCAACGGCCTGCCGTTCCCTGCCCAGCCCCTCGACAACCACTTCCTCGTCAACAACGACGTCGCCTACAAGGACAACGCCGGCTCCCTCGGCCGCTTCGACCCCGCCGCGGCGGGGCGGCAACTGGACACGGCGGGCTGGAAACCGCACGGCGACGTCCGTGAGAAGGACGGCAGGCCGCTGGAGCTGACGCTGACCATACCGTCGGGCACGCCCATCGCCGCCAACGAGGCACAGCTGTTCACGGCGATGCTCAAGAACGTGGGCATCAAGCTCGACACCAAGGTCAAGCCGAGCGACGACTTCTTCAACGACGTCAGCGCCGGGAAGTTCGACCTCACGCTGTTCAGCGGCATCGGCTCCGTGCCGTTCTTCCCGCTGACCAACGGTGCGGCGTCCTTCGTCTCCCCCGAGCACGGCAACGTCGGCCAGAACTACTCGCGCATCGGCACCGCCGGGATCGACGCCGACATGCACAAGGCGGGCACCGAGGTCGGCCACTCCGCCTACCTCGCCGACCTCGACGCGGCCGACGCCGCGCTGTGGAAGCTGGCCGCGAACCTGCCGCTCTACCAGCGGCCGCAGATCGTCGCGACCAAGTCCGACGTGGCCAACTACGGCGCCTTCGGTTTCCAGGACACCGACTGGACCCGGATCGGCTTCACCAAGTAACCCCACTGGACCGCGGCGCGGGAGGACGACCCCCTCCTCAACGCCTCCCGCGTCGCGTCGGCCCCGACCCGAGCCGACACCCCAGGAAGGGCCCTTGTCCCCGGTGCACCGGGGACAAGGGCCCTTCGTCCGTACCGCCGTCGGCTACTTGACGCCGAAGGCGCGGATCAGGGTCTGGCTGACGCTGTTCCCCTTCGCGTCCCGCGCCGTCGTGCGCAGGCTCGCGAAGCGGGCCCGGGACGGCGCGTCGAGCTGCGCCTTCCAGCCGCCGCCCGACTGCCGCAGCGTCGTCTTGCGCCAGGTGGCGCCGTCGTCGTACGACACCTCGAGGGTCACCGTGCGGATCGCCCCGGCGCCCGCCGCGCCCTTCAGGTGCGAGGCGGTGACCGTCAGCGCGGTGCGCCGCTTGGCCTTGCCGGACAGGTCGGTGGCCACCGCGTAGTCGAGCTGCACCAGCGGCAGGGGCGTGATGGCCGAGTAGTCCGTCGTGCTCGAGGTGAAGCCCCACTCGGTGCGGGTGCGGGTCGAGTACGGACGGTCCGGCACGTTCCGCTCGCCCTCCACCACGATCCGGTAGGGCTGCGGGTCCGGTGAGAGCCCCTCGACGGTCACGATCCGCTCGTTGTAGTCCTCACCGAGCAGCTGGTCGCCTTGGTACAGCGAGACCTTCGAGGTGTTGCCGTCCACCCAGGCGACGCCCGAGTGACCGCCCGAGTCGCCCCAGGCCGGCAGCACGGACGTGCTGATGATGTCGCCCACCCGGTAGGGGGCCGTCCAGCTGATGCCGTCGTTGAGCACCCGCGGGTGCTGGATCGCCGAGAACCAGGTCTCGGTGTTCGTGCTGCGCGCCTTGTAGGTGCGCATCACGCCCCGCTGGCCGAGGTCGCGCATCGCGGCGGAGGAGATCCAGCGGGCGTCGTCGCCCGCCGAGACCCAGGACGTGAGGGTGCCCTGGGCCGCGACCCGCGTCGCCTGGATGAGCGTGGGCCGGTTGAAGATGAGCGACACGTCCTCGCGGTACGCCACGGCCTCGGCCTGCGTGCTGTTGCGGAACGACTCGTCGATACGGGCCAGGTCCCCGGGACGGGGACGGTAGGACGGGTCCTTCGGGACCGCTCCGTCGTGGTGACGGATCAGGTCGTACGCGTAGCGCGGGTACGGGTGCGAGACCACCTTCAGCGTCGCCGTGCCGGGCTTGCGGAGCCGGCTCAGCAGCCGTGCGCTGTCGTCGGTGCCGAGCGAGGCCACCGGCAGGGGGGCGGCGTCGGGCAGGTCGGCCCAGGGGTCGAACTTGCCGTAGCCGTCGTTCAGGATCAGCAACTGCCGCGCGCCGGCCCTCGCCGCAGCGGCGGCCTGGTCCGGGGCGGACACCGTGTCGCTGCGACGGACGACCGCCACCTGGCCGCGCACCTTGAGCCTGCGGAACGCCGCGGCCGAGCCGTCACCGGCCCAGACCGCGCGGTAGGTGCCCGTGCCGTCCCGCAGCTTGGGGGACATGCTCTGGATGGTGACGTCGTCGTAGGTCTGCGAGCCGGAGGAGAACGTCAGCGGCGGCTGGATCTGCCGCCAGCGGGTCGCGAAGTGGTACGAGCCCTTCGTCACCTTCGGCGTCGGCGTCACCCAGAGGCTGTCGTAGCGCCAGTACTCGGGCATGTAGCTGTCCAGGAAGGGGAACAGGTCGCCGTTGGTGCGGTACTGGTCCACCCGCATGAACTCGTTGGCGGTCGGCTGCGGCGTGACGGCGGCCGCCTTGCGCAGGCTCGCGGCGTCGAACCGCACGGTGCGGTCGGTGTCGAGGTCGATCTGAGGCGCCGAGAACATCGCGAAGCCCAGCGTGTGCGTACCGTCGATGCCGGGCACGTCCGCGTTCAGCCACGCGGAGTAGGTGCTCGGGGACAGGCGCAGGTCGATGCGGCCCGAGGCGTCGACGGCGAACGCCTTGGGGGCGGAGTTGCGCTCCACGTCCTTGAGGATGAGGGTGCCGGGAAGGGCCTTGCCGTGCCGGTCCTTGGCGGTGACCGTCAGGTTGACCCGGCGGCCTTCCTTGTTCACCCCGACCGTGGTGCGGGCCAGGGCCGCGCCGTCGGCGCCGGTGGCGACGAGTCGGGTGGAGTAGGCGCCGTTGTCCTCGGCCGCGTCGAGGTGGGTGATCACGCCGACGGAGGCAGTGCCGTGCGCGGGCACGGTCAGCCGCGGTTCGGTCAGCGTGAACAGGCCCTCGGGCAACTGGCCCGGGTTCAGGGACAGGTCCACGGTGACGGGTGCGGCACCGGAGTTGGTGTAGGTGACGTCCTTGCGGACCGTCTGACCCGGCGTGTACGGGTAGTGCGTCTGCGCGTACGCGTCGCCGGAGGCGACCAGGGTGGCCTTCACGGCGGCGGCGACGTCCACGCGCCCGCTGCCCGCCTCGAAGGGGCTGAAGCGTTCGATGGTGCTCGCGGTGGTGCTGATCAGGGCGGCCTTGAGCTGCTGCCCCGTCCAGTCCGGGTGCTCGGCGGCCAGCAGGGCCGCGGCGCCGGCCACGTGCGGCGTCGCCATGGAGGTGCCGCTCATCGTCTGGTACGCGCCCTCCCCCTCAGGGGCGTACTGCGAGCGCGCGGCCAGCACGTTCACCCCCGGGCCGGTCAGGTCGGGCTTGACGGCGTTGTCGCCCACGCGAGGGCCGCGGCTGGAGAAGGATGCCAGCTGGTCCACGCCCTTGCCGGGGCCGTTGACCGCGCCCACCGTCAGCGCGGCGTCGGCGGCACCGGGGGCGCTCACGGTGTACGGCGCGGGGCCGGAGTTGCCCGCCGCGATGACGAACAGCGCCCCGGTCTCCTCGCTGAGCCGGTTCACGGCCTCGCTCAGCGGGTCGGTGCCGTCGGTGGCGTCGCCGCCCAGGCTCATGCTGACGACCTTGGCGTGCTGGTTGCGGGCTGCCCATTCCATGCCGGCCAGGATCCAGGAGTCCTGGCCGCTGCCGAAGTCGTCCAGGACCTTGCCGATGTGCAGGGACGCGCCCGGGGCGACGCCCTTCTCGGTGCCACCGGAGGCGGCGCCGGTCCCGGCGACGGTCGAGGCGACGTGGGTGCCGTGACCGTGCCGGTCGGTGACGTCCGCGCCGGGCACGAAGCTCTCCGTCGCGGCTATGCGGCCGGCGAAGTCCGGGTGCGCGGCGTCGATGCCGGTGTCCAGGACGGCGACGTCCACGCCCTGCCCGGTGTCCCCGCCGGCCCAGACCTCCGGGGCGCCGATCTGCGCCGTGGTGTCCGACAGCGTGGCCTTGACCTTGCCGTCCAGCCACACCTTGGCGATGCCGCCGGCGAGCCGTCCGCCCTCCGCCGTCCTCGCGGCCGCGGTGGCCTTCGCGTCGGCACCGGTCAGGGAGGACCAGAAGTCCGCGGCCCGCTCGTGCTCGGCGGAGATCGCCGCGCCCTGGATGCTGCTGAGGGTCAGCGTCCTGCGCGCGCCCTCCGGGGTCTTGGCGCTGCGGGAGCGGGCGGCGGCGTCGGTGTACGTGACGATGAGCGGCAGCCGGTCGCTGCGCGCGTCGTCGTAGCCGTCCTTCAGCAGCGTGGTGACGTTGAAGAGCCCCTCGTCCAGGGCTCCTGACGCGATGTAGGGGACCGCGGCGTCGGGATACACGTAGGTGTCGGTGCCCACCGACATCACGTGGGCGCCGCCGGTCCTGCCGTTCGGGTCGGTGACCGAGGTGACGGCCTGGGCCCGGCCGTCCCCGGTGACGGTGACCTTGTCGCCGGTGATCAGCGTGACGGTGCGCACGGCTGCGGAAGCGGCACCGGTCGCGGCGGGGGAGGGGGACGTCGCCGAGGGGTCGGCCGATGCGGCCGGACCCGTGGCCGTCAGCACCACCAGGGCGGCGACGGCGGCTGTCAGCCCGCGTCTGCGGGACGGAGGCATGCGCAAGGGAACCTCATGGACTCGATGGGGTGGGGTGGAACGCAGTCAGCCATCCGTTCGCATCGCTGTAAAGGCGGCCCTTTGGCACTTCTGTGCCATGTCACCAAGTGGACACGGCGCAAAGCGGCGCAATGATCGGCAAGCGAGACACACTGCACGGTGTGAGCGGCCGCCGCACAGCGGCACATCCATCACACGCTGCTGACATGACGTCAGTTCGCTCGCGTGCACGAAGGTCAGAGGTGGAGAAGGATGACGGAAGGCGCCGCACCCTTGGAGCTGGTCGGACTCGACGCGGGGGCCGAGGCCGTCTACCGCGAACTGCTCGCACACGGTGGCGGTACGGCCGACGACGTCACCGCGACGTTCGGGCTGGGTACCGGAGCGGCGGTGGCCCTGCTGGAACGCCTGCACCACTCCGGGCTGCTCAGCCGCCGCTCCTCGGGGGAGTACCTGACCGTGGATCCGCGTCACGCGCTGCGGACACTGGTGGAGTCACGCGAACGCCAACTGGCCGCCGTACGCGACGCCACCGGGCCGCTCGGCGCGCTGTTCGACGAGGCCAGGCGGTCCAGCGCCGGCGAACCCGCCACACGGACGATCAGCGGCCCGGAGGAAGTCGGGGACTGCTACTACCGTTTGCACCAGGCCGCCAAGTACGAGATGTGCGGCCTGGCCCGACCTCCCTTCCTGTTCGTTCCGAACGGTCCGCTCGACGAGGCCGCCGTACGGCGCGGCGTACGGGTGCGGGTCGTCTACGCGGCCGCCAGCTTCGACGAGGACGGCGGGGGGCAGGAGCTGGGCAGCCTGGTCTCACGCGGCGAGGAGGCCAGGGTCGTGTCCTCGCTGCCCGTCAAGCTGACCATGGCGGACCGCTCGGCGGCCATGGTGTCGTTGAGCCTGGGCCCCGACAGCACCGACACGCTCTACACCGAGGCGCCCCCCTTGCTCGAAGCCCTGACCGAGCTCTTCGAGCACTACTGGGCCGGTGCCGCCTCACTGAGCGGGCCGAGCTCGCAGCCACCACCGCCACCGGAGCCCTCCACTCCCGGCGAGCAGGTGCGCAATCCCACCGACGAGGAGCGGAACCTGCTCGCACTCTTCGCCGCCGGGGTCAAGGACGACGCCATCGCCCGCCAGTTCGGGATCTCGACGCGGACACTGCGCCGGCGCATCCAGGACCTCTACACGGAACTGGGCACCACCAACCGGTTCGGCGCCGGCGTCGCGGCGGCCCGGCGCAACTGGGTGTGAGCGCGGAGTTGCGCCGACGTGCCGCGGAGGGACGATGGGAGGAGGGCGCGGCGGTGTGCCGTGCCGTCCGAGGTGGTCCAGGTGTCCGAGGCGCGAACGGTCGACTACGGCGTCACCAGGTTCGACGTCCCCCTGCCCGGGACGTTCGAGGAGGCCGTGCGGCGCTACGAGTCCCTGGTGCCGCAGTACCGGGCCGATGAGATCCGGGACCTCGTCCGGTCCGGCGGCTCCTGGGAGAGCGCCCTCGCGCTGGCCGAGGGGAACGCGCCCCACGGATTCATGATCTTCTGGAGGGACTCCGGAACGGCGCTCATGGGCATCGCCGGGGACACGACGCCGTTCGTGATGTACCTGATGGGCAACTACGCCATCGCCGAGCGGATGTTCCGCCACGATCCCTCCGCCATGATGCACGCGCCGCTGCGCACCGAGATCTACCGGAGCGACGACGACGTACCGCGATTCGTGATCGACAAGCCGAGTTCCCACTTCGGCAGTTACGGCAGCGAGGAGATCGCCCAAGTGGGCCTGGAACTGGACCACAAGGTCGCCCACCTGCTGACACTGATGGAGGCGCCGGTGCCCGCCGGGCTCGGCTGACCCGACGATGACGGATCTGCGCTACGGCACCTTCGTGTGCGACGGGTTGCGCCGCGCCCAGGGTCCCCGGTTGCCCGACGGGAGCCCGATCTTCTCCTCGCCGCTGACCTCGACGTTGGTCCTCGGCGACGCGGAAGCGGTCCTCGTCGACCCGCCGTTCACCCGTGAGCAGGTGCACGGTGTCGGGGACTGGATCGAACGCTCCGGCAGACGGCTGACGTACGTCTACGCCACCCACGGTCACGGCGACCACTGGTTCGGCACCGATCTGCTGCTGCGACGCTTCCCCGGGGCGGTTCCGTACGCCACCGAGGGCACCATCGAGCTGATGCGCTGGCAGGCCACCGAGGGCCGCCGGACCAGGTGGGACGTGGACTTCCCCGGGCTCATCCCGGACAGCCCCGTGGTCTACGGGGTGGTCCCGGCCGACGGGTTCACGCTGGAGGGGCACCCGCTGCGCGTGGTGGAGACCGGCCACACCGACACCGACGACACGACCGTCCTGCACATCCCGTCGATCGGCCTGGTCGTGGCCGGTGACGTGGCCTACAACGGGGTCCACCAGTACCTGCGGGAAAGCGCCGGCGGCGGCATCGACAAGTGGCTCGCCGCGATCGGCACCGTGCTCGCGCTGCACCCGCGCGCGGTCGTGGCCGGCCACAAGAACAAGGCGCTGCCCGACGACCCCGTGATCCTGCGGCAGACCCGCGACTACCTGCTCGACGCCCAGCGCCTGCTGGCGGAGGAACCCCGCCCCCGCACGTTCTACGACCTGATGCTGCAGCTCCACCCGGACCGCCTCAACCCGGGCCCGGTCTGGTACAGCGCCCTCGCCCTCCTGCCCTGACGCCGCCGCCCGGACCGTCATCCGGAACCGGAACGGCAGCGGGGGCGTCGTGCCCAGGGACGACCCACTCGATCATGAAGCATCGTGAAGGAGCCCGGGCATGACGGTTGTGGCCACGCGTTACCTGTACCTCGTCCGGCACGGGGAGGCCGTGCCGGACGAGAGCGGTCTGTCGGACGACGGGCGCCGCCAGGCCGCCCTGCTCGGCCGCCGGCTGGCGGACCACCCGATATCCGTGGTCCATCACGGCCCCCTGCCCAGGGCCGCGCAGACCGCCGCCCTGATCGGGGAGCACCTGGACGGTGCCGTCCTGCGCGTCTCGGAGACCGCCGGAGACTACGTCCCGTACTTCCCGGGGCGGGACGAACTGCCCCCGGACAGCGCCGACCACCTCCTGCGCTTCCTCGACGGCGCCAAGGCGCAGGAGCGCGCGCTCGGTCCGTCGCTGGCCCTGCGCGCGCTCGAGCAGTTCACCGGTCCCGTGGAGGGCGATCAGGAGCGTCACGAACTGGTCGTCACCCACAACTTCCTGGTCGGCTGGCTGGTGAGGCACGCCATGGACGCCCCGCCGTGGCGGTGGCTCGGGGTCAACCAGGGCAACGCGGCCCTGACCGTCATCCGCTATGCGCCGGGGCGGCCCGTCTCGGTCCTGGTCCAGAACGACACCCGCCACCTCCCTGCGGAGCTGCGCTGGACCGGCTTTCCGCCCGAGCTGCGGATGTGAGGGCGCGGACCGGCCGCGTCAGCTGATGGCCCCGTTGGCCGGGTCGACGTGGACCTCGTGGTCGGAGCCGTCCTTGTGGAACTCCACCTCCCAGGTACGGGTGTCGTCGTCGAGGGACACGGAGGTGACCGTGCCGCGCCGGGCGTCCCCGGCCGCCTTCGCCGCTTCCAGGAGGTCGGTGCGGGAACCACGGAGGGCGTCCCGGGCCTCGTCGGCGTCCTGCCGGTCCTGCTCCTGCCGGGCGGTGACGACCTCGCCGTTCGCGGCGTCGATCGTCACCTCGTGCCAGGTGCCGTCCCCGGCCAGCGTCTCGACCTCCCATTCCGTGCGGCCGCGGTCGTCGTCCAGTTCGGCGGACACCACGGTGCCGGGGGCCTGTGCCCGCGCCGTGGCGACGGCGTCGGTGAGGCTCACCGTGCGGGAGCCGCTGGTCCGTTCCTCGCCGTCGGTGCCGCGGTCGTCGTCGCGGGGACCGTCGTCATCGGTGGCGTGGCCGCCGCGGTCGTCGGTGACCACGGCGGACGCCGGCTGCCGGTCGTCGTCGTCCGCCAGTGCGGTCGCCGCGACGCCCCCCGTACCGGCCAGGACGGCGACGGCGGCCGCGGTGGCGATCAGCATCTTGCGCCTCATGATGGTGTGTCCTTCCGTAGCGGTCCGGTGACCACCACGATCGCTCCCCGTACCTGAAGCGGCGCTGAAGGATCCTGAAGGAATCCTCAGGATCGTTTTGGCAGGCTGTACCCATGCGCCTGCTGATCGTGGAGGACGAGCGGAGCCTCGCCGCTTCGCTGGCCAAGGGGCTGACCGCCGAGGGCTTCGGCGTGGACGTGGTCCACGACGGCGACGAAGCGCTGCACCAGGCCGGGCAGCGGACCTACGACCTGATCCTGCTGGACATCATGCTGCCCGGCATGAACGGCTACCGCGTCTGTGCCGCCTTGCGGGCCGCCGGAGACGACACGCCGATCCTGATGCTGACCGCCAAGGACGGGGTGTACGACGAGGCGGAGGGCCTGGACACCGGGGCCGACGACTACCTGACGAAGCCCTTCGCCTACGTCGTGCTCCTGGCCCGCGTTCGCGCGCTGCTGCGACGGCGTTCCCACGGAGGCTCACCGGTGGTCACCATCGGTGGGCTGACCGTCGAGCCCGCCCGCCGCCGGGTCACCCGCGACGGGACCGAGGTCCCGCTCACCGCGCGGGAGTTCGCGGTGCTGGAGCACCTGGTGCTGAACGCCGGCGAGGTGGTCACCAAGGCCGACATCATCGAGCACGTGTGGGACTTCGCCTACAGCGGCGACCCCAACATCGTCGAGGTCTACGTCAGCGTCCTGCGGCGCAAGCTCGGGGCCGCCACCATCCGCACCGTCCGCGGCGCTGGATACGTGATGGAGGCCGGATGAGGTCCGTCCGCGCCCGCACGGCCCTGTCCGCCACCGCGGTGGTGGGCGTCGCCCTGGTCCTGGCGGGCCTCGGGCTCGTCCTCGCGCTCCGGGCCAACCTCACCGGTCAGGCCGGCCTGCGGGCCGAGATCGCCGCGCGTGAGGTGACGGCCCAGATCGCCGCCGGGACCTCGTACGGCCGCCTCGACCTGCCGGACGGCGACGAGTACCCGGTCCGGGTCGCCGACGCCCGCGGCGGTCTCCTCGCGGCCGGAGAGGACGTGCAGCGGATCACCGGAGCGCCGGTACCGGACACGGACGGCGACACCGAGTCCGAGGCCGAGCACGGCACCGGGACCGCCACCGTGGACGGCACGCAGGCGTCGTACCGGTTCGCCGTCCTCTCGGGGGAACGCGACGGTGAGCGCTACACCGTCACCGCGGGGGCCTCCCTCGCCGCCGAACAGGACGCGGTCCGTACGGCGGTGGTCTTCCTGCTGGCCGGACTGCCCGTCATGCTCGCCGTGGTCTGGACGGTGACCTGGCTCGCCGCACGCAACGCGCTGCGCCCGGTCGACGCCATCCGCGCCGAGATGGAGGCCATCACCTCCAGCACCGACCTCTCCCGCAGGGTTCCCGTCTCCCCGGCCCGGGACGAGGTGGCCCGGCTCGCCCGCGCCACCAATGACACGCTCACGGCCCTGGAATCCGCCGTCGAACGGCAACGGCGGTTCGTCGCCGACGCCTCCCACGAACTGCGCAGCCCGATCGCGGCGCTGCGCACCGAACTGGAGGTGGCGAGCGCCCATCCGGCCCTGCTGGACCTGGACAGCGCGGTGAACGACGTGGCCAGGCTCCAGACGCTCGCCTCCGACCTCCTCCTGCTCGCCCGATTCGACGCGGGGGAGGAGATGCCCATGGAGCCGGTCGCCCTGGACGAGTTGGCCCGCGAGAGGGCCGCCCTGCGCTCCGGCCGGGTGCCCGTGACCGTCGACGCGACGGACGCCGTGACGGTACGCGGTGACCGCCGGGGGCTCGAACGCGTCCTGGACAACCTCCTGGACAACGCCCAGCGTCACGCCGGCGACTCGGTCGCGGTGCGTGTCACCCGCGACGGACGGGGGGCCCTGCTGGAGGTGACCGACGACGGTCCGGGCATCCCGGCGGCCGACCGTGAACGCGTCTTCGACCGCTTCATCCGGCTGGACGAGTCCCGTGCCCGCGACGCGGGAGGTGCCGGGCTCGGTCTGGCCATCGTCCGCGACATCGTCCACCGCCACGGCGGGCAGGCCGATGCCGGTGAGGCACCCCAGGGCGGTGCGCTGCTGCGCGTGCGGCTCCCGGCGGGGTGACCGCAGGTCCTGTGCCGATCCGCGACCGGCGCTTTTCGCCCCCCGGATCCGGGGCACGCTCTGGGAGTTGCCGGGTGCGGCGGCCTCAGGGACGCCGTCGCGTGGGGCGGAGGTGTTCATGGCCGAGGTGGCGGCGCCGCTGTGGGACGTGGGGAACGGGCAGGGGCTGCGGCAACCGGCGGAGCTCGGGCCGGCCCTGCTGCTCTCCAGCCTGATCGGCTGGGAGCGGGCGGCGCAACAGAAGAGCGCGGGGCTGCGCACCCACACGCTGGTCGGTGTCGCCAGCGCGTTGATGATGGAGGTCTCCCAGCACGGCTTCACCAATGTGCTCGGGCTGGACAACGTCTCCTTCGACCCGTCCCGTGTGGCCGCCCAGATCGTCTCGGGGATCGGGTTCATCGGCGGCGGCCTGATCTTCGTGCGCAGGGACGCGGTGCGCGGTCTGACCACGGCGGCCACCGTGTGGCTCACTTGTGCGATCGGCATGGCCTGCGGGGGCGGGCTGCCGATCCTGGCGCTGGCCGTCACGGCCCTGCACTTCCTGGTGGTACGGGGTTACCCCCGGCTGGTCCCGCGCCTGCTGCCCGGGGCGACGGCGACGGTCTCCGAGCTGCGCCTGACCTACCGCACGGGCACCGCCCTGCTGCCCCGGCTGATGGAGACCTGCACGCGGCTCGGGTTCCGCATCCGGGAGGTGAGGGTGGAGAGGCTGCCGGGCCGGACCGATGCCGCCGCCCGGGTCCTGCTCGAGGTCGAGGGTACGGCCGACCCCGGCCGGCTGGCTTCGGAGCTCTTCCGGCACGACGGCGTCCTCGAGGTCGGGATGACCCCGTCCGACGAGGAGTGACACCCTGCCGCCGGAGGCCGTCCGCCGCCCTGAATAAAAAATGGATGTGCATTCATTATGATGGAGCCATGCAGAGCACACCCAGCCGCACCGCGCAGCACGTCGCGCTCTTCCGGGCGCTGGAGTCGGTGCGCCCGGGGCCGCGCCTGTTCATCGACCCGTACGCCGCCTCGTGCCTCGGTCCCGGCTACCGCCTGGCCGTGACGATCGCCCGTTGTCCGGGCGTGGCGCGGTTCCTTGAGCGGTGGATCGACCGGCGCTGGCCCGCAGGTCCGCGCGCCTCGGCCGTGGTCCGCACCCGGCTGATCGACGACCTGGTCGTGGACGCCCTGGAACACGGCGCCCGGCAACTCGTCCTGCTGGGCGCCGGCTACGACAGCCGGGCCTTCCGCCTGGACGCGGCGCACGACGCCACCGTCCTGGAGGTCGACCACCCGGCGACGCAGGCGGCCAAGCGGGGGCTGGCCGCCACCTGGTCCGCCCGGGCGGGCCGGCCGGGCGACGGCATCCGCTTCGTTCCCGTGGACCTGATGCACCAGGACCTCGGCGACGCCCTGCGCGAGGCGGGACTGACCGGCGACCGGGCGGTGGTGGTGTGGGAGGGCGTGACGAACTACCTCGACGCGCCGTCGGTGCACGCCACGCTGACGGCGCTCTCCACGACGCTGGCGCCCGGGAGCCGGATCGTCCTCACCTACATGGACCGAAGGGCCCTGGACGGCACCGGTGACTTCGACGGCGTCACAGCGTGGGCGGACGCGGTGCGTACGGCCGGGGAACCCTTCACCTTCGGCTTCCTCCCGGACGAGCTCCGGGCGTACCTGGCCGAGCGGGGACTGGAGCTCACCTCGGACCGGTCGGCGAGGGAGGCGCCCGCGCAGTACCTGGAGCCCCTGGGGCGGCACGAGCCGGCCGCGCCCTTCTACCGGATCGCCCAGGCCGAGGTGTTGTGATGCCCAAGGTCAGTGAGGAGCACCTGCGGGCGCGGCGCGCGCAGATCCTCGACGCCGCCGCCCGCTGCTTCGCCCGTACGGGCTTCCACCGCACCACCATCCAGGACATCGCGGCCGAGTCCGGATTCAGCGCCGGCCTGGTCTACCGCTACTTCGCCGACAAGGACGACATGGTCGCGGCCATCGCGGACCGGTGGCACGACGACCAGGCCCGCCGACTGCACCTGGACGACCCCGCCGGGCACACCGCCGACGCCTTCCGGGAGGTCGCCGGAGGCTACCTGGAACTCCTGCGCTCACTCGCGGGCTCCGACGAGCGGCAGCGCGTGCAACTCGGCGTCCAGATCTGGGCCGAGGCCCTGCGGGCACCCCGGGTGCACGCGGTGGCACGCGAGGGTGTGGACCGTCCCCGCGCCGTCATCACCGACCTCGTCCGGGCGGCCCAGGAGCGCGGCGAGCTGGACGCCGCGTGGCCTGCCGACGGCCTGGCCCGGGTGTTCGTCGCGATCTACCAGGGGCTGGCGCTGCAGACCGCCTGGGATCCCGGACTGG
Source organism: Streptomyces sp. PA03-5A (assembly GCF_033792725.1). Taxonomy (NCBI): domain Bacteria; kingdom Bacillati; phylum Actinomycetota; class Actinomycetes; order Kitasatosporales; family Streptomycetaceae; genus Streptomyces; species Streptomyces sp. PA03-5A. The sequence goes on along the minus strand of NZ_JARAVL010000019.1, from coordinate 89,822 downwards.
ACCACGCCGCCTACGCCGCGGCGGTCGAGCGCCTCATCGGCGCGCTGGTGCTCCGACCTGATCCTCCGTCGCCCTGAAGCACGCGCACCTCAGTCCAGCACGAGCGACGACAACTGCGGCGAGTACGTGGCGTGCAGCACGAGCGCGGCGCTGCCCACGACGGCCGCGTCCGCGCCGAGGGGGGAGGCTGCGACCTGGACGACGCGGATGTGCCGGGCCAGGGGTCGTGAGGCCAGTGCGGAGGCGACGGCGTCGACGTAGCGGGACTCCACGTGCTGGATGCCGTGACCGCCGAGGATGATGAGGTCCACGTCGATGAAGTTGGCGATGGTCACGGCGACCGTGGCCACGTGACGCGCGGCCTCGTCGATGACCGCGGCCGCGATCGGGTCGCCGGTTCCGGCCGCGCGCTGGACCGCGGCGTGGTCGACGGAGGCCGGGTCCCGGTCGTACGCGGGGGACAGCACACTGCCGCCCGGCTTGTCGGTGAGGCGGCGGTGCGTCTCGGCCACGATCGCGGACGGGTTGGCCAGTCCCTCCAGGCAGCCCCGGTTGCCGCAGTAGCACTCCGGCCCGTCCGACAGCACCGTCGAGTGGCCGAACTCGCCGGCGTTGAGCGAACCGCCACGGTAGACCTGGTGGTTGAGGACCAGACCACCGCCGATGCCGGTGCCGAAGAACAGGTAGGCGAAGTTCGCCACGCCCCGGCCCGCGCCGGACCAGCGCTCGCCGACCGCGGCGGCCGTGGCGTCGTTGTCGAGCGTCACCGGAAGGCCGGTCGCGTCACTGAGCATCTGCTGCAGCGGGACCCGCGTCCAGTGCGCGAGCTGGGGCGGGGCGACGATCATGCCGCTGCGCTGGTCGATCGGCCCAGGGGTGGCGAGGCCCAGCCCCAGGACGTTGGCGCGCGGCACGTCCGCCTCGGCGAGCACCTCGGCGACCAGGTCGGCCATGGCGGCCACCACGTGCGTCGGATCGGTACCGGGAGGCGTGGGGTGCCGTCTGACGACCAGTGGCCGGCCGAGCAGGTCGACCACGGAGCAGGTGAGTTCGACCGGGTCGAAGACGAGGCCGACCGCGTTGCCGGCGTCCGCGTTGACCCGCAGGGTGGTGCGGGGCTTGCCGCCGCCCGCGCCACGACTGGCCCCGTCCTCCCGCACGATGCCCTCGTCCAGCAGACGGCGCACGATCCCCGAGACGGTCTGCGGGGTCAGTCCCGTCTTCTGGGCGATCTCGACCCGGCTGATCCCGTCGGCGAGTTGGATCTGGTCCAGGACCACCGCCCGGTTGTACCGCCCGACTTTGGGGAGGTTTGTTCCTGCTTGCCGCACACGCGTTCCTCTCTTACCGCAATGACGATACCGCTCAAGGGCGTTGACTTAGTAAAACAAATGGATTTAAAGTCCGGTGCCCAAGCCGCAACAGGTCCGGCATGGAGGCACGGCGCAGTGTCATCGGAGGCAAGTTGATGTCCACGAAATGTCGCATCCCAGGGGAGGCGGGCCCGCGTGATCGCCGCGGCGTCCGCAGCGTGGAGCTCCGCGCATGAGCCGCGCCCCGATGCTGCTGGAGATGCGGTCCATCACCAAGACGTTCCCCGGCGTGACGGCGCTCGCGGACGTCAACCTGGTGGTGAAGGAGGGGGAGATCCACGCGATCTGCGGCGAGAACGGCGCAGGCAAGTCCACCCTCATGAAGGTGCTGAGCGGGGTCCACCCGCACGGCAGTTACACCGGCGAGATCGTCTACCGCGGCGACACCGTGAGGTTCCACGACATCCGGGCCAGCGAGCAGGCCGGCATCGTCATCATCCACCAGGAACTGGCGCTGGTCCCTGGCATGTCGATCACGGAGAACATCTTCCTCGGCAACGAGCCGCGCAAACGCGGCTCGATCGACTGGAGGGCCGCACAGCACCGCGCGGTGGAGCTGATGGAGCGGGTCGGCCTCAAGGAGGACCCGGACACGCTCGTCAAGGACATCGGCGTCGGCAAGCAGCAACTCGTCGAGATCGCCAAGGCGTTCGCCAAGGACGTGAAGCTGCTCATCCTCGACGAGCCGACCGCGGCCCTGAACGAGACCGACTCGCAGCACCTGCTCGACCTACTGCGCGGCTTCCGGGACCGTGGCATCACCTCCATCATGATCTCCCACAAGCTGAACGAGATCGAGGCGGTCGCCGACACCATCACCATCCTGCGCGACGGCCGGACGATCGAGAGCCTCGACGTCGAGGCGGACGGCGTGAACGAGGACCGCATCGTGCGCGGCATGGTCGGCCGCGAACTCGACAGCCGGTTCCCCGACCACACGCCCGACATCGGCGAGGTGTTCTTCGAGGTCCGCGACTGGACCGTGCGGCATCCCGCGTCCGACGAACGGCTCGTGTGCAAGGGGTCCAGCTTCACGGTGCGGCGCGGTGAGATCGTCGGGTTCGCAGGCCTCATGGGCGCCGGGCGCACCGAACTCGCGATGAGCCTGTTCGGCCGCTCCTACGGCACGTTCCTGTCGGGACGGGTCTTCAAGGACGGCAAGGAGATCCACCTCAAGACGGTGCCGGAGGCCATCCGGCACGGCCTCGCCTACGTCAGCGAGGACCGCAAGTCGGTCGGCCTCAACCTGCTGGACGACATCAAGACCTCGATGGTGGCCGCCAAGCTGTCGAAGATCTCCCGCCACCAGGTCATCGACCCGGTGAGCGAGCACCGGATCGCCGAGGAGTACCGGCAGAACCTGAGGATCAAGACCCCCAGCGTGGACGAGGAGGTCGTGAAGCTCTCCGGCGGCAACCAGCAGAAGGTCGTCCTCGCCAAGTGGATGTTCACCGACCCCGACCTGCTCATCCTCGACGAGCCCACCCGCGGGATCGACGTGGGCGCCAAGTACGAGATCTACGGGATCATCCAGCGGCTGGTCGGCCAGGGCAAGGGCGTCGTCGTCATCTCCTCGGAGCTGCCCGAGCTCATCGGACTCTGCGACCGCATCTACACCGTGTTCGAAGGCGCCATCACCGGTGAGGTGACACGCCGCGACGCGAACCCGGAACTCCTCATGAAACAGATGACCTCTATGAAGAAGACACCGAGCCCATGAGCCGCATCACAGACCTGCAGAAGAACCTCTTCGGAGGCTCGACCTCCAACGCCCGCCAGTTCGGCATGATCGCCACGCTCGTCGCGATCGTGCTCCTGTTCCAGATCTGGACGGGAGGGCTGACCCTGACCTCCGGCAACCTCATCGCCGTGGTCAGCCAGTACTCCTACATCCTGATCCTGGCCATCGGCATGCTGATGGTGATCGTCGCCGGGCACATCGACCTCTCGGTCGGCTCGGTGGCGGCGTTCACCGGGATCGTGGTCGCCAAGACGATGCAGGAGCACTCGCTCCCCTGGCCCCTGGGCATCGTGCTCGGCCTGCTCGTCGGCGCGGCGATCGGTGCCTGGCAGGGCTTCTGGGTCGCCTACGTGGGGGTGCCGGCGTTCATCGTCACCCTGGCGGGCATGCTCCTGTTCCGTGGCGGCAACCAGTACATCGGCAACGCCGACACCGTGCCGGTCCCCACCGGATTCCGTGACATCGGCGCAGGCTTCCTGCCCGAAGTGGGCCCGGACACCGGCTACAACAACCTGACCCTCCTCCTCGGTCTGGTCGCCTGCGCGGGCGTGGCCTGGCGCGAGTGGCGGGCCCGGCAGACCCGGCGCGCCATGCACGCCGACGCCGCGCCGCTGTGGGTCACGGGGATCCGTCTGGTCGTGATGGTGGGCGTCATCGTCTTCGCGACGCTGCGCTTCGCCGGCGGCCGCGTCGGCACCAGCTTCCCGATCTCCGGGATCATCCTGATCGCCCTGGTGCTCGCGTACTCGTACTACACCCGCAACACCATCGGAGGCCGGCACATCTACGCCGTCGGAGGCAACTCCCGCGCGGCCGAACTGTCCGGCGTGAAGCTCCGGCGCGTCAACTTCCTCGTCATGATGAACATGTCCGTGCTGGCCGCGCTCGCCGGCATGATCTTCGTGGCACGGTCCGCGGCCTCCGGCCCGCAGGACGGTCTGAGCTGGGAACTCGACGCCATCGCGGCCGTGTTCATCGGCGGCGCCGCCGTCTCCGGCGGCCTCGGCACCATCAGCGGCTCCATCGTCGGCGGTCTCGTCATGGCGCTGCTCAACAACGGTCTCCAACTGGAGGGCGTCGGCTCGGACATGGTCCAGATCATCAAGGGCCTGGTCCTCCTCCTCGCCGTCGCCTTCGACGTCTACAGCAAGAGCCAGGGTCGCTTCTCGATCATCGGCACCCTGATGCGTCCGTTCCGCCAGAACGAGACGTCCACACCGGTCGACCCGCCGAACCCGGCCTCCGACCCCGACAAGGCTCCGGTCGCAGGATGACCGACCGGCAGTAACCCAGGGTGCCGCATCAGGGCGGCGCTCGATTCTCCCCGCATCACCAGGAAAGGGCACAACCCACATGCGCAGAACCATCACCAGAGCCGTCGCCGTGATCGGCGCCGCCGCGCTGCTCGCCCTGGGCACGGCGTGCTCCAACGAACGCGAGGGCTCCACCGGCAAGGACACCAGCGACGCCAAGGGCGGCTTCGCGAAGGACGCCCTGGTCGGGGTCGCGCTGCCCGCGAAGACCTCGGAGAACTGGGTTCTCGCCGGTGACCTGTTCACCAACGGCCTGAAGGACGCCGGCTTCAAGGCGGACGTGCAGTACGCGGGCGCCTCGACCACCGTTGCGGACCAGCAGGCTCAGATTTCCTCCATGGTCACCAAGGGCGCGAAGGTCATCGTCATCGGTGCGACCGACGCCTCGCAGCTGTCCACCCAGGTGGCGCAGGCCAAGCAGGCCGGTGCGACGATCATCGCCTACGACCGCCTCATCACCAACACCCCGGACGTCGACTACTACATCGCGTTCGACAACTTCAAGGTCGGCCAGCTGCAGGGCCAGGCGCTGCTGGACGGCATGAAGGCGAAGAAGGCGAAGGGCCCCTACACGATCGAGCTGTTCTCCGGTTCGCCTGACGACAACAACTCGAAGGTGTTCTTCGACGGCGCGATGGAGGTGCTGAAGCCCGCCATCGACAAGGGCGACATCGTTGTCGGTTCCGGTCAGACCGACATCAAGCAGACCGCGACGCAGGGCTGGAAGGCGGAGAACGCCCAGAGCCGCATGGACTCGCTGCTGAACTCCACCTACAACGGCAAGAAGACGCTCGATGGCGTGCTCTCCCCGAACGACACCCTCGCCCGGGCGATCATCACCTCGGTGAAGGGCGCTGGCAAGCCGGTCCCGGTCGTCACCGGCCAGGACTCCGAGGTCGAGTCGGTGAAGTCGATCATGGCGGGTGAGCAGTACTCCACCATCAACAAGGACACCCGCAAGCTCGTCGCCGAGACCATCAAGATGGTCCAGGCCCTGCAGACGGGCGGCAAGCCGACGATCAACGACACCAAGTCGTACAACAACGGCAGCAAGGTCGTCCCGTCGTACCTGCTCCCGCCGGTCATCGTGACGAAGGAGAACGCGGCCGAGGCCTACGCCAACGACCCGAAGCTCTCCCCGCTCACGAAGTAGTTCACGAAGCGGTCGCGCACGACCACTGCCGCCGGTGCCCCGGACCTGGTCCGGGGCACCGGCGGCAGCCGCGTTCCCGGCACCGGAGGACACCGCCGCCACGGGAGCCCGGTCAAGGGCAGCGCAGCAGCCGCCGCGGTCCGATCCCGTCGTCGTGGATGAGCCGGATCTCCGTCCTCCCGACGCCGTCGAGTCCGTGCAGGCACGGGACGTCGATCTCGTCACCGGCCATGGTGATGGCCGCCTCCTTCGCGGCGATCGCGTCGTCCGCATGGTCCACCACGTAGTAGAGCCAGGTGGCCGCGGGACCACGGGTGCGGACCCTGAACCCCACCAGCCACTTGTCCGCCGAGGTGGCGCGACACGCGGTCGCGTGCGGGCACCGTGGCGTGAGGGCGTACTCCTGGTCGTGTCCACGCGTGCCCCCGATCGCCGACACGGCCCTGGTGATCTGCAGCATGGCGCACCTCCTCACCAGGTTCCTCCGAGGATGCCCCGGCCTTCAGGCCGGGGAGGAATCGGACACCTGCGGAGCAGGGCAGGAAAGAGGGTTTCGCCCCCAGGGCGAAAGACCGGCGGGTGGTGTGTGTGTCGTGCTGAGCGAGAACCATGCCAGCGCGACGGCGCGTTGCGAGAACCAAGCACGAGCCACCTCACCTTTGCCGTACACAACCGGGCAGGTTCCGTCCCGGCTGGTGTTGAGGGAGTAAGACCTTGCGGGTCGCTGACCTGCGGGGCTTCCTGAGCCAGGAATCCCCCTGCTTCAGTAGGGGGAGGGTTCAATCATCGGTCGTGCCCGGGTGGGACGCGGGAAGAAGTTGAGCCATCTCCCTCCTGACCGGACAGCCCCCGCCGCTGTGACAGGGTCCGGCCGCCCGAGGGACCCGGCTCAGGCCCCTGCCGCCGTGGACGGCACGGCCCAGGCGGCCGGGCACGCAGGTCCCGGGCGGCGCGTCGTGGACGCGGCCCGGGACCGGACGGCGCGCGCCTCATCCCCAGGCGCCGGCGATCTGCCGGGTCGTGGCGTTGAGCCGGTTGAACAGGTTGGTCACGCCGATCATCAGGACGATCGCGGCGAGCTGCTTCTCGTCGAAGTAGGTGGCGGCCGCGTCCCACACCTCGTCACCGACGGCCTCGGGCCGGTCGGCCAGCCGTGTGGCGGCCTCGGCCAGCGCCAGCGCCGCCCGCTCCTCCTCGCTGAAGTACGGGGCTTCCCGCCATGCGGCGACCGTCGCCAGGCGCTCGTCGCTCACCCCGGCCTTGCGGGCCGTCTTCGCGCCGCCGTCGACGCAGGCGCTGCAGCCGTTGATCTGACTGACCCGCAGATGCACCAGCTCCAGCGTCTGCCCGTCCACCCCACCGGAGTGCACGGCCTTGATCAGCTCCTGGATGGGCTGCATCGCGCCGGGCAGGACGGCGGCCGGGTTCTGCATACGGGACTGCATCATGGTTCTCCCTCTTCCGCTTCGGTTCCCCGCTCCCCGGGGCGTGACTCCATGACAGCCCTTCGGACTTGCCATGACGACGGCGGTGGGACACCGTGGGACAGCCGGAACGGCCTTGTACAGCGGCGATGCGGCCCGGAGGCGTTCTTCGGGGGCGGGACAGGAAGGCGGGGGACGGGTGGTTGCGCAGCAACGGACGGCGGAGGCCGACCCACCGGAGGAGCTGGCCGCCCGGCTCCTCATGCTCCAGGAGCTGTCCGGACGGGGCGTACGGGCCCTGGCGCGGGACACGGGCCTGAGCTCGTCGTCACTGTCGCGCTACCTCACCGGCCGGACCGTGCCGCCCTGGCCCGCCGTCGTGGCGCTCTGCCGCCTCGTCGCACGCGACCCGCGCCCGCTGCGGCCCCTGTGGGAACGGGCCTCCAACCCGCTGCCCGCGCCCCCGAGGACCAGCCGCCAGGTCCACCCCCCGACGCCGCTCGCGTCGGCCCCGCGGCCGCCCCGCAACGATCTGCCGCGTGACGCCCCCGACTTCACCGGACGCACGGACGAACTCGCCGCCGTGCTCGCTGCGGTCGGCAGCAGCAGGGTGGTCGCCGTCGACGGCATGGCGGGTGTCGGCAAGACCTGCCTGGCGGTGCACGCCGCACACCGCCTGGCCGCCGACTACCCCGACGCCCAGCTCTACCTGGACCTGCACGGGTTCACCGAGGGCCGGCGGCCGCTCGACCCCGACCCCGCGCTGCGGGCGCTCCTCGCGGCGCTCGACGTGCCCTCCGAGAGGATCCCGCAGGAAGGCGTCGAGCAACTGGCCGCCTGCTGGCGCTCGGAACTGGCGCACCGGCGCGCCGTCGTGGTCCTGGACAACGCCGCGGACGCCGCCCAGGTCCGTCCGCTGCTGCCCGGCGCGGGCCCCTCCGTCGCCCTGGTCACCAGCCGCAACCGGCTGCTGGGCCTGGAGGAGGTGCCACCGGTCTCGCTGGACGTGCTGACCCCGCAGGAGAGCACCGAACTGCTCGCCCGCGCCAGCGGCGAGCCCGGCGGGTCCGACGGGCGGCTGGCCCGCGAACCGCAAGCGGCGGCCGAGGTGCTGCGGCTGTGCGGCAACCTGCCGCTGGCCCTGCGGCTGGCCGCGGCCCGGCTCAGGCACCGGCCGGGCTGGACGGTGGGCATCCTCGTCGAGCGGATGGCGGAGGGCCCGAGCGAGTTCGACACCGCGTTCGCCATGTCGGTGAACCAGTTGGACCGTGCCCAGCGCCGCCTGTTCCGCCTGCTGAGCCTGCTGCCGGGCTCGACCTTCGACGAGTACGTCGCGGCCGCCCTCGCGGACGTGCCGCTGCGCGACACCCGGGTGATGCTCGAGGACCTGCTCGACGCCCACCTGGTCCAGCAGCCCGCCCCCGGCCGCTACCGGCTGCACGACCTGGTGCACCGGCACTCACTGCGGGCCACCACCGAGCAGGACCCGGCGGCCGAGCGGGTGCGGGCACGGGGCCGTGTGCTCGACTACTACGTGCACGCGGCGGCCGCCGCCGACGCCACCATGCCCTTCCTCTCCCGCAGCCGGGAGGCCTGTGCGGGCCCGGCCCCTGCGGAGCTGCCGCGGTTCACCGACAAGTACGCCGCCCTCGCCTGGTTCGGCGCCGAGTACACCAATCTGCTGGCCGCCTTCGAGGCGGCCCTCGCCGCCGGTGCCGACGCCCATGTGTGCGAACTGCCGCGCTTCATGAGGTCGTACTTCGCCCGGCGCTGCGGCACCACACAGCTCAACTCCCTCTTCGAGGGCTCGCTGGCCGCCGCCCGGCGGCTGGGCGACCCGCGGCAACTCGGGGAGGCGCACAGCGATCTGGGCTTCGCACGCCACAACGCGGGCCGGATGGCGGAGGCCGGTGCCGCGTATGAGGCGGCCACCGCCCTGGTGGGGGAGGCGGGGGACGTCCGGGCCGAGGCCGAACTGGCGATGCGGCGCGGCTACCTGAGGTGGGACCAGGGGTACGTCGAGGAGCCGCTGGAGTTGTTCCGGCTGGCGGGGAAGCTGTACGCGGACGCCGACTGCCCGATGGGCACGGCCCACGCCACCGCCTACGAGGCCTGGGCCATGCTGCAGCTGGGGCATGGCGAGGAAGCGGCGCGACTGGCCCGCGAGGCGCTGGAGATCCCGCACGCCGACCCCGCGTGGCCGCCGGCGCTCACCGCGCTCATCACCCTCGGGGTGGCCATCGCGCGCGAGGAACCCGGACGCGCCTGCGGCCATCTGCACCACGCCCTCGCGCTGGCCCGTGAGGACGGGCACCGGCACAACGAGGCCTGGTGCCTGAACTGCCTGGGTGTCGCCCTGCGACGGATGGGCCGCTACGAGGAGGCGCTGGCCAGCCATCGCGAGGCCTTCGCGCTGCTCGACGAGCTCTTCGAGGAGCAGTGGAAGATCCACTTCCTCAACGGCTACGCCGAGACCTGCCGGTTGGCCGGTCTGCCGGGGGAGGCCCTGCGGCTGCACCGGCAGGCGCTCGACCTCGCCCCGCGGGTGGGGTACCGGTACGAGGAGGCGCTGGCCCACGAGGGGATCGCCGCGGTGCTCGACGCCACGGATCCGTCCGCCGCCGCCCAGCACCGCGCGGCCGGACAGGCGATCCTGCGCGAGCTCGTACCGGGCGCCTGACGCGGGGCGTCAGGTGGCGGAGGGGACGTAGGGGAGGCCCGAGGACGGTTTCGACGTGACGGACTCCCTGCCGATGCTCAGCGATACCGGGGTGTTGGCGGCGAAGGAGAACCTGACGTCGGGCGCGTTGCCGGTCAACTGCTCGACCTGACGCCCGGCGGCGTGGGACAGCTTTCGCGCCGCCGGGGTCGTTGTGGACCGTACAAGAGGCTGACCGGACCGGGAGCTAGATGAGGGGGAGTTCACCGCCGTCGACTGTCAGGCTCACTCCGGTGACCCACTGAGCCCGGTCCGATGCGAGGTAGGCGACGGCCTCGGCGATGTCGCGCGGGTCTCCGGGACGACCCAGAGGGATGCCCGCTGTGGTGGCGGCAAGCGGGACGTCCATCGCGTCGGCGAAGTTCTGGCGGATCGCGTCGGCGCCCGGGGTGAGCACGTTGCCGGGGATGATCGTGGTGACGCGGATTCCGGCAGGCGCGAGCTCGGAAGCGAGCGCTTTGCTGTAGGTGTTAAGGGCGGCCTTGGCTGCACCGTAGTGAGCCAATGGCGGCGCCGGCGTGAGGGCCGCTCCCGATGAGATGTTGACGATCACGCTGCCCGACCCGGCCTCGCGCAGCGCCGGCAGCAGCGCGTTGTTGACCCTCACGGCGGACAGGTAGTTGAGGTCGAGTGCGTCGATCCATTCCTCATCGGGGATGGATGAGACGCCCCCGATGTGGGCGCGTGCCGCCGCCGCGTTGTTGACCACGATGTCGACGCCGCCGAGTACGTCGAGCGCTGCCGCAGTGAATGCCCGCACACCCGCGAGCGTGCCGATGTCGCCCTGAATGAAGGTGGCGGCCTTCGGCGTCTCGTCGGAGGCGTTACGCGCCGTGGTGACGACGGTCGCGCCGCCGTCGAGCAGCCGCTGCACGATGGCCGCGCCGATTCCGCGACTGCCTCCCGTGACGATCGCGCGCTTTCCTGCGAACTCGGTGGTGTCGGGTGAAGTGCCAGTTCTGAACATACGGTCCAATATACAGGTTCTGGACCGAACGTCCAGAAGATCTGGACCGATGGTTCAGAACGGCCTACCATGGAGGCATGGGGCGACCACGGAAATTCAGCGAGCAAGACGTCCTGGCCGCTGTGCATCGGCAGTTCAACGAAACCGGCTACCACGGAACCTCGGTCGACGATCTCTCCCGCGCGACAGGGCTCAGCAAGGGAAGCCTCTACGGCGCGTTCGGCGACAAGGAGGCCCTGTTCCAGCGAATATTCGAGGAGTACTGCGCAAACTCCGACGAGGGCGCCGCCGCCCTGCTCGAAGGCCCGGAGGACCAGGCCCTCGACCGCCTCCGCAAATGGCTCACGGCGCCGGACGACCACACCGGTCAGCCCGGCTGTCTGCTGGCCAAGGCCACGGCCGAACTGGCGTCGGAGAACGAGGCCATCGCGACCAGGTCACTCGCGGCGTTCGAAGTGCTGCTCGACAGCTGCCGCCGGCTTGTCGAGCAGGCGCAGCGCGCCGGGCACCTGGATCCGGCCGCCGACGCCGAGGCGCTCGGCGGACTGATCCTCACCACGCATCGCGGGCTCGAAGCGCTCGCCAAGGCAGGGGTCGACGTGAAGACCAGGAACCGAATCGCCGACGCCGCGATCGACAGCATCGCACTGCCTATTTCTTGATCCTGGAGCCGGCAGTTCCCGTCTGCGGCGCGGCAGACCTTGGTGCTCAGTCCTCTGCGGGAGCGGCCGGTGGCATGGTCGTGGGGCTCGCCGGCCGGAGCCCTTTTCCACGGGCCCCGGCCGCGTGCTGATGCGTGCGCACGATGGTGCAGTCCACCGAGACCGCCCAATTCAGGTCCTCATCGGCGTCGGCCTGGGTCGTCAGCTCGGTGAAGACCCGCTCTCGTCCGTGTCCGGCCACCGGGTGGACCCGACGGCGGCGGTCTACCGCGCCACCAAGTTCGCCGTCGCCGCGCTCTCCGAGGGGCTGCGCCAGGAGAGCCGGGACGTCCGCGTCACGGTCGTCAGCCCCGGCTTCACCCGGAGCGAGCTGACCGACCGCGGCGGATCCGAGGAGGCCCGGGTCGCCGCCCACGCGGCCGCCGAGCGGTTGGCGATCCCGGCGTCCGCCATCGCCGACGCCATCGCCTTCGCCGTCGACCGGCCCGCGGACGTCGACGTCAACGAACTCGTCGTACGCCCCACCGCGCAGGGCTGAGCGCCCGCCTCCGGTGGCGGTCGCCGCCCGCGTACGCGGGCGCGGGATCCGGTGCGGACCCCGCGCCGTACGATGCCGCCGGGGGTCAGGCGGCGGCGGGAGCGAGTTCGGCCCAGTGGGTGGAGCGGCCGGTCTCCCAGCGGTCGCCGTGCGCCGAGGCCACCTGGTCCACGATGGTCAGGCCACGGCCGTGTTCGCAGGCCCCGCAGCTGGCGGCCCATTCCCCGACGGAGGCGGCCGGTCCGCCGTCGGTGACCTCCACGCGGACCTGCCCGGTGCTCCGGTCGCGGTCCAGGTGGAGCACGATGGGCGGCCGGGCGTATTCGAAGGCGTTCGTGACGAGCTCCGAGACGACCAGCAGGATCTCGTCGGCAGCGGCTGCCGGCACCTTCCAGCGGTGCAGAGCTTCCTTGGTGAGTTTGCGGGCTTCTGCGGGGGCTTCGGGCCGGTAGGAGAGCGCCCAGCTTCCTGATTCGGCCGGCAGGGACTGCCGGCCCGGCCGCTGCCCTGCGTCGACGGTATCCATCCCATCCCTCTCGTTGTACCTGCAGGTACAACACGGGCGGGTCACCGACGATTCCGCAGGCCGGGGGCTACGCGCCGGGGGCGCGTCGGCGTAGCAGGACACCGACCCCGTCGTCCAGGGCGAGGGTGCCGCGGGGCACGACCACCAGCTCGGCACCGGTGCACGCCGCGGCACGCAGCAGGGCCGCTCCGGCGGGTTCGCCGGGCCCAGCCGGCAGGTGCCCGGGGAGCGGCGGGGGATCGTTGACCAGGACGGCCTCGGCGTCCGCGCGCCCCAGCGCCGCGACGACGGCTCCGGTGCCCTCGCAGGCGGTGCGGTCCTGGGCGCGCTGCATCAGATACGCCTCGAGGCGGGCCTGGTCGGCGGCGTTGAGGCGGCCGCCGAGCTCGCGGGCGAGGTGCTCCTCCAGCAGGGCCCGGTCGGGAGTGCCGCCGGGGTTGCCGGTGCCGACCGTGACGAGGGCGTTCCCCAGGCGTTCCGGCATGTGGTCGACCAGGACACCGGCGGTCCGGGGGTCGCCGGGATCCCGGCCCAGCACGAGCACCTCGGCGGCGCCGCGGTCGGCGAGGTCGGTCAGGTCCCCGGCGAGACGGGGGGCGGTGCGCTGCCAGTCCTCCGCCGGGACGGTCTGCCGGACGGCCGGATCCGTGTCGATACGTCCAGCCGGCCAGCGCTCGGTCTGGGCGGCGACCTGGATGCCGCCGCCGTCCTCGGTGCGGCCGACGAACACGGCCAGGTAGGGAAGGTCCGGGGCGCGCTGCACCACCAGGGGCAGGGCGTCGGGCAGGTCGTCGAGGTCGGCGGTGTCGTGCACGGGCGGTTCGGGCAGCTCCGCGGCGAGGACGAGTTCCCCACGGGTGGCGAACAGGGCCTGGCCGTGCCGACCGGGCAGGTTGTCGTCCATGCCCACAGCGGCGTGCAGGGCGTGGACGGTGGCCGGGTCGGCGCCGTGGGCGGTGAGGTCGTCACGCAGGTGCCGCCAGCGCCGTGCGATGACGCGGTCGGGATCCGCGACGTCCCGGGAGGTGTCCAGGTAGGCGCTCGCCCACGGGCCCGGCCGGTCGAACAGCGGTTGCAGGAACGACAGCTTCATCAGGGTGCCTCCCGGACGGGGCTCCTGTGGCCGGGCGGCGGCCGGGGACCGCGCGGATCGGTGTGTGCCGGCAACCGGTGCCGGCCCCCCCTTGAGCGTGCCCGTACCCGCTGGAGCGTGCCCGTACCCGCGCGGTGGTCCCTCGTGCGTGTGGCGGCGCGGGCAGTGGACCGCCCGGGCCGCCACAGAGCTCAGGTGAGGCAGCCGACGTGGGCGAGGGCCTGCCGGAGCAGGACGCCCTGCCCGCCCTGCATCTCCTGCTGCAACTGCGGCGAGGACGCCTCCTGCGGGGTGAACCACACCAGGTCGAGGGCGTCCTGCCGGGGGTGGCAGTCGCCCGCCACGGGGACGACGTAGGCCAGGGACACCGCGTGCTGCCGGGGGTCGTGGAAGGGCGTCACACCCTGTGTCGGGAAGTACTCGGCGATGGTGAAGGGCTGCGGCGAGACCGGGATGCGGGGCAGGGCCATGGGCCCGAGGTCCTTCTCCAGGTGGCGGATGAGCGCCTCGCGGACACGCTCGTGGTGGAGCACCCGCCCGGAGACGAGGGCGCGGCTGACGTTCCCGTCCGGTCCGATGCGCAGGAGCAGACCGATGTGTGTCACCTCCCCGCTGTCGTCGACCCGCACGGGCACGGCGTCGACGTACAGGATCGGCATGCGTGCGCGGGTCAGCTCCAGGTCGTCCGGAGACAGCCAGCCGGGCGTGGTTTCGGTCATGTCGGCCATCGAGTGATCGTACGCGGAGAGCAGGCCACGTGGGGGTGATCGCCGGGGTGCGCCGTGAACCTGTTCGACCCACCTTGGTGCGCTCGCGCACGCCCTGGCGCAGCGCGTCGCTCGGTTGCGGAATCGTCAATCGGTCCGGATACGGAGGCTCCGCGCCAGGGTGGGGATCATCACCGTCGCAGGGACGAGGTGCAGCCCGATGAGGGCGGTGGTGGTGGCCGTGTCCGCCCCGGACAGGAGGGGCGGGACCAGCGAAATCGCGGTCAGCGACACCGCCGTCCACACGAATCGCCTGGCGGGGTGAGCGCTCCAGCGAAGAAGAGCGACGGCAATGACGACGCCCACGACCGAGAAGAGGCCGGTCACCACGGCGAACCCGGGCAACGGGATCGTCTCGCCACCATCGGGGACCTCGAAGCCGACGCCGGCGGCCTGGGCAAGCGCAGCGGCGAGGGTGGTGGCCACCATCGCTGCGAGCGTGGCGATGAAGCCGGTGCCGGCGAGCCTGCGGAGTCGGTGGGTGTGGCTGGTCCGGCCCGATGCCGGGCCTGCGACGACCCCGGTGCCCTTCATGGTGTTCATGTCGTTCCTCCGTCATCCGGTAACGGGCGTACGGGGTGTGGTGACCGGCATGTGACGGTCCTGGCCTTGGGGGTGACGCTGCGCACCCTCGCCGTGCGACGGCCGGGGTCGCGCAGGGAGCGGACGCCGGTGCCGCGAAGCCAGAACCCGGCGTCGCGTCCGAGGCCGGGCTCGCCGTCGCGCAGCTCCAGCCGCACCCGCCCGCGGGTGACGACGCCGAAGGCGTCGCACCATTGCGCGGCGACCACCGTGACACGAGCGCCACCGCGCAGCGCGAGCGTCCGCACCGGGGCTACTCCGTGCCGTCCGCCGGCAGGCGCTCCGGAAGCCCGAGCCGCGGGAACCGGTCGGCGTGGAAGACGACGATCTCGGTGATCACCCCGCCGGTGACGCGCAGGACGTCGAGCGTCAACGGCAGGTAGGCGCCCTCGCGCTCGTTCCAGAGGTAGAAGGCGACGGCGGGTTGCCGGTTCACCGACGTGGGGACGCCGCGCAGACCCTGCATGCCTTCGAAGCCGTCCGCGACCCAGCCGGTCACCACCGCGTCGCGGCCCAGGGACAGGCCCGGCGTCGGCGGCATCGAGCAGCGGACGTCGTCACGCAGCATGCCGGCGAGCCGGTCGACGTCCGTGGCCACGCTGGCGTCGGTGAAGCGACGTACCAGCTCGCGCGTCCCGGAGTCCTCAGCGCCGCCGCTCCAGTCCTGCCGCTCGGCGGGCAGGTGCTCCCGCATGCCGGCGCGGGCCCGTTGCAGCGCGCTGTTGACGGAGTTGACGGAGTCGCCGAGGAGTTCCGCGACGTCCTTCGCCGGCCAGCCGAGCACGTCGCGCAGGATGAGTACGGCGCGCGGGCGCGGCGCGAGGTGCTGGACGGCGACGAGGTACGCCAGCTCGATCGTCTCCCGCGCGACGGCGACGCTCTCCGGCTCGTCGGCGTCGGCCGCGGGCAACTCGTCGAGCAGCCGGTCCGGGTAGGGCTGCAACCACAGCACCTCGCCGCCGGTCGCGGGCTCCGGGCGGCGCTTGGCGAGCAGGTCCAGGCAGGCGTTGGTGGCGATCCGGTACAGCCAGGCGCGGAACGTCGACCGCCCCTCGAAGGTCTCCCGCCGCCGCCAGGCACGGAGGAGCGTCTCCTGCACGGTGTCCTCGGCGTCCTCGAACGAGCCGAGCATCCGGTAGCAGTGCACGTGCAGCTCCCGCCGGTGCCGCTCCGCCAGCCCCGAGAACGCCGGCCCGTCGACCTCGCCGAGACCGCTCCCGCCCAGCTCCTCCAACCGCGTGTCCGCACTCATCACGTCATCCTTCGGTTCGTCGTGTCCCGTCGTAGATGTGACGGGTGCGGGCGCGACAACTCATCACCAGGGTCGGCCGGCATGGCACGGACACGCAGGGAACTCCGCCGCTTCGTGACTGCGAACCAAGGACCCGTAGGCCCCGCCTGACGATTGGTCATCTCGTGGAGTCTGCCGGACCCGTTACCGGGAGGGGGCCTGCGCGGTCGCGGCCTCCGCGCTCTTGCGGGCGGCGCGACGCTCCGTCGCCCAGTAGCCGAGGCCGATCAGGGGCAGAGCGGCCCCGAGGACGCTGACCGCCCTCCAGCCGTCCGCGTGGTAGGCCAGTGCCCCGAGTTGCGAACCGAGCGCGCCTCCCACGAAGAAGATCGCGATGAAGGCGCTGTTCAGCCGCGACCGCGCGGCGGCGTCGAGCTGGTAGATCGTGTGCTGCCCGAGGATGAGCGAGGTCTGCACGGCCATGTCGATGAGGACCGCGGCGAAGGCGATCAGGATGATGCTGTGCTGCCCGAAGCCCGCGACGGCGAAGGCCACGGCCGCGACGCCGAGGGCGGTCCCCGTGACCGGGCGGACGAGGCCGCGGTCCGCCCAGCGGCCCGCCAGCGGTGCCACCGCGGCACCCGCCGCTCCCACGAGCGCGAAGACCGCGACACCGATCGGCGAGTAGTGGAACGGGCCGGTGAGGAGGAAGGAGACGGGGGTCCAGAAGACGCTGAACGCGCCGAACATGGCCGCCTGGTACAGCCCCCGGCGTCGCAACGCAGGATGTGTCCGCACCAACTGCACCGTCGAACGCAGGACCCGCCCGTACGACAGGGAGGTCGTCGGGGCGTGCTGTGGCAGGGCGGCGCGCAGCGCCAGGGCCAGGAGCGCCATCAGGACCGCGGAGCCGAGGTAGACGTAGCGCCAGCCCGCGAGGTCGGAGACCAGGCTGCTGACGGTGCGGGACAACAGGATCCCGGCGAGCAGTCCGCTCATCACCCGCCCGACGATGCGGCCGCGGGCGCGGTCGGGCGCGAGGCCCGCCGCGAACGGCACCAGGATCTGCGCGACGACGGAGGTGGCACCGCTGACCAGGGACGCGACGAGCAGCATCGGGAAGCTCGTGGCGAAACCCGCCACCACCAAGGAGACCGTGGTGACGGTCAGCAGCGCGGTGACCAGCCGGCGCTTCTCCAGCCGGTCGCCGAGCGGGACCAGGAAGACCATGCCGACCACGTAGCCGACCTGCGTCACCGTGATCAAAGTGCCGGCCGCTGCCGGACCGAGGTGGAAGATCGTGCTCAGCGACGCCAGGAGCGGCTGGGCGTAGTAGAGGTTGGCGACGGTCAACCCGGAGGCGACGGCCAGCAGCCCGACCAGCCATCCCGGAACGCCGTGGGCGGCCCCGGCGGGCGCCGGACGACGCACGGACCTGGTCGTGCGGGGAGCGGACACGAGGACCTCCTCGTGTCGGGAACCGGTGGTGCGGTTCGGGCGGGTGGAGTGGCGACCGAGCAACCCCTCGCGCCGCTCGGACGAATGCTGCAGCGCCCGCACCGGAGGATTGCTTCCCCGGTGAGGAAGATGCATCACGATATCCGTCATCTCCGACGGAGATGACCGCCGTCACCGCCGGGCGGGGGAGTCCTCGGGGGGCGTCACCTCGAACGCCTCGACGGCCCCCGGCAGCGGCTGCGCGAAGGCGTCACGCCGCAGCCGCCGGCCGAGCGCGGTGACCGCGGGTTCGGTGTAGCGGGCCGCCAGGGGCCCGACGACGACCAGGATCAGGACGTACGCGGTGGCCAGGGGGCCGATACGGGGCTGCGTGGCGACGGCGAGGCCCGCGATGACGATGGAGAACTCCCCGCGTGCGACGAGCGCGCCACCCGCCCGCAGCCTGCCCCGCGCGTGGATGCCCGCCCGCCGGGCGGCGTACCAACCGGTGACGATCTTGGTTCCCGTGGTGACCAGCGCCAGGGCCAGCGCCGGGAGCAGCACGGGCGGGATCGCCGCCGGATCGGTGGACAGCCCGAAGAACACGAAGAAGACGGCGGCGAACAGATCGCGCAACGGCGTCAGCAGACGTCCCGCTCCCGCCGCAACCTCACCGGACAGGGCGATGCCCACCAGGAACGCCCCGACGGCCGCCGACACCTGCAGTTTCTGGGTGATGCCCGCCACCACCAGCGCCAGGCCGAGCACGACCAGCAGGAGCATCTCGGGGTTGTCGGAGGAGACCGCCTTGCTGAGCAGCCGGCCGTGGCGCAGCGCCAGGTACAGCACCGTGCCCACGGTCCCGAGGGCGATCGCCAGCGTCACGCCTCCGGCAGCCAGGCCCAGGCCCGCCAGCAGGGTGGTCAGCAGCGGCAGGTAGACCGCCATGGCCAGGTCCTCGATGACGAGGACGCCGAGCACCACGGGCGTCTCGCGGTTGCCGAGCCGGCCGAGGTCGGTGAGCACCTTCGCGATGACACCGGACGAGGAGATCCAGGTGACCCCGGCCAGCGCGACGGCGGCCACCGGCCCCCATCCCAGCAACAGCGCCGCCACCGCGCCGGGTACCGCGTTGAGGACGAAGTCCACGACCCCCGACGGGTACTGCGCGCGCAGATTGGTGACCAGTTCCGACGCGCTGTACTCCAGGCCGAGCAGCAGGAGCAGCAGGACCACGCCGATCTCGGCCCCCACGGAGATGAAGTCCTCGCTCGCCGACAGCGGCACGATGCCGCCGTGCCCGAAGGCCAGTCCGGCCAGCAGGTAGAGCGGCACGGGCGACAGCCCCATCCGGCCGGCGAAGCGCCCGATGAGGCCCAGCCCGAGGATGACGGCGCCGAGCTCGATGAGCAGCGCGGTGGTGTCGTGCATCGTCACCGCCCCGCCACGATCGCGGCCAGTGCGTCCACGCCCTCACGCGTGCCGACCACCACGAGCGTGTCCCCGATCGCCAGCCGGAAGTCCGGCCCGGGGGAGTGGTGCGCGGTGGTCCGGCGCATCACGGCCACGACGGAGGCCCCGGTCAGCGTCCGGGCGCGGGTGTCACCCAACGGGCGCCCCGCGTACGGCGACCTGGAGTCCACCGGGATCTGTTCGGTGACCAGCCCGATGCCCTCCGTCCGCACTGCCTCCAGCGGTGTCGGGTCCAGCAACCGTGCCAGCCCGGCGGCCTCGTCGGCTTCCAGTGGGACCGACATCCCGCACGCGTCGGGATCGTCGGCCTCGTAGAAGCCGAGGAACCTCCGGCCGTCCTGGTGGACCACCACCGACAGGTTCCGCCCGGTGCGCGTGGTCACGTCGTACTGCGTGCCGATGCCCGGAAGGGTCGTCCGCCGTATGCCCACTCCTGCCTCCCAGGCGACCTGCACCCCACCCCTGCGGACGGCGTGCTCTTGACCAGCGACTTTTACATCCTTATTACGTTCATCCGGAGCGTTCTATTCCGAACGCGCCGGTCGTCGCGTGGTCGGGCAGGAGGGGGCGGCGCCGGTCACTCCTCGCCGGAGAACCGTTCCCACGCGGACTGCCGGGCGATCCCGAGGGCTTCGCCGATCCGGGTCCAGGTGACACCGCGGCGCCGCAGTTCCTGCACCCATGAGCGCAGATCGGCCTCGGCCCGGTCGATGTGCGCGGCGACGCGCGGGATGTGGCCCAGCATCTCCGCGTCGGTCAGCGATGCCCAGAGCGGCAGGGGAGCTCCCGGCGGGGTGCCCAGGCTTCCGTCGATGATCGATGCGGACAGCGCCACGCATTCGTTGCAGATCTGCACGCCGGCGCCCGCGACCAGCTTCTCGACCTCGCGGTCCGGCTTGCCGCAGAAGGAGCACCGGGTGAATGCGTCCTGGATGCCAGAGGGGGGCACGGCTCACTCCTTGGTTGTCAGGGATTCCCTGACAAGCTAGAGCGTCAGGGAATCCCTGACAAGCCGTTCGCGTGCGTCATCTCGTCGCCGGAACCGGCCAGGTGAGGAGGTGTCAGCTTGGCCGATGCGGCCCCGGTCCTGCCGCGCGGCGGGACCGGGGCCGGCCGGATCAGGCTGCGGGCCCCACCGTCGGGGGCTGGGACAGGGCGGCCTTGACGCTTCGCGTCTGCTCGTCGGCGAGGACCTCGAACCGGTCGTGGGTCAGGGCCTCCATGGTCAGTTCCGCAACGCTGGCGGCGCTGATCTTCGGCGCGTCCGTCCATGCGCTCAGGTCGGTGTCCACGAATCCGCAGTGCACACCGACGACCAGGGTGCCCTGGTCGTGCAGGCCCTTGCGCAGGGCGTCCGTCAGCGACCACTGCGCGGCCTTGGACGCGGCGTAGCCGGGGAACTGCGGCTGCCCGGCCCAGGAGGCCAGTGACAGCATGTTCACCAGCGCCCCGCCGCCGTTGCGGGCCAGCACCGGGGCGAAGGCCCGGGACACCGCCCAGGTGCCGAAGTAGTTGACCTCCATCGCCTGCCGTGCGCCGTCGAGGCCGCCCGACAGCAGCCCGGTGGTCGCGCCTCCGATACCGGCGTTGTTGACCAGGATGGAGACGTCGCCCGCCGCCTCGGCGGCCGCGGCTGTCTGCGCCTCGTCCGTCACGTCCAGCCGCAGCGGGACGAGGTCCGGATCGGTCACGCTCTTCGGGTCGCGGACGCCGGCGTAGACCTTGGCCGCGCCCTGCTCCAGGAGCGCCCGGGCGAACGCGCGCCCGATCCCTCGGTTGGCTCCCGTCACGAGGGCGACGGATCCCTTGATGTCCATACGGCTTTCCTTTGCGACACGCCCTCTCGGCAGGGCACCGGACACGGCTCGAGCACGCGGCCCTTCGGGGTCCGCGGTTCCAGGCTAGCATCTGGATTTAATAATGAAAGTCAGAGCTCGTCAGGTTGTGGCGACGACGCGGCCCCACGCGCGAAACCGCAGGTGGGGCCGGAGAACGGGCCGGAGGCGGGGCCTGGGTGTCCGCCTCAGAGGGCGAGGGCGCCGCCGTCGATCGGGAGCGTGGCGCCGTGGATGTGCGCGGCGTCCTCGCCGGCGAGGAAGACCACCGCGGCGGCGACCTCCTTGGCGGTGCCCGGCCGCTTGGCGGGGTAGTTCTGGGCGAGCTTCTCCAGCAGGGTGCGGTAGACCTCGTTGGCCTCGGTGACGGTCGGGCCGGGAGCGACGGTGTTGACCCGCACCCCCTTGGAGGCCAGCTCGACCGCCCAGGACTTCGTCAGCGAGTGCAGACCGGCCTTGGTGGCCCCGTAGAGCGCCGCGAAGTCCATGCCGACGACACCGTTGATCGACCCCACGTTGATCACCGATCCGGCGCCGCGCTCCACCATGGCGGGCACCAGCGCGGCCGCGAGCAGGAACGGGACCTTGACGTTGACCGCCAGCGCCTCGTCGATCTGCTCCTCGGTCGCCTCCGTCATCGACTGCGGCGGGACCAGGTAGGCGGCGTTGTTCACCAGGATGTCGATCGGCCCGCCCGCGAGCGCCGACGCCTCCTGCGCCAGCCGCCGGACCTCCGCACCGCCCGCCGCCAGATCGGCCTGGACGAAGTGCGCCCGGCCCCCCTGTGCCGTGATCCCCTCGACGACCCCGGCACCGCGCTCCGCGCTGCGCCCGGTGACCACGACGGTGGCACCCTCAAGTGCCAGGGCTTCCGCGACCGCACGTCCGATGCCGCTCGTCGAACCGGTGACGAGCGCGGCGCGGCCCAGTAGACGTCCCATTGCACAACCTCCAAGGAATGACGGGTACTTCCGCGCGTGACGGCGCGGGCGAGCCGGACCGGTCGCAGAAGTGATTGCTACGTCAAGTAAATCGAGGAGTGCTTGCCCCGTCAAATATCCTGCCGACGAGGTGGGTTGGCGGCCCGCGGGCCGGGCGCCCGGCGGTTCAGGGGCGGGGCCAGGGCCGTCCGGCGAGGCGTTCGATGTCGGTGTTGAAGCGCCTGAGGTAGGAGGCGAAGGCGGCGATGTCCTGGTCCGGCCAGTCGGCCATGACCTTGTCCAGGCCGCCGATGATGGCGTCGCGCTCCTCGTCCAGCATGCGGGCGCCCTGGGGCGTGATGCGGAACTTGCGCGCCATGCCGCCCTCCGGGTCGGGGATGCGTTCCACGAGCCCGGCGCGCATGGCCGCGGCGGTCTGCCGGTTGAGGGTCGAGGCGTCGAGCGCGAAGGCCTCGCTCAGCTCGCCGATCGACATGGGCCCCTGGACCCGGATGCGGCTGAGGAGGATGTACGCGCTGCGGTCCAGGGCGCCGGACCTGTGGCGCAGCAGTTCGTGGCGGCTGAGGAGCATCTGCTCGTACTCGACCTCGTGGGTGGACCTGCCCATAGCTCTTCCGCCTCCTGCCGTCCGCCGGGCCGCCGGTGTGCGTGTGCGGCGCCCGCTGTCATCCTCGCACAGCGCGTGCACCAGCCACATCATGTGCGTGATGCACTTCCTATGTACGATGCACATCGATCCCGAACGCAGGACCGTCAGGCGAGGAGTGCCGTCATGAACGCCCCACAACCCACAGCCCGTGCAGGGGGCGTGGTCGCCACGCTGGCCCTCGCCGGCATCACCGCCGCGATCATGCAGACGCTCGTCACCCCGCTGCTGACGGAGCTGCCGCAGATCCTGCACACCTCGTCCTCGAACGCCGCCTGGGTGATCACCGCCACCCTTCTGGTGGCGGCCGTGTGCGTGCCCGTCTTCGGGCGCCTCGGCGACCTGGTGGGCAAGCGGCGCATGCTGGTGGTCTGCTCGGTGCCGCTCGTGGCGGGCTCGGTGGTGTGCGCCCTGTCGTCCTCCGTCACGCCGATGATCGTCGGGCGGGGTCTGCAGGGCATGGGCATGGGCATGGTGCCGCTCGGCATCGCCCTGCTCCGTGACGTGGTGCCCGCGGAGAAGCTCAGCTCCTCCATCGCCCTGGTCAGCGCCTCCATGGGCATCGGCGGCGGTCTGGGCCTGCCGATCGCCGCCGCGATCGCCCAGTACGCCGACTGGCGCGTGCTCTTCTGGGGCTCCGCGGGCCTGGCCGCCGTCGTCGCGGTGCTGATCTGGTTCTTCATCCCCGAGGTTCCCGCCGGCGCCAAGGGCCAGCGCTTCGACGTGCCCGGCGCGCTCGGACTGGGCGTCGGACTGGTCTGCCTGCTGCTCGCCGTCTCCAAGGGAGCCGACTGGGGCTGGGGTTCGGCGACCACGCTCGGCCTGTTCGGTGCCGCCGTCGTCGTGCTGGCCGGCTGGGGCTGGTGGGAACTGCGCACCCGCGACCCGCTGGTCGACCTGCGGACCACGGCCCGGCCCCGGGTGCTGATCACCAACCTGGCCTCGGTCTTCGTGGGCTTCGGCATGTACGCCGGGATGCTGGTCGTCCCGCAGTTGCTGCAGTTCCCCAAGGCGACCGGCTACGGCCTCGGCCAGTCCATGCTCGCGGCGGGCCTGTGGCTCCTGCCGGGCGGCATCATGATGATGATCGTCTCTCCCCTGGGCGGCAAGCTGACCAATGCCCGCGGCCCCAAGTTCACCCTGATGTGCGGCGCCCTGGTCCTCGCCGCCGGGTACGGCCTGTCGCTGGTGCTGACGGGCTCCGCCTGGGGTCTGATGCTGGCGGTCATGGTCGTCAACAGCGGCGTGGGACTCGCGTACGGATCGATGCCCGCCCTGATCATGGGTTCGGTCCCGTTGTCGGAGACCGCCGCCGCCAACGGCTTCAACGCCCTGATGCGTTCGCTGGGCACCTCGGTGGGCGCCGCCGTGATCGGTGTCGTCCTCTCCCAGATGACCACGACCGTGGGCGGCTACACCTTCACCTCCGAGAACGGCTTCCGTACCGGCCTGGTGATCGGCTGCGGCATCGCGCTGGTCGCCGCGCTCGTCGCCATGGCCATCCCGGCCGCCCGCGCCGCGTCGGGCGACGCCGAGGCCGCGCCGGCCCCGGTGGCCAAGCAGGCGGCCCTGGAGAACTGATCCGCCTCACGAACCCCACGGTTCCCCCGGGCGATCGGTCGACGAGACGCGGGGCAGCGGCCGCACTCCCGCATGACGGGCGTGCGGCCGTACGCGTCCCTGTTCCGCGTCGTACCGGAGAAGGCCGGGGCATACGAGGCTCAGGGCCGTCGGTGTGGCCGGCAGCGTCTCCTCCGGCTGATCACCTTCTGCCATCGCCTGACCGCCCTGTACAGGCCCTCGCGGTCGACGGGACGCCACCCGCCCCGACCGGCGCCGAGGGCTGATCGCCTCCCCTGGCGGGTTCGGACGGACGGCTGCAGATGCGCGGTGGCCGAGCCGGTGCCAGAGTCGGGAACGACCGTGATCACCCCGCGAGGCTCCGAGGCCGCGGAGGTGGGGAGCGGTCGTCAGAGGGAGCCGCCTCCGCGCGGGACGCGGCCGCCCGGGGCATCGACCGAGAGGCCGCCGTGGGAAGCTCGGAGACGGGAGCGGACACCGAGGTGGTGGAAGCGGTCGAGGCTGAACTGTCCGCCTACATGGCGGAACGGCGCCTCACCGGATCGGGTGTCCTGCCCGCGGACGCCACCTTGGCCGGCACCCTCACGGAGTTCGTGTCGCGTGGTGGCGCCCGGCTGCGCGCACGCTGCCTGTGGTGGGGCTGGCTCGCGGCGGGTGGGCCGGTCGCCCGGGACGAGGTCGTGACCCCGGTACGGCTGGGGGCGGCGCTGGAGCTGTTGCAGGCCTGCGCGCTGATCCACGACGACGTGATGGACCGCTCGGACACACGCCGGGGCGGGCCGGCGGTGCACGCGCAGTTCACCGAGGCGCACCTGCGGGCGGGCTGGTCCGGGGACGCGGCGGCCTATGGATTCGCGCAAGCGGTGCTGGCCGGCGACCTGGCCTTGGTGTGGGCGGAAGACCTCCTCAGGACCGTGCCGCTGGGCGACGTGGTGCGCCGTCAGGTCGAAGGGCTGTGGCAGGCCATGCGCTCCGAGATGGTGGCGGGCCAGCACCTCGACCTGCGCCTGCAGGCGGAACGCTCGGACGACCCCAGGGCGGCCCTGCGTACCGCCGAACTGAAGTCCGCCCTCTACAGCGTCGCCCGCCCGCTGGCAGTGGGCGCGGTCGCCGCCGGTGCGGACGACCGCACGACCGAGGTCCTGCACGAGTTCGGCCGCCGGATCGGCCTGGCCTTCCAGCTCCGTGACGACTTGCTGGGCGTCTACGGGGACCCGGCAGAAACGGGCAAACCGTCAGGCGACGACATCCGCTCGGGAAAGCTCACGTACCTGACGGCCGTGGCGCTGCAACTGGCCCGGCGGTCCGGCTCGCCCGCAGCCGAAGCCCGCATCCGCGCGACGCTCGGCAACCCCGATGCGGACGAGACGGCGCTCGACGGCCTCCGCGGGCTGTTGCGGGACCTGGGTGCGGTGCAGGCGGTGGAGACCCGGATCGCCGCCTTGGCCGACGAGGCCGCCGGTCTCCTCACAACCGGGCTCCTCGAACCGCAGGGCGTCCGTTCCCTGGCCCGGCTGGCCCGCCGTATAGGTGCGGTCGCCGTCGTATGACGCCGCCGGTTCCACCCGCCCCCGAGTCGCAGGAGGACTGCTGATGAGGTCCGTTCAGGGCCCCACCGATCACGTGGTCGTCGTCGGCGCAGGGCTGTCCGGGCTGGCCACTGCACTGCACCTGCTGGGCGCGGGTCGCCGGGTGACCGTTCTCGAGCGGGCCGGTGGACCCGGGGGCCGCGCCGGTCTGCTCGAGCTCGGGGGTTACCGCATCGACACCGGGCCGACGGTACTGACCATGCCCGATCTCCTCGAGGAAGCGTTCGCGGCCACCGGCGGCACCCTGGCCTCGCGGGTGGAGCTACAGCCGCTGCACCCCGCCTACCGCGCGCAGTTCGCCGACGGCTCCGCCCTCGACGTGCATTCCGACCCTGCCGTGATGGAGGCCGAGGTCGCCCGGTTCGCAGGCGGGCGGGAGGCACTGGGGTACCGGCGGCTGCGGCGCTGGCTGAGCGAGCTGTACCGGGTGCAGATGCGCGGCTTCATCGACGTCAACTTCGACTCGCCCCTGTCGCTGCTCACCCCCGACCTCGCCCGGCTGGCGGCGCTCGGCGGATTCGGCCGGCTCCAGCCGCGCATCGCGCGCTTCGTCAAGGACGAGCGTTTGCAGCGCGTCTTCTCGTTCCAGGCCCTGTACGCCGGAGTGCCACCCGCCCGGGCGCTTGCCGCGTACGCCGTGATCGCCTATATGGACACGGTCGCCGGTGTGTACTTCCCACGAGGCGGCATGCACGCCGTGGCCCGTGCGCTCGCCGCCGAGGCCGCCGGCGCGGGGGCCGACCTCCGCTACCACAGCGAGGTGGCCGTCCTGGAGCGCAGCACGGGCGGCAGGGTCACGGCCGTACGCACCGCCGAGGGTGAACGGTTCGCCTGTGACGCCGTGGTCCTCACCCCCGACCTGCCGGTGGCGTACCGGCTCCTCGGTCGCGTCCCCCGGCGGCCGGTACGGCTGCGCTGGTCGCCCTCCGCGTTCGTGCTGCACGCCGGAACCCGCCGGACGTGGCCGCAGCTGGCACACCACACCCTTTCCTTCGGCGGCGCCTGGACCCGCACCTTCGACGAACTGACCCGCCTCGGACGGCTCATGAGCGACCCCTCCCTGCTCATCACCCGCCCCACCACCACCGACCCCTCCCTCGCCCCCGAAGGCCGGCACCTGCACTACGTCCTCGCCCCGTGCCCCAACCTCTCCACCGGCCCCGCCGACTGGGCCCAGCTGGGCCCCACCTACCGGGAGCGCCTGGTGGAAGAACTGGAAAAGCGCGGGTTGGAGGGGTTCGAGGCGTCCGTCGAGACCTCGCGGACCGTCTCACCTGCCGACTGGGCGGCCGAAGGGCACGCCGCGGGCACACCCTTCTCCGCCGCTCACACCTTCGCCCAGACCGGCCCCTTCCGCGCCCGCAACCTCGTCCACGGTGCCGAGAACGTCGTGCTGGCCGGTTGCGGCACCGTACCGGGTGTCGGAGTGCCCACCGTGCTGATCTCCGGGAAGCTAGCGGCCGCCCGCATCGCCGGGGACCGTGCGGTGGCCCGGCACCGGCCGCGCAGGAGCGTCCCGTGACCGCCCGTGAACTCGACGCCGCGGGGATCACCGAGCCCCGGACGCGGGCAGCCTACAGCCGCTGCCGGGCGCTGAACGCACGGCACGGCAAGACCTACTTCCTGGCCACCCGGTTGCTCACCCCGGACCGCCGCCCCTTCGTCCACGCCCTCTACGGCTTCGCCCGGTGGGCCGACGACATCGTCGACGACTGCCACGACGGCAGCGGTGTCACCTCCGCCGCCCGGAAGCAGGCGCTCGCCGAGTTGGAGACGGTGCTGCTGGACGGACTGCGCACGGGCCACGCGGACCATCCCGTGGTCACCGCGCTCGCCGACACCGTCCGCCGGCACCGACTCGACCACACGCTGTTCACCGACTTCATGGCCTCGATGCAGATGGACCTGACGGTCACCGCCTACCCCACCTACGGCGACCTGGCCGGCTACATGCACGGTTCGGCCGCGGTGATCGGCCTCCAGGTCCTGCCGGTCCTCGGCACCGTGACGTCGCGTGAGGAGGCCGCTCCTGCGGCGGCCGCACTCGGCGTCGCCTTCCAGCTCACCAATTTCCTGCGCGACGTCGGGGAGGATCTCGACCGCGGTCGCGTCTACATCCCCGGCGACATCCTGGGCGCCCACGGGGCCGACCAGGCCCTCCTGACGTGGTGCCGGCAGCGGGGCACCACCGACCCACGGGTCCGCGCCGCCCTTCACGAGACCGCCGCTCTCACCCGCGGTGTGTACCGGCGGGCCGCCACCGGCATCGGCCTGCTCGCACCTGTCTCGCGCCCCTGCGTCCGAACGGCACTGGTGCTCTACCGGGGCATCCTCGACGAGATCGAGGCCGCCGGCTACCCGGTGCTCCACCGCCGCGTGGCCGTGCCCCGCCACCGCCGTGCGCGCGAAGCCGCCCGTGGTCTGATCGCCGTCGCCTCGAGCCGCGCCGTCCATCGGGCCTGCCCGCGCCCGGCGCCGTCCGGTGCCGCATCCGACACTCCCGAGGGGTCGCCGGTATGAGCCGCTCCCGCCGTCCGTTCCATCCGCTGGCCCTGCTCAGCGGTGGCAAGTGGCAGGACCAGCCGCCCACCTGGCACGAGGCCAAACCGGCCCTCGTCGCGGCCGCGCTGAAGCGCGCCCAGGCCCGGCCGTCCGGGAACTGGTACGTGGTGGCGGCCAGCTCGGAGGTCGCCAGCGGGCGCATCACCGGGAGGTGCGTGGCCGGCGTCGAACTGGTGCTGTGGCGGGACCGTCAGGGGCGAGTCCGGGCCGCCCCCGGCGCCTGCCCCCACCTGGGCGCTCCGCTGTGCGAAAGCTTCGTGCGGGACGGCACGATCGTCTGCCACTGGCACGGCCTCGCGCTGAAGCCCTCGGGGTTTCCCGGCTGGGAGCCCTACCCCGCCCACGACGACGGCCTCTTGGTGTGGGCGCGTCTGGACGCCGTCGGCGGTGAGGAGCCCTCGGCGGCGCCGCCCGTCCCCACGCGGCCCGCCCTCGCTTCGTCACTGGCGGCCGTCATGACCGTCGCCGGACGTTGCGAACCCGAGGACGTCGTCGCCAACCGGCTCGACCCCTGGCACGGCGCCTGGTTCCACCCTCACTCCTTCGCCGACCTGAGTGTCGCCGAGGCCCCTGCCGCCCATGACTCGGGTCCGGCAGACGTCGCCGTGGACCGGTTCCTGGTCGACGTCTCCTTCCGCGTCCGTGGGCGCCTCGGCGTTCCGGTGCGGGCGGAGTTCACCGCGCCCGGGCCGCGCACCGTGGTGATGCGGATCGTCTCCGGGGAGGGCGCCACCAGTGTTGTGGAAACCCACGCCACACCCCTCGGCCCCGGCAGCGACGGACGACCGCGCACCGCCGTGATCGAAGCCGTCGTCGCCCACTCGCCGCGCCGGGGCTTCACCCTCGCGCGCCGGGCGGCGCCGCTGATGCGGTCGCTGATGCGGCGCGGTGCCGGCCGGCTGTGGCGCGAGGACCTCGCCTACGCCGAGCGCCGCTACGCCCTGCGCAGCCAGGGCCGGTTCCCCGGCTGACGCCCTGCCGTGCGGTGAGCGGCCGTGGGGAGCGGCCCCGTTCGACGGGGTGCCGTAGGGCCTCGGCGGATTCAGCCGCACCGGGACAGGGCGCGCATGACGTGGTTCCGCCCACCCAGAGGGACCGACCACAACGGGTGGCCGCGTACGCCCCAGGTCGCCAGGAGCGCGTTCGCCGCCTGCATGCCCGTGGTCGCCGCGCGCTCCATCAAGGCCACCGGCAGCGCGGTGCGCACCAGGTCTCCGGCGAGCACCAGGTGGGGGTGGGAGGTGAGCACGCCGGGCCGGTCCTGGTAGCCGCCGACGGAGAAGAGCGGGCAGTCCTGCCGCCACTCGTGGCGGCTGTCGACCAGGGTCGCCCCGGCGCACTCGGGGTAGATCCGGTGCAGTTCGCGCAGCATCGAGTCCGCGACGACGGTCCGGTCGGCGGCTGGGTCGACGGCGTACGCGTGGAGCTCCACCACCGAACCCCCGGTTTCCCGAGCCCACCGGGCCGCCTCTCCCTCCCAGTGGCTCAGGACACTGACGTTGTCCACCGGGCCGAAGCCGCTGGTCCCCAGGAAGCCGGGCCGGTCGGGCCGCACGGGCCGGTCCAGCCAGCAGCGCGAGACCAGGAAGGGCGGCGCCTGCCGTAGGCGTTCGACGCCCGCGCGCCAACCGCCCCTCTCCAGGCCGGGTGACGCCGCGACCACGGCCTGAAGCCCGGCCGTGTCGAGGGCGAGGACCACCGCGTCGTACCCGTGCTCCTGCGGCGCGTGAGGTGAACCGGTCGCGGTGACCGTGAGCCGGAAGCCGTCCCCGTCGGGGTGCACGGCCAGCACCGTGCGACCGGTACGGATGGCGGTCCCCATCCCGGACAGGTGGTCGGACAGCGGCTCCCACAACGCCTGCGGATACGGCTCGCGGGGAACGTCGAACAGCAGCCCCTCCGACGAACCGAGGAAGTAGATGTGGAACATCAGCACCAGCTCGGCGGCGGACAGCTCCTTCGGGTCGGCGAAGAAGCTGCGCGAGAACACCTCGAAGGCCAGGTCCCGGGCCTCTTCCGGGAAACGGATGTCGTCCAGGAAGGCGCTCGCGCTGATCCCGTCGAGCCGCTCGTACACCTCAGGGACGCGCACGTCCAGCAGCGGCAGGGCGGCCCGCGGGTTCATCCGGGCCAGGCTCGACCAGCCGAAGCTGGGGCTGAGCGCGACGAAGCCCAGCACGCTCCACGGCGGTGTGCGCGGCACGTTGCGGAAGCTGTCACGGGCGCCGGTGCCGCGCTGGAGCGGGTAGTCGGCCAGCGGTCGCAGCGAGTCGAGACCAGGGTCGACCCGACGGAACAGTGCGCGCAGGTTGTAGTACTGGCGGAAGAAGGCGTGGAAACCCCGGCTCATCGTGACCGGGCGGCCGTCGGCCAGAGTGGTCCGCCATCCGGCGGCCCTGCCGCCGAGCACCTCCTCCCGCTCCAGCAGGTCGACCCGGACGCCGCGCTCGGCGAGTGCGGCGGTCGCGGCGATCCCGGCGATGCCTCCACCCACCACGGCGACGCGGGGCCCAGGTGCCGGAACACGATCGGCGCCGTCCCGCGCCGGCCACAGGCCGGCCCTGCGATCGCGGCCGGGACGGACCGGCCGGAAGGGGGGATTCACGGGCATGCGGTGGCCTTTCGTCGTGGAACCAGAGGGAGCTCCAGCAATGAGCGCAGCATGGCCGGCACCGGTGTGGTGAGACCGATCGCCCACTCCTCGTGCAGGGTTGACGTGCCGTCGAGGAAACGCAGGATCCGGTCCGGGGGGTTGCGGCTGAACAGAGCTTCGAAGAAGCCCGCCCCACCGGCCCGGCCGGTCGCCAGCGCACGCAGCATGACGGCGTCCATGAAGCGGTGACGTGCGGCGTGCGGT
This sequence comes from Streptomyces sp. PA03-5A, assembly GCF_033792725.1. Classification (NCBI taxonomy): domain Bacteria; kingdom Bacillati; phylum Actinomycetota; class Actinomycetes; order Kitasatosporales; family Streptomycetaceae; genus Streptomyces; species Streptomyces sp. PA03-5A. Next base: position 58,812 of record NZ_JARAVL010000019.1, on the reverse strand, counting down.
ACGGGTGGCCAGGGGGTCCGGCCGGCCTGCCAGGCGGCGGCCACCGCGGCCGACTGCCGCTGGATCCCGGCGAAGGAGTACCCCGTCGACGGGCGGGTGGCGCCCCCTGCCACGCCGATCCGGAACACGCTGTGCCCCGCGCGACGGGGGAAGCGCCCGTCCGTCATGGGGATGACCCCCTGTTCGACAGCTGTCACGGAGTAGTGCGAGATGCGCCTCCCGCGGACGTACTCCTCCAGTGCCGCGTCGTAAGCGGACCCCGTCATCGGTTCGGCGGAGAACTCCGTGTACTCGACCAGTGCCTCGCGAGGGGTGAAGGGCAGCACGTAGGCGAAGGACAGGCCGTGTTCGGGCTGGCGGGTGCGGAAGTCCATCAGGTCGGCGACTTCGGGGTCGAAGCGGTCGTCCCGGGTGGTGACGAACCAGCCCCGGAAGTGCTGCAGGAGCGTGGTGCGGGCGGCCGGCAGGTCGCTCGGGGGCCGTGAGTCGAAGACCCAGCGGGCGTTCAGCCGGATCGCACGTCCTGCCACGTCGTGGCCGGTCACTTCGGCGCCTCCCGGCACGTCGCGCACCTGGGTCACGGTCGCCGCGACCCTTCGTACTCCGGGCCGGCGCTCGAGCACGGCACCGACTCCGTGGAGGAAGTCGGCCGAGCGGATCATCCGGTAGGCGCGAGGGGACGTGAACGAGATGTGGCGGCCGTCCCTGGCCGTGATCCGCATCCGGTGCCAGCGGGCGGCCACCAGGCTGTCGTACTCGTCCTGCTCGTGCTCCCAGGAGCACCAGCTCCGGGCGGGGGAGCGGAGGGGCGACCCCGCCGGGGGCTCGACGAGCACGACCGATGCGGGCAGGCCGCGCGGACCCGGCGAGGCTGTCAGACGGTGGGCCAGCGACAGCCCGGCGGCGCCCGCCCCGACGATCACGACGTCGACGGCATCCAGGTGGTCGGCCTCGGTCAACGGATCCTCCCGAACGGTGACGCGTGCGGAGCGGTTGTGGCGATGATCGCCGCTTCCGCGGCCGGGAGGGACCACGGTCGACCCGGACACGCGCTTCTTGATCCGTCCGTGGACGTGCCCGCCGAGGTGCGCCTCGACGGGACCGAGGGTGGGATGGGCACTGGCCGGACATGGCCGGCGTTCGCCGTCCCCGTACCTTTCCGGCGGCAGAGGAGCACGGCATGACCCTGATGCACGGTGGCGAACTCGCGTCCGCGTTCGACCACGCCGCCACGCTGTACGACCGGATGGTCGCCGTCAATCCGGGCTACCACGCCCATCTGCGACGGTCGGCACGGCGGCTGCGGCTGCCTGCCGGTGGTTCGGGCATGCGGCTGCTGGACCTGGGGTGCGGCACCGGTGCGTCCACCGTCGCCCTGCTCACGGCGGCCCCGCGTGCGCGGATCACCGCGGTCGACTCCTCCGAGGGCATGCTCCATGTCGCGGCCGGCAAGCGATGGGGCCCTGGTGTCACCTTCCACCACGCCCCGGCCGAGGGCCTTGCCGAAGCGGGGGCGGCCGGACCGTTCGACGCGGTGTTCGCCGCCTACCTCTTCCGCAACGTGGCCGACCCTGATCTGGTCCTCGCCCGGGTGCTGGACACGATGGCCCCCGGCGGGCGCATCGCGGTCCACGAGTACACCCTCAGCGGGCGGCCTCGCCATCGCGCGGTATGGACCGCGGTGTGCCGGGGACTGCTCCTGCCCGTCGCGCGCCTGACCGGGGACCGCCCCCTGTACGAGCATCTGTGGCGCAGCGTCCTCGCGTTCGACACCGCCGACGTCTTCGCCGCACGGATGCGACGGGCGGGCTTCCGGCAGGTGCGGGTCCTGCCCTTGCCCGGCTGGCAGACCGGCGTCGCGCACACCTTCGTGGCACGAGCGCCGGTCGGCGGCCGGACGTGACACCGTGCGGGGTCCCCGGCTCGCGGTGAGCCGGGGACCCCGCCGGTTTCAGACGGACCTGCGCGCTGCGGATGCGCCGTTCGGCGATCCGGTGATGGTGAACTGGGAGCCGGGCTCGATCAGTACGTTGCCCTGGGCCGAGTTCGTGATCGTGACGTTGGTCAGGGTGGCACTGCCGCGGGCGCCGCTCATCGCGAGGATGCCGGAGCCGTTGACGGAGTTGTCGATGCGGACGTCGGTGACCTTGACGCCGGGCATGGAGCCGCCGCCCGTCTTGAACTGGATGCCGTCGTAGGTCGAGTCGTGGATCTCGGTGTCCCGGATGGTCACGCCCGGGATGTCCGTGCCCTGGGCGAAGAGCGTGATGGCGCCGAACTCCTGCGCCTCGCCCCAGAACGCGCCGCCCGTCCGGTACAGGGCGTTGCCCGAGATGGTGGTCTGACCGGAGAAGGGGATCGGGTCGTGGTCGGTGGCGAGCATGATGCCCGGGTAGTTCATCGTGTCGGAGACGATGTTGTTCTCGATGGTGTTGCCGTAGCCGCCGTAGACCGCGATGCCGTTGGCCCGCCAGGGCAGCTGGATGGTGTTGTTGCGGAAGTGGTTGTCGTGGCCGACGTCGACGGAGGTGTCCTTGACGTACTTGCTGGCCCACACCGCCAGCGCGTCGTCGCCGGTGTTGCGGAACGAGGAGTTGTAGACGGTGGAGTTGCGGGTGCCGTTGGCGAAGTTGATGCCGTCGGCGTAGGTGTCGCGGATCCGGACGCCGGTGAACTCCAGCCCGTCGCCGGGGCCCCACAGCTCGGGGATGTTGGAGTAGTCACGGCCCACCCAGACGCCGACGTTGGCGTGCTCGATCCACACGTTGGTGATCTTCGTGTCCTTGCCGAAGCGCCCGTTGAGGCCGACACCGCCCTCGGCGTTGCCGTCGCCGCCGCGGATGGTGCCCGAGCCGAAGATGGCGATGTCGGAGATCTGGGTGTTGCCGTCGATGTCGAAGCCGAAGTTGCCCTCGTGCGGGTGGTTGATGCCGCCGGCGTTCTGCGGCGGGGTCAGGGTGTAGAGCTGGGAGTGCCACATGCCCGCGCCGCGGATGGTGACGTCCTTGATGCCCACCTGGTTGTACTGGCCGCGGTTGAGCGGGTCGTCGGTGAGGATCTTCTGCTCCTGCCGCCACTGCCCGGCCGGGATCCACACGCAGGAGATCTGGCCGTTCTGGTCGGCGGTGACCGCCCGCTGGATGGCGTCGGTGTCGTCGAGCCCGTCGCCGGGGACGGCCCCGTACTCGGTGATCGAGGTGCAGTTGGCCGGCTTGCTCAGCGCGGGAGCCACCTGCTCCAGGTCGATCAGGTCGATGACGTAGTAGGCCGCCGAGTCGCCCGCGTCGCGCTGCAGACGGAACGTGGTGCCCTGCGGGTACGTGCGCGACAGCAGCGCGTGCGCCTCGTCGAACAGCCGCCGCGCGTCGCCGCCCGGCCGGTTGGTCAGCCCCTCCGGGTCGTCGGTGCTGCCGTACAGCCAGCTGTGCTTGGAGGAGAGGTTCAGCTTCTGCACGAACGTGCCGTCGGCGTACAGGCTGATGGTGGCGTCGGCTCCGCCGCCGGCGGAGGCGTCGGGGATGGAGTTGCGCACCACGATGGAGTTGGTGGACGTGGTGGAGGTGAACTCGACGTACTGACCGCCGGAGTCGAGGCGGACGGACTTGCGGCCCGAGGACTCGGTGGCGAAGTTCGTGTGCCCGAAGGTCCGCTTGGCGTCGGCGGTGAGCAGGGTGCCCTGGTAACGGCCGTCCTCGGCCTCGTACTCGGTGTACGGCAGGGCGGCGCCGCGTCCGACGACGAGGGACTTGGTGAGCACGTTGTTGTTCTCGTTGGTCTCGGTGACGACCCCGGTGGCGTCCGCGGTGGCGGTGAGCGTGGCCCCGCCGGCGGTCGCCGTCCAGGTCCCGCCGATCGCCACGTTGACCGTGGCACCGGCCGCGACCTGACCGGTCGTGCCGTTCAGCGTGGTGGTGCCGGCCTGGAGCCGGGTCACCGAACCCGCCGCGGCGGCGGTGATGCCGCGGTTGTGCACGGCGACGGTGAAGGAGACGGACGCGCCCACGGCCGGATTCGCCGGGTTCGTGGCGATGGAGGTCACCTCGAGGTCGGGGCCGGGGGCCTGGCTGACGACCAGCCGGTCCGCGGCGTTCCGGCTGTTGTTGGTGTCGTCCAGCTCGGCGACCGTGTTGCGCGGGTCGACCACCGCGGAGACGGCGTAGCTGCCGGCCGCGCGGGTGCCGGTGGAGACGGCGACGGTGGCGGACGCACCCGGGTCGAGGGCGGGCACGTCGGCGCTGCCGGCGACCGTGCCCTCCACGCTGACGTCCACGGTCGTCGCGGCCGAGCGCGCGGTGCCGGCGTTGCGCACCCCGGCGTTCACGGTGACCGCGTCCCGCTCCGACGGGGCGGCCGGTGACCAGGTCAGGCCGGTGACGGTGAGGTCGGGCGCGGGCGCCGCGGTGCCGACGACCTGGAACTCGGCGACCTGCCCGCCGGGCGCGCCGGTGTTGGAGAAGAACCGCAGGCGCACGTCGGCCCAGCGGCCGCTGACCGGGATGGTCACCGCGTTGCCCGTTCCCGGGCTGAAGGCGTAGTCCGCGCGGTCGCGCAGCGAGGTGAAGCCGGTGTCGGACGCCCCGCGGCCCAGCACCTGGATGCCCTGGGTCCTGGCGCCCCACACCGGGTCCGGGTTGAGCTTGACCACCACGGCGGTGACGTCCGCGGCGGAGCCGAGCTTCACGGTGAGGTCCGCCGGGTGGCCGGCCGCCTCCCAGTAGGTGGAGGTGGAGTCGTCGGTGGCGTTTGCGGCGACGTAGGTCTGCGTCGACGACGTGGCCTCGACCGGCTTGTTGCGCGCCAGGTTGGTGCCGGTGGGCGGCGGGTCGGTGCTGCCGCCGTCCTCTCCGTACACCTCCAGTTCGGACAGCTGCGCGGCGTTCCAGCCGGTGTTGCCGGTGACGTTGACGCGGACGTACCGGCCGTTGACGGGCGAGCTCAGGTCCACGGCGACGGTGTTGGCCTGGGCCGGGTTGAACACCCGGCCGGCGGAGGCGGAGAGCGTGGTGAACGAGGATCCGTCGGTGCTGCTCTGCAGGGAGAGCGTCTCGGTCCGGGTCTCCCAGCCGGAGGGCAGTTTGAGCACGATCCGGTCGACGGCACGGGTGGCGCCGAGGTCGACCTGCACCCACTGGGGGAAGGAGCCGGCCGGGCCCTCCCAGTAGGAGGCCTGGGCGCCGTCGGTGGTGTTCCCGGCCGGGTACGCGCCGAGGGAACCGCCGGCGGTGGCAGGGCGGCCGAGGGCGAGGTTGACGTCGGCGGCGGCAGCGTCCGAGGCCGTGGGGGCTGCCTGTGCGGTGGCGGAGATGGGTAACAGCCCGACCGTCATGAGCCCGGCCAGGACGGCGGCGGACAGCGACCGTCGGCCGAGGGGTCTCCAATGCATAGGGTCCTCTATTCCGTGGGGGCGGGGAGCGCGGCAGCCGGGCGAGGAGGAACCAGGAGGAGCAGGGGGAGCAGGGGGAGCAGGAGAAGCGGGGACCGAAGGGGAGCGTCCCGACGTGAGAGCCGGCCATGCACGCCAATTGAGTCAGCCAGTCAACTTCTTGCGGAAACTGCGTCATTAGGTTTCTCGTACGTCTCGGGTTTGTCAACAGCTTGTAATTCAGGGGTAGTTGAGGCCGAGCCGTGCTTGCGTCACTTGCGGATCGTTTGCGCGCGTGGGTCTGTGGGCCATGGCGGCATAGACCCTGTTAGACCCTACGAACGGCGTCCGGATGAGCCGGCGTCGGTGTGGCGAGCGCTCGAAGGGGATGCAATTTATTGAGTGCCCTACGCAAGATCGCTGGCGGGCATGCGAAAGGGCCGGTGCCCGGCACGATGTCGTGCCGGGCACCGGCCCCTCACGGTGTCACTTCAGGCCGAAGGCCCGGGTGACGGTCTGGGTGACTCCGCCGCCGTTGCGCTGCTCGGCGGTGACGCGGATCGACACGTAGCCGGCCCGGTGCGGCGCGTTCAGAGCCGCCTGCCAGGTGCCCTTCTTCTGCTTGAGTCCCTGGCGCAGCCAGGTCGCGCCGTCGTCGTAGGAGACCTCCAGCCGGACCGAGGAGACCGCGTCCCCCGCGGCCGAGCTGCCGAGCACCACCGGAGAGACCGAGAGTTCCGTCCTGCGCTGCGCCCGGCCCTCGGCGTCCAGTGCCGTGCCGTAGTCCAACTGCACCAACGGGACGGCCTGCACACCCTCAGGGGCACCGGAGCTGAAGCGCCACTCGGTGCGGGTGGCGGTGGAGTAGGGGCTGAGCCCGGTGTCGCCCTTGGTGTCGACGACCAGCCGGTACGGGAGCTTCTCGGGCGCCAGGTCACCGACGCCGAACCAGGGGAAGCCCTCCATGTGGGTCAGTTGCCGGTCGCCCTGGTAGAAGGAGATCGCCTGGTACATGCGCGACCCGCCGCTGTGCGCCGACCCCGCGTCGCCGAACCCCTGGATGTAGGCGCTCATCGCGTTCTCGCCCCGGTAGGGGAGGTCGGAGGTGACCATGCGCGGCCGGGTGATCGGCCCGAACCAGCGGTCCTTGTGCACACTGCCCGCCCGGTAGGTCATCAGGTCCGTCGACGAGCCGCCCCAGCCGTCCAGCGCCGCGTTCTGCTGCCACGTGACGCCGGCGGTGACCCAGTCGGTGCGCCGCCCGGGGGCGACCACCTCGGCGGGGAGCGCGTTGGGCGAGAACCCGTTGTACGGCGGATAGTCGTACGACGGGAAGTCCAGCCGCGACTCGGTGACCTGCCGTCCGGGAGGCGGGGTGAAGTCGACGTCGACGCGCGCGAGGCTGCGGGCGTCCGTCCTGGCGGAGGGATCCACGGGAATCCCACCGAGGTGCTGGTCGACCAGGTCGTACAGGTACGTCGGCGCGGGATGCGCCTCGACCGCCAGCCGCACGCCCTTCCTGCCCGCCGCGGTGGCCTCCTTGATCAGCGCCTCCCCTTCGTCCAGGGACAGCGAGGCGACCGGGAGCTGCCCGGTCGTCACCTTGTCGGGGTCGCCGTACCAGTCGCTGCCGCGGCCCTCGCGGTCGTTGACCACCAGCAGCAGTGCCGCACCGGCGGCGCGCGCCGCCGCGGCCTGATCGGCCGGCGTCACGGCGTCGCTGTCGCGGACCACCACGGCCCTGCCGCGGGCGGACACGCCGGCGTACTCGGCCCGCGTGCCGGTACCGGCGAAGACGGCGTCCAGGCGCGAGGTGCCGTCCCGCAGTGGCCGGGAACCGGGCTGCACGAGCGGGTCGTCGAGGCGGTGGCCACGGTAGGTGATCTCCAGGGGCCGCTGCTCGGCACGGATCCTGGTGGTGAAGACGAAGCTTCCCTTGCGCACCTCGTCCTTGGTCGGCAGCGCCCACAGGCTGTCGTACGTCGCCGAGGGCCAGATCCGCTCGCGCAGGGCGCTCCCGTCGCCGGGGGTCGGAGTGCCGGAGGTGAAGGAGCGGTACAGGTCGATCCTGCTGCTCACCACGCTGGTCGGCTGCGGTGTCGCCACCTTGACCTGGCGGGCCCGGGAGGCGTCGAGCACCACGGAGCGGTCGCCGGTGAGCTCGATCTCGGGTGCCGTCAGCACCGCGAGCCCGAGGGAGTGGGGCCCGTGGAGTCCCTGCACGTCCGCCAGCGACGCGACCATGTAGGAACCGGGCGCCCAGCGGCTGGTCAGCGACCCGTCGGGAACCCACAGGTAGGTGGAACCGCCGTCCGCGCTCCGGACCTCGACCTCGCCGCTCGCGGGCCGGCCCGAGCGGTCCTTCAGGCGGATGGTGAGGTCGTACTTCTCGGACTCCACGGAGACCCCGACCGCCGTGTGGACGTCACCGCCCGCGTGGCGTGCCGTGACCCGGGCGCCGTACTGGCCCGCCGCGAGGCCCTTCGGATTCACCACGACCTCGGCGGTGGCGGTGCCGTTCGCCGGAACCGTCACCCGGTCGCCGGACAACGCGAACACCTGCGCCGGGGAGTCGCCGCGGTCGACGGAGAGCTGCAAGGTGATCGGGCGGTCGGTGGTGTTGGTGTAGGTGATCTGCCGCTTGACCGGCTGCCGCGGCGCACCGGGCGACCACCGCACCAGCCCCGCGTCGACCGATCCGGTCGCGATGACCTGGTCCTGGTTGTAGGCGGCGGCCACGTTCAGCCGGCCGGTGCCCGCCCGGTAGGGGCTGTAGTCGGGGGTCGGCACGGTGGTGCCCATCAGGGCGTCCTTGATCTGCCGGCCCGTCCACCGCGGGTGCTTCTGCGCCAGGAGGACCGCCGCCCCGGCCACATGGGGCGTGGCCATGGAAGTGCCGCTGTCGACCCGGTAGAAGCCCTCGCCCCACTCCATGTACTGCGAGCGCGCCGCCAGCACGTCCACGCCGGGGGCGGTCATGTCGGGCTTGATGGCGTCGTCGTTCATCCGGGGTCCCGCGCTGGAGAACTCGGCGACGTGGTCGGACGCGTCCACCGCGCCGACGGTGAGCGCGGCGTCCGCCGTCCCGGGCGCTGCCACGCTGTAGGCGCCGGGCCCGTCGTTGCCCGCGGCGATGACGAAGAGCGCACCCGTCTCGGCGCTCAGCCGGTTGACGGCCTGACTCAGCGGATCGTCCTGGGTGTGCCAGCCGCTGACGCCCAGGCTCATGCTGACCACCTTGGCGTGCTCGGTCCGCGCCGCCCACTCCATACCGGCGATGATCCCCGAAATGGTCCCGGATCCGGTGTCGTCCAGGACCTTGCCCACCAACAGGTCGGCGCCGGGGGCGACCCCCTGCTCCTTGCCGCCGGAGGCGGCGCCCGTCCCGGCGACGGTGGACGCCGTGTGGGTGCCGTGCCCGTTCCGGTCGACGACGTTCCCGTCCGGGACGAAGCTGCGGGACGCCACGACGCGGTCCACCAGGTCCGGATGGGTGGCGTCCACCCCGGTGTCGAGGACGGCCACCCGCACCCCGGCTCCCGTGCCTCCCGCGGCCCAGGCGGCGGGCGCCCCGACCTGCGCCGTGGTGTCGGCGAGCGTCGCCTTCGCCTTGCCGTCGAGCCACACCTTGTCGACGCCGGCGGTGAACCGCGGTGCGGCCGCGGCCCGTTCGGCGTCGGCCCGCGCGGTGCCGGTGAGCGCCGACCAGAAAGCCGCCGTCTTCGACCGCCGGGTGCGGACCGCCTCGCCGCGGACCGAGGGAAGGCTGCGCGTGGTCTCGGCCCCCGGCAGCGCCGAGGAGCGGGACGTGAGGGTGGCGGAGCCCTCGGTGCGGGTGACGATCAGGGGGAGCGCGCTGAGGTGCGCGTCGTCGTAACCCTGGGCGATCAGCTGCGTGACGTTGAAGAGTTGCTTGTCGAGCAGCCCCTTCGCGATGTACGCCACCGCCTCGTCGGGGAACACGTAGGTGTCCCCGCCCTCGGTCGCGACGCGCACCGAGCCCGTGGCCCCCGGCGCGCGCTCGACCTCCACCGCGGGCGCGGTGCCTTTCGGCCCCTGGGTCACCGTCACCTTGTCACCGGTGACCAACGTGACCCGTGCGGACGTGCGTTGTGCCTCGGCGGTTGCGGGTGTCGCCGGGGCCGACGGGGAGGGAGGAACGCTGTTCGCCGCTCCAGGGGTGACGAGAGCGACGACAACGGCAGCAGCCACGGCCGCCGCATATCTTCGGGTAGAAGGGGGTCTCACATTGCCCTCCAGCGTGGATGATTGCACAAATTCGATCACCACTGAAGAGGGCGTGTAAAGAGCTTGAACCTGAGGCTATCGGAATGTAGCGTTCTCTGTTTTCGGGTCGGATGGACCTGGTCATGGCGGCCGGGTGAGGTGCCCTCAGGAGACCCCGGTGACCTGCGGGTTAAGAGCCCGGGGAGGGTCCGCGAAATTTACCGACCGGAAACAAAAGAACTCGAGCGGCGGTGCGGCCGGGGCCCCGCTTTCCCCGAAAGTTTCGAGGGCGGGAATGAATGCTCCCACCGTTTTGCCGTGAATTCGGGAGCGCCCGAAGATGTCGCCATTTGTGACACCAAAGCCGTGGGGACGCGGCCGTGACCTCAGCCAACTCCCCATGCTGGCCTGGGACATGGTGTGCGAGACTGCCGTGATCGACAGCACGTCCGACCCCCCCTCGGCGATGGAGTCCGTCATGACGACCGGCACCACCCCCCACTCACCGCGGATCGACACCAGCAGGGCCCACCCGGCGCGCGTGTACGACTGGCTGCTGGGCGGCAAGGACAATTACCCCGTCGACGAGGCCGTCGGCGAGAAGCTGCCGCCCGAGGCGCGTGACGCGGCCCGGCAGAACCGGCAGTTCATGCAACGGGCCGCCGCCTGGCTCGCCGCGCAGGGCGTCGACCAGTTCCTCGACATCGGCTCGGGCATCCCCACCGAACCCAACCTGCACCAGATCGTCCAGCGCGTGACACCCGCGGCGAAGGTCGTCTACACGGACAACGACCCCCTCGTGCTGCACCACGCGCAGGCGCTGCTGGCGGGCCGTCCCGAGGGCGTCACGGACTTTTTTGAGGCCGACGTCCGGCGGCCGGAGGAGATCGTCGAGCACGCGCGGGGCGTCCTGGACTTCACACGCCCCGTCGCGCTCTCGCTCATCGCCCTGCTGCACTTCGTCCCCGGCGAGCAGGACGCCCACGGCATCGTGCGCCCCCTGCTGGCCGCGCTGCCGCCGGGCAGTTACCTCGTCCTGTCCCACGCCGCGTCCGATCTCTTCCCGGAGCTCGCCGAACAGGTCACCGCCGAGTACGCCAAGGGCGGCATCCGCCTCGGCTTCCGTTCGCACCCGGAAGTCGCCCGATTCTTCGACGGCCTGGACCTGGTCGCCCCCGGCCTGGTGACGGCCCCGGAGTGGTTCAGAACGTCCCCGGCGCCGTCCCCCGAGGACAGCGGGATCTACGCAGGAGTAGCGCGGGTCCGGTGACGCCCGCGCCCGCAACGGTGCGAGACGCGGTCCGGCCGGGTCGCAGCGTCACCGTCCGGCGGGGAGCGGCCGTCCGGCGGGCAGGTCGTCCTCGGCGGGCCGCCACCCCAGCTCGGGCGCGACCAGGTGCCGTACGTCGTGCAGGATCTGCTCGTACTCCTCCCGGTGGAACTCGTACGGCAGTTCCAGCCGCAGCTCGGTCACCGACGCGAGGACGGGGTCCGCCGTCAACCGTTCCAGGATCTGCTCTGCGGTCCCGACCACATCGGGAGCGAACAGGACCTGCTTCGGGCCGAAGGCCCGCGGGGCAAGGGTGCGCTCGCGCCGGCCGGCCGCGTAGCGCTCGTAGCGGGCCCGGGTGACCGCGTCGGCGCTGTCCAAGGGCACGATCACACGCCCCACGGCCACGCGCGGCGCCGGCCGGGCCTCGTCGAGGGCGCGCCGGTACTCGGAGAGCAGGTTCGACTGGGCCGTCGTGAAGTCGTCGGTGCCCTCGCTGCTGACGATGTTGCCGGACAACAGGTTCAGGCCGTTCCCGGCGGCCCAGCGGACCGAACGCACGCTGCCGGCGCCGTACCAGATCCGGTCCACCAGCGCGGGGTCGTGCGGTTGCAGCCGCGGCCGCTGGGTGTTCCCGGGCGACTGGATCACCGTGTCAGGGCCGCCGAGGTAGTGGCCGCGCAGGTTGTCGACGAGCCGGGCGATCCTGCCGTACGACAGGTCCAGGCTGCGCCAGTCGCCGTCGTGCACCAGGTCGCCGAGCAGCTCGGCGTGGGGCATGCCGGTGCTGAAACCGGCCTGAAGCCGTCCCCGGGACAGCACGTCGGCCAGCGACAGGTCCTCGGCCAGCCGGAACGGGCTCTCGTACCCGATCGGGATGACCGCGGTCCCGAGCTCGACCCGCCGGGTGCGCTGCCCGGCCGCGGCGAGGAACACCGCGGCCGAGCCCACCCCGTGTTCGAGGTGGCGCTGACGGATCCAGGCGCCGTCGAAACCGAGCCGTTCGCCGTACTCGAACAGCTGCAGCGTGTGCTCCAGACCGGTGTACGGATCGTCGTCCTCGAAGTTCCCCGGAGTGAGGAACGCCAGGGAGGTGATCCTGGGGCTGGTCATGGGTGCCTCCTCACGGCGTGGTGGGCCCGGCGGCAGCGGAGGGGCGAGGCCCGCCCGGGATCGCCGCGAGCAGTTCGCGGGTGTACGGGTGGCGGGGGCGGGCGAACAACTCCTCGGCCGTCCCGGTCTCGAGTCGGAACGGATGCACACCACGGGACGGCCGCGCAGGAGCTCGGTGGACTCGATGCCAGGTGGCATGTCATCGCCCCGCAGGTAGTTCACCAGCCCCAGGTCGAAGCCACCCTCCAGCAGCCCGCGGTGGATGTCCGCCTGCTGCGCGCCGACCACCTCGACCTGGGTGACCGGGTGCGAGGCCCGGAACTCGCGCACGATCGGGATGAGCAACGGGACGGTGGCGCTGTTGACCGTGCCGAGCCGCACCATGCGGCTGACGCGGTGCTGCTCCCCGGCCGCGCCACGGAGCCGGTCGACCGCGTCCAGCACGCTCAGGATGTGGGGCAGCAGCTCCCTGCCCTCGTCGCTGATCTTCGCCCCCGACCGCTTGCGTTCCAGCAGGTCCACCCCGAGCTCGCGCTCGAGGTTCCGCACGGTCTCGCTGAGCGCCGGCTGGGACAGGTGCAGTTGCTCGGCGGCACGCCGCAGCGAGCCGGACCGTGACGGCGGCGATGTACTCGAGCTGTTCGATGCGCACGGCAGGAGAGTGCCGCCGGCAGCGAGCCGGGTTCAAGGGAATCCCTGTCACAAGCTCGTGAATACCGTCTCTCAGCATGTGGAATCGCGTCCGGGCGTTCTTGACCGGCCGGACTTCCTGCTGTTCCATCGAAGACATGAAGCGACAGGACCTCACGCGGCGACGCCACGTCGACCTCGAGCGTGTCTCCAGCTCCTTCTGTCGCCGCCGGGCCTGAACGCGCCCGAGGGAAACCCTCGCACGCACGTCGATCTCCCCCGTGAATTCGTACTGCGGCCGCCATCTGCCGTGACCGCCGCCTGCCCGGGAACCTCCGTCCCGCGCGCCTGAATTCCGGTCGACGAACCTCCTCCCCGCCCTCGCGCGCGCCGATCCGTGCGCACCTTCGCCAGGAGACCCCCATGCCCGCACCACCCGCGACCGACCCCCTCCGTTTCGCCTACTGGGTGCCGAACGTCAGCGGCGGACTGGTCACGAGCAGCATCGAACAGCGCTGGGACTACGACGACAACCGCGAACTGGCCGTGCGCGCCGAGGACAACGGGCCGTTGCCCCTCGTCCGCGAGATGGAGGCCGCCCGGCCCGCCGGCGACGCCCCCGCCCTCACCCGCACCGCTCACTGACCCGCCCCGACACCTGGAAGGTCCCGGTATGGCCACCGTCCTGTCCGTCTCCGGAAGCCCCTCCGCAACGTCCCGTACCGCGCGGCTGCTGCGCCACCTGGACGACCGGCTCACCGCCCAGGGGCACGAAGTGATCCCGCTGGACGTCCGCACACTCCCGCCCGAGGCCCTGCTGCACGCCGACTTCGGCCATCCGGCGATCGTCGAGGCCGTGGCCCTCTTCGCCCGGGCGGACGGCGTCGTGATCGGCACCCCCGTCTACAAGGCCGCCTACTCCGGGCTGCTGAAGTCGCTGCTCGACCTGCTCCCGCAGTACGCGCTCGCGGGCAAGACCGTCCTCCCGCTGGCCACCGGCGGCACCACCGCCCACGTCCTGGCCATCGACTACGCCCTGCGCCCCGTACTGAGCTCCATGAACCCCGCGCACATCACGCCGGGCTGGTTCACCCTCGACAAGGACATCACCGTGGGCGACGACGGCACGCTGACCGTGGCCTCCGCATCGGCCGAGGCACTGCGTCAGGTCACGGACCAGTTCTCCGGTGCGCTCGGCGGCCACCCCACCTTCCTGGCGGCCACCGGATGAGCGCCGCGACCACCATCGCCGACGACGCCGAGGCGCTCGCCGTCGCCGCCGCACTCGCCGCCGACTTCCGCAAGGGCGCCGCCGAGCGGGACGCACAGCGCAGGCTCCCGCGCCCGGAGCTGGAACGGCTGTCCGCCTCCGGCCTCCTCGCGGTGACCGTGCCCGCCGAGTTCGGCGGCGCGGACGTCAGCACCGGGACGCTCGCCGGCATCTTCCATCTGCTGGCCGCCGCCGATCCCAGTCTCGCCCAGATCCCGCAGAGCCACTTCGTGTACGTCAACGTGCTGCGCCGGCAGGGCACCCGCGAGCAGAAGGAGTTCTTCTTCCGCGAGGTGCTGCGGGGGAAGCGGTTCGGCAACGCCCAGTCCGAAGCGGGCACCCGGCACGTGCAGGACATCCGGACCCGGCTCACCCGGCTGCCGGACGGCACGTACGCGCTCGACGGCGTCAAGCACTACTCCACCGGCGCCCTGTTCGCCGACTGGATCCCGGTCCTCGCCCGCTCCGACGACGGGAACCTCCACGTGGCGTACGCGCCGCGTGACGCGCCCGGCCTCACCGTCGTGGACGACTGGGACGGCATGGGGCAGCGCACGACCGCCAGCGGCACCGTACGCCTGGAGTCGGTGCTCGTTCCCGCCGAACGGGTCGTGCCCCACCACCTCACCTTCCGGGGCCCGCAACTGCACGGCGCCGTGGCCCAGCTGCTGCACGCCGCCATCGACGCGGGGATCGCCGCCGGCGCGCTGGCGGAGGCCGTGGAGTTCGTCCGCACCAAGAGCCGCCCCTGGTTCGAGAGCGTCGAGGAGGGGCACGAGGCCGCCGCCGAGGACCCCTTGCTCATCCAGCGGTTCGGGGAACTGGCCATCCGGGTGCGGGCCGCCGACGCGCTCCTGGCCGCCGCGGCGAAGGCCGTGGACGCGGCGCGTGCCGACCTGACCGAGACCTCGGCCGCCGAGGCCTCGATCGCGGTGGCCGCGGCCAAGGTGACGGCTGCGGAAACCGCGGTGGAGGTCGCCAGCGCCCTCTTCGAGGTCTCCGGCACCCGGTCGGCACTCGACTCCCTGGGCCTGCACCGTCACTGGCGCGACGCCCGCACCCACACCCTGCACGACCCGTCCCGCTGGAAGGTCCAGCACATCGGCCGGTACGTGCTCAACGGCACCAGGCCGCCCCGCCACGGCCTGCTGTGACGGACCACCCCGATCGGAGAGCCCACGTGTCCCTCACCTTCCACTGGTTCCTGCCCACCAACGGCGACAGCCGCCACGTCGTCGGAGGCGGCCACGGCACCCCGGCCACGCGGTCCGGCCGCGACCGGCCGCCGACGGTCGCCTACCTGAGTCAGATCGCCCGCGCCGCGGAGGACCTCGGCTTCGCCGGCGCGCTCACCCCCACGGGCGCGTGGTGCGAGGACGCATGGCTGACCACCGCCATGGTCAGCCAGCACACGGAACGGCTGAAGTTCCTGGTGGCCTTCCGGCCCGGCTTCGTCTCGCCGACGCTCGCCGCGCAGATGGCGTCCACCTTCCAGCGCCAGACCGGCGGACGGCTGCTCCTCAACGTCGTCACGGGGGGAGAGAGCCATGAGCAGCGGGCGTACGGCGACTTCCTGGACAAGGATGCGCGGTACCGCCGCACCGGTGAGTTCCTGGAGGTCGTGAAGGGACTGTGGGAGGGCAAGTCCGTCGACCTCCGCGGTGAGCACCTCCAGGTCGAGGACGCGAAGCTCGCCCGGGTGCCCGACCCGGTTCCCGAAGTGTACTTCGGGGGTTCCTCACCGGTGGCCGGCGAGGTCGCCGCCCGGCACGCGGACGTCTACCTCACCTGGGGCGAGCCGCCCGCGCAGGTCGCGGAGAAGATCGCTTGGATCAGGGGCCTGGCGGCCGGACAGGGACGCACCCTGCGCTTCGGCATCCGGTTGCACGTCATCACGCGCGACACCTCCGAGCAGGCCTGGGCCGAGGCCGACCGGCTCCTGGACGGATTCGACCCGCAGACCGTCGCGGCCGTCCAGGCCGGACTGTCCCGCAGCGAATCCGAGGGCCAGCGGCGCATGCTCGATCTGCACCGCGGCGGCAGCCGCGACCGCCTGGTGGTCCACCCCAACCTGTGGGCGGGCATCGGCCTGGTCCGCGGTGGCGCGGGTACCGCGCTGGTCGGCAGTCACGACGAGGTCGCCGAGCGGATCAAGGAGTACCACGCCCTCGGCATCGAGGAGTTCATCCTCTCCGGCTATCCGCACCTGGAGGAGGCGTACTGGTTCGGAGAGGGGGTCCTGCCGAGACTCCAGGCACAGCGCCTGTGGCGGCACCCCTTCGGCAGTCAGGCGGCCGACTCGGCGCAGATCCCCTTCGCGGGCGCGGGAGGAACACCGTGATCCGCCCCTGAGCGCCGGGCTCCTTCTCGCACGCTGTCAGGGCCCGGGGAGCCGAGCTCCCCGGGCCGGTGCTGGGCGTCGCGCCGGGCGTCAGCGCAGCCAGGCGTGGTCGCGGACGACGGGCAGCCGGGCCCAGACGCGGCCCAGGCCCCAGGTGGTGCCCGCGGAGGCGGCGGCAAGGGCGATCAGCACGACCGCGTACACGAGGTGGTAGTCGGCGAAGGGGTTGGTCGACATGCTGGGCGACCCGTCGGCCAGGTGCCGGGCCGGAGGCCACTCGGCGACCCACATCAGGGCCATCATCGCGGTGCCGGCCACGGCGGAGATCCGCAGCGCCACACCGCTCATGACCGCGACGCCGACGCCCAGCAGGCCCAGCATGAACAGCCAGTCCGCCCAGGCGGCGCCGGCCCAGGCGTGGAAGGTGGACTGCAAGGGACCCGCGGCGACGCCGCTGAGGAACCCCTTGGTCGGCGAGCCGCCGTCGATCCAGCCCTTGCCGGAGCCGGTGGCGTAGCCGAGACCGAAGGTCTTGTCGAGGAAGGCCCACAGGAAGACGAACCCGGTCAGGACGCGCAGTCCGGCGAGGACGTACACGTGCGCGGACGTGGCGGACGTTGCCGACGCGGCAGCAGCCTCGCCGGACGGGGCGGTGCCTGTGCCGGTCCTGCGCCGTGCGGGGAGGCGGAACCCCGTGTGCCGCTGGGGGTGTCCTTGGATGGCCATGGTGCTGATCCCTTCCGATCCGGGCGGAGCGTGAACCTGGTGGATTTCGTTGCGTGTTCACTGTCCTGCGTGGCGGAGGTGCGGCGCCGTGGGCCGAAGGCCCGTGGGCATGGGGCCGAACGTCCCTTCTGCAGCGACCAGTTGGTGCACCAGCCCGTGTGCGCTGAACGGTTCGCGGACATGGGCAGTCAGCGGCGGGGCCGGCGCGCGAATGCCGCGCAGCGGGAAACGGATGCCGAGCGCCTCAGTGTTGGCCGCCCCCGGATCATGGAGGCGCAGCACGCCCACGCGCTTGACGTGCCGGGCCCCGCGGCGAGGCGGCCGAGCCGTCGACGGCGGCCGGCTCGTCGGTCGAGGACCGAGTGGGCGCGACAGGTCCCCTGCGGGAGCCGGGGCCGTGGGCGACGCCCCCCGGCCACCGCGCCGGTCGCAACGGCGGAACGCCGGTGGAGGGACGTTCGAAGTCGCCCCGATCCGGCTATCTTGAAGCTGGTCACCTGCCTGCTGTGCCGGATGGAGGATCCGTGGGGATGGACGGCAGCGAGGGCGCGGAGCGCCTGCCCCGGCTGAGGCTCGACGAGCTGCTGGACGAACTGCAGACACGCATCGACGCGGTCCGGGGGACGCGGGACCGCGTGCACAGCCTGCTGGAGGCGGTGCTGTCGGTCGGGCGGGAGCTGGACCTGCCGCAGGTGCTGCGGCGGATCGTGGAGGCGGCAGTGGTGCTGGTGGACGCCGAGTACGGGGCGCTGGGCGTGATCGGCGACGACGCGAAGCTCGCGCAGTTCCTGACCGTCGGGGTCTCGGACGAGCAGATCGAGGCGATCGGTCCCCTGCCGTCGGGCCACGGCATCCTCGGCGAACTGATCCGGCACCCCGAACCGCTGCGCCTGCGCGAGCTCTCCCACCATCCGGCCTCGTACGGATTCCCGGTCGACCACCCGCCGATGCACTCGTTCCTCGGGGTGCCGATCCGCGTCCGTGACGAAGTGTTCGGCAACCTGTACCTGACGGAGAAGCGCGGCGCCAAGGAGTTCGACGACGAGGACGAGACCGTGTTGTCCACCCTCGCCGTCGCCGCGGGCGTCGCCGTCGACAACGCACGGCTCTACCAGGAAGCCCGGTCGAAGCAGCGGTGGCTGGAGGCGAACGCGGAGGTCACCGCCAGTCTCCTGTCGGGGGTGGACGAGTCCCGCATCCTGGAGCTGATCGTGGAGCGCGCACGCCGCATCACCGGCGCGGATCTCGGGGTGGTCGCGCTGCCGGTCGACGGCACGACGGACGTGGAGGTGGCGATCGCCACCGGCACCGACGCGGACCTCCACCGTGGACTCACCCTCCCCCGGCAGGGGTCCTTCGCGGGCGCCGCCATGGAGGCCACCGAACCGATCACCAGCCCGGACGTGGAGCACGATCCGCGCATCACGGCCGGCCCGCCCCGGTTCGCCGGGCTCGGCCCTGCGGTGGCCGTCCCGATGAGCGCCCCGCAGGGGGTGCGCGGCGCGCTGTTGCTGGCCCGCGCAGAAGGGCAGCCGGTGTTCACCGAGACCGAGACGGAGTTGCTGCTGGCGTTCGCCGGATCGGCCGCCCTCGCCATGGAACTGGCCGAGCGACGCCGTGCCGCAGAGCAGATGGCACAGCTCGAGGACCGCGACCGTATCGCCCGGGACCTGCACGACCTGGCCATCCAGCGGTTGTTCGCCACCGGCATGACCCTGCAGAGCGCGGCGCGTTTCGTCGACCACCCCCAGGCGAGCGAGCGCCTGCTGCGCGCAGTGGACGACCTGGACGAAACCATCAAGATCATCCGCTCGACGATCTTCGGCCTCCGTGTCCACGAAACGACCTCGACCCGGCATGGTCTGCGGGTGCGCACTGCGAAGGGGGTCGAGGAGGCCGTGCCCGCGCTCGGGTTCACCCCGGCACTGCGGATGGAGGGCCTCATCGACACCGATGTTCCGGCCCCAGTGGCCGACGAGGTCGTCGCGGTGCTGGGTGAGGCACTCTCGAATGTGGCACGGCACGCACACGCCGGTTCGGCTGAGGTCGCCCTGGTGGTCGGCTCCGGCATCCTGGCACTTGCCGTGACCGACGACGGGGTGGGGCTGCCCGAAGGCGGCCGCCGCAGCGGTCTGACGAATCTCGCCAGGCGGGCCGAGAAGCTCGGCGGGTCGTTCACCGTCCGGACGAGGCCGTCCGGGGGGACGCACCTGGAGTGGAAGGTGCCGCTCGGCCCGGAGCCGGCGCGTGATGTCCCTCCATGACCTCCGTCGCCGACATGCGCGGGCTTGCCGGGTCCTGAGGGCCGTACCCGAGCCGGACGAGCATCTGGACGTGTCCCGGCCCGCTTTCCGCGCTGCGCAGCGCCCAACGCAGGTCGGGCCACTCCAGTGCCTGGTGCAGCAGCGACGCCCGCACCCGGTGCGCGGTGGCCACCAGAAGGACGTGCTCCAACGCCTGGCCGGCCCGCAGCCAGTCCGCACGCCGGTCGTGGGCGGTGGACAGCACCGCGATCAGCGGCTGCTGCTCGAATACCGCGGCCGGCAGCTGATTCTGCGGACCCAGCGCGGAGAAGTCCCGCATCGGCAGCCGCCCTGCGGCGTCCCGCGGGCCCAGGGCCACCGGCGTCAGGCCGTCCCGAGCACCTTCGCGGATCCAGCCCCGGCTCTCGGTACGGCGCGCGGGGTCGGTCACACCCCGCTGCTCCGCCTCCGAGGTCAGCCGCAGTATTCGCTGGGTCTCGCCGGCGTCCGGCACGTACAGTTTCGCCCCCTCCGAGTGGGCGGCGTCCGCCAGTTCGGCGAGGACCGGCCCCGGGGGCCGGTGCGCCGAGAAGGGAGCGCGGCTGCTGTGCCGGCGCCACAACGCCTGGTACAGGTCCGCACGGTGCTCCCCACCGCTGCGGGACGGTCCGGCCAGCCGTACCGAAGCCAGCAGGTCCGGCTGCGCCGGGACCGGCAGCAGCCGGACGACGGGCTCCCAGCCGAAGTGGGCCACCGCGACCCGCAGGTTGAACACCGCCGCACCGACGGACACGTGCAGCGCCCGGCCCAGTGGGTCGGCCTCACGCAGCCCGCGCTCACCCGCGGCACGGACCAGGACCGTGGCGGTGTCCGGCTCCAGGCGGAATCGCCACGGCTGGCTGTTGTGGAAGGACGGCGCGGCGACGGCGGCGGAAATGAGCTTCTCCAACGTCGCGCCGTCGAGGGTCGTGGGCATCATGGTGGTCTCCTCCCGGCCCGGAACCTGGCTCCAGGTTCCGCCCCGCCGTGCTCGCGGGGGAGGGGCCGCTCGTCCCTGAGGCACGAGCCACGCGGCACCATCTCAGCGTCGTGACTCGGCGTCCCCGCCGCCCCCGGTCTGGTGCTGGGTGGCGAGCACGGCGGCCTGGATGCGGCGCTCGACGCCGAGCTTGGCCAGCATCCGGGAGATGTGGTTCTTGACCGTCTTCTCCGACAGGAACAGCCGCTTGCCGATCTGCCGGTTCGTCAGGCCCTCGCCGATCAGTTCCAGGATCTCCCGCTCGCGCGGAGTGAGCGTGGCGAGGGTCTCGTCCTGCGGACTCGCCGGTTCTTCCTGGTGGCGCAGGCTGCTCATCAACCGGGCGGTGGTCGCCGGGTCGAGCATCGACTGGCCCGAGGCCACGGTCCTGACGGCGGAGACCAGGTCGGAGCCCTTGATCTGCTTCAACACGTAGCCGGCGGCGCCCGCCATGATCGCGTCCAGCAGGGCGTCGTCGTCGTCGAAGGACGTCAGCATCAGACAGGCCAGTTCCGGCATGCGCGAGCGCAGCTCCCGGCAGACACCGATGCCGTCGCCGTCCGGGAGACGCACGTCGAGGATCGCCACGTCCGGCCGCAGGGCTGGTCCCCGAGCCAGTGCGTGGCCGACCGTGCCGGCCTCCCCGACGACCTCGATGTCGGGTTCGGCGTCGAGGAGGTCGTGCACGCCCCGCCGTACCACCTCGTGGTCGTCGACCAGGAACACCCTGATCGGCGCCCGCGGTGAGAACTCCTCTGCACCGGTCATGGCGGCCCCCTGCCGTGTGTCGCTGCCCTGACGTCCCGTGTCCCGGTGATCCTCACCCACCAGGGCCGGGCGCGCCAGGGCCGAACGGACCCATCGGAACGGGGCGGGCCCGTCAGGGGACGTCGATGCGCCGGCCGGTGATCGCGGCCGCGTCGATCCGCACCCACTCGCTGCGGTCGTCGTCGCCCGGCCACGGGCCGCTGTACGCCCGCCGGGCGAGGTGCCGCACGGCCTCCGGGTCCTCGACGCGCCTGGCCGGGCCCCGTACCAGGACGCTCCAGCCCTGGCTGAGCGCCTCGTCCACGTGGTCCACCTCGAAGACGACCTCCGTTCCGGTGACCTCGGCCGGCCCGGAACCGGGGGCGGTCCTGAAGACGACGGAACCGTCGACCACGCTGTAGTTCACGGGCAGGATGGCCTCGCGGCCGGGAGCGGTCACTGCGATCCGGCCCACGCCGTGGCCGTCCAGGCGCGACCAGCATTCCTCGGGGGAGAGCTCCACCAGGCGTGCGTGCGATGAGGCGCGCCCGAGGCGGCCGGGCGGAAGGTCGGCCTCCCCTCCGTTGAGCGCCACGACCGTGGTGTCCAGGGCGGCCGCGAGCGTTCCCAGCGTTCCCGGACCGGGAGCGGCCGTGGACTGCTCCTCGATGAACCGCAGGTAACTGGTGGCCATGCCGGCCCGGGCCGCGACTTCCTCACGGGTCAGACCCAACTCGTCACGCCGCTTCGCCACACGGCGCCCCATGTCACCAGGGGCGGCCGGATACGGATTCGGTGCCATGCTGCTCACGTCCTTGGTCCCGAGGATCTGAGAGACCGCGCACTGCCGCGTGCGGGTCGGACCCTTACGATCGTCGCCCACCGGCGGCTCCTGAGACAGGGCCGAACGGACCCGGCAGCCGGTGAGAACGGCCTGCCCGGCCCACCCGGGCGGCCTCTTCGGCCCCTGCTCCTCAACCCCGCCTCCGTGCGACCGTCGCCGCAGGGAAAGGGGGCGTGGCCATGAGCGGTCGGGTGATGTTCTGGCGGTGGCGGCGCAATTCGATGCGACGCGGAACGGATGTCGCGGAGGCGTGGACGGGAGTGGCGGCGGCGGTCCTGATGGCCGTCGGTGGTCCCGCCGCGGGGGTCGCCTCCGCGGTCGCCGTGGAGCACGACGCGCTGCACCAAGGTGACGGCATGCGCCAGGTGACGGCAGTCCTCACCGAGGACGCGGCGGACGCGGTGGAGAACTCCTACACGGGGTCCCCCGGTACGGTGCGGGCCACCGTGCGGTGGACCGTACCGGACGGTGTCGCGCACGTCGGCAGCGCTCGCGTGGAGCCGAACAGCCGGACGGGGTCCACCACACCCGTCCGGGTGGACCGGCACGACGAGATCAGGGAACCACCGCTCACACCGGTGCAGGCGCAGGTGCAGGGCCAGGTGTTCGGTGTCTTCGCCGCCACCGGCGCGTGCGGGCTGGTCCTGGCAGGACGCTGGGCCGTCCGGCTGCGGATCGACCGTCATCGGGCGGCGGCATGGGAGCGGGAGTGGGCCGAAGTGGAACCCTCGTGGGGCCACCGGCGGGCATGATCACCCCCAACGCCCGGGGTGCTTCCGGTGTGCTTCAGTCCCACACGGCGTCGACGACGCCCTCCACGGCTCGGGCGAACCGTGACGCCACAGGGACCAGCGACGGGTCTCCCGGCGCGCCGGAGAAGTGGACGACGCCCTCCTCGACGCGTGCCCGTACCGGTGAGGGCTCGCCGGGGAAGAGGTACCCGGCGATCTCGCGGTTGACCTCCTCGGCGATCTCCTCGTCCGGACGCAGGAAGACCTTCAGCAGGTCGCCACGGCTGACGATGCCGCACAGCATGCCCTCGGCGTCGATGACCGGCAGCCGCTTGACGTTCCGGAACGCCATGGCGCGCGCCGCCTGGGCCAGTGTGGCGTCGGCGTGCACGCACACGGCGGGGGCGCTCATCAGCTCGTCGGCGGTGGTGGCGCCGGCCTTGCACAGATCCGGCAGGCGCCGCATCTGCTCGTTGCGGGAGGGAGCGCTGTCGCGGTACTCCTCCTTGGGCAGCAGGTCGGCCTCGGACACCAGGCCGACTACCCGACCCTCGCCCTCCAGCACGGGGAGTGCACTGACCTTCCACCGCTCCATGGTCGTGACGATCTCCTTGAACGAGGCGTCCCGGCCGACGGCGACGACGGAACGGGTCATCACGTCGCTGACGATGTGCGGGCTGCCGTGCATCGGTCCCTCTCCTCCTGGCGGGCGGAAGCCGGTCAGTGCGCGGTTCCGCTGCCGGCGGGACCGTAGAGGTCCAGCAGACGGGTGCGGGTCTGCAGCAGGCGGTGGGCGACGATCTCCGCCACCCGGCGGGACACGGCCCGGCCGAAGGCAGGGTCGGCCTCGCACAGCGCCCGCACGATCGTGGCGTCGTACTCCGTCGCCCGCACCGGGCTCTGCGCCTGGGCGCCCAGATGCCAGCTGTACGGAGGGAACAGCCACGACCAGCCGAGAAGGTCGCCGTGTCCGAGAGCCTCCAGCACGGCGGGGCGCCGCCCGGGGACGTGGAGGTCGAGTGCGACAGATCCGGTGTGGATGATCCAGAACCTGTCGGCTCGTTGCCCCTCCTCGAAGATCCGGGTCCCGGCCGGGAAGGACACCTCGCGGCCGAGTTCCGTCAGGCGCTGTCGCGCCTGGGCCGGCAGTACGTCGAGCAGGCCGTTCGTCGTGGCGGTGGTCATCACCGGCACCTCCGTCCTGAGGACCGTCCACACGATGTGACGGGGGACGACCGGGCGGCCCTGGCGGCGGCCCTCGTCCTCAGCCTGCACCCCGGCACCCTCCGCCCGCAGGGGCCTACCGGCCCCTTGTCCTGGCCCGCCCGGTACCGAAGGCGGGTGCACGTCAGGGCTACCGCTGACCAGGGGGTCCGGCGCTCAGCCGATGGGGACCAGGACGACGGGGCAGTGCGCGTGCTGGAGCACCGCGTGGGTGACCGGTCCCAGGCGCATGCCGAGCGGGCGGTCCTCGCGGCGATGGGCGCCGACCACCACCACGTCCGCCGCGCGGCTCGCCTCCACAAGCGCGGCGGCGGCGTGTCCCGGAACGGAGTCCACCCGCACGGCGACATCCGGAAAACGTTCGGTCAGCTTTGACACGGCGAACCGGGCCAGTTCCCTGTGCTGCCGTGCCTGGGAGGCCAGGTCCTGGCGGTGGGAC
Organism: Streptomyces sp. PA03-5A; assembly: GCF_033792725.1. Classification (NCBI taxonomy): domain Bacteria; kingdom Bacillati; phylum Actinomycetota; class Actinomycetes; order Kitasatosporales; family Streptomycetaceae; genus Streptomyces; species Streptomyces sp. PA03-5A. Next base: position 34,627 of record NZ_JARAVL010000019.1, on the reverse strand, counting down.
GTGGGCCACTCTCCCATGGAGATGTGCGGGTGGGTCCAGGCATGGAGGACCCTCAGCCGTGCGGCGCGTCGTTCGGCCTCCTCGAACGCGAACAGGGCGGCCTCGGCGTCGCTTTCGTCCTCCAGGCCGAGCAGCACCTTGTCGTGCAGCAGCCCCCGTCGGACGGCCGCGTCCTCGCCGCGGACGACCATCAGCGGACCAGCGGTGTGGGCGGCCACCCGCAGGCTGACGGAGCCCAGGAGCAGGCCGGCGAAACCGCCACGGCCTCTGGTGCCGACCACGGTCAGGGTCGCGGTCCGGCCCACGCGCACCAGCGCCGAGGCCGCCGGCTCGGCGGCCTGCTCCAGTGCGACGGACAGCCCCGGGTGCCGGTCCTCCACGCGTCTGGCGGCCAAGTCCAGGACCGTACGGGCCGCTTCGCCCGGCGGGCGCTCGCCATCGGCCTCCAGGCCGAATCCGACCTCGCCCGGATCGGGCCACGGCAGACCGAGCACGATCCGCAGGGCGGCGTCCCGCCGGTGTGCCTCGTCGGCCGCCCGGTCCAGGGCGCACGGCAGGGTCCGATCCGTCGACCCCCACGACGACCTCCCCGTGCGGTGCGCGGGGCGGCCCCGCTGCGTATCCGCTGCCCGTCATGCCCTGCCTCCCTTGGTCGTCATGTCAGCCCACCACGATGCGGCGGCCCGTCACGTTCGCCGGTGTGATGCGTACCCACAGGTCGCGGTCCCCGCCGGCCCACGGCCCGGTGTACGCCTGTTCGTTGAGCCGCCGGACGCCCGCGGGGTCGGTGACGGTGTGCGCCATCCCACGGACGAGGACGCTCCAGCCCTGGCTCAGGGCGTCGTCCACCTCGTCGACCTCGAAGGCGCACTTGGTGTCGGAGGCCTCCGCGGGGGTGGCGGCCGGCGAGGTGCGGAAGGCGATCGTGCCCTGGTCGACGCTGTAGTTGACCGGTACGACGGTGAGTCCCTCGGGCATGGACAGGGCGAGCCTGCCCACGCCGTGAGAGGACAGCAGTCTCCAGCACTCCTCACCGCCCAGTTCCACCAGTTCGGCGCGGCCTGCGGCCTGCCCGCGGCCCGGCGGCAGATCGGCCTCGCCTCCGCTGAGCGCGGAGACGCTGGTGTCCAGCGCCATGGCCAGGCCACGCAATGTCGCGATGCCGGGAGCTGCGGTGGAATCCTCCTCCACGTACCGCAGGTAGCCAGGGGCGATGCCCGTACGGGCCCCCACTTCCTCCCGCGACAGGCCCAATTCCTCACGGCGCATCGTGATGCGCCGGCCGATGTCCCCGGGCGCGGTGGCTGGGGAGTGCTTCGTCATGACCGTCGGTCCTTTCCTCAGAGCTCAGTCGGTGAGCGCCACCGCCGAGTGGTGCGGGCCGCCGAGCACGACCTTGAGCGCCGCGGTGTCGGCCGCCCGGCCGAACACGCCGTAGGCCTCCTCCATGTCGTCGAGTTCGAACGTGTGGGTGACGAGGGAAGCGGCCGGAAGGCGTCCGGAAGCCATCATGCGCAACAGCACCGGGGTCGAGTACGTGTCCACCAGCCCCGTGGTGATGGTCACGTTCCTCCTCCACAGGTCCTCCAGGTGAAGGGTGGCCGGCGCGCCGTGGACGCCGACGTTGGCCAGATGGCCGCCCGGCCGGACGATGTGCGCGCACAGTTCGAAGCTCTCGGGAACACCCACCGCCTCGATCACCACGTCGGCGCCGAGTCCCTCGGTCAGGTCGAGGACCAGCCGCTCGGGCTGCTCACCGGCGTTGGCGACCGCCTCCGCGCCCAGGCGCTTGGCCGCGTCCAGACGGGTCTCCGCCAGGTCGACAGCGATGATCCGGTCGGGGGAGTACAGGCGCGCCGTGGCGATCGCGGCCAGTCCGATCGGCCCGCTGCCGACGACGGCGACCGTGTCGCCGGGCCGGACGCGGCCGTTGAGGACGCCCACCTCGTAGGCCGTGGGGAAGATGTCGGCGAGCAGCACCGCGTCCTGACTGCTCACCGAGGCGGGCAGCGGGTGCAGGCAGACGTCGGCGAACGGCACGCGCACGTACTCGGCCTGGGTCCCGTCGATCAGGTGCCCCAGTACCCAGCCTCCGCCGCCGACGCACTGCCCGTAGGCGCCCTCGCGGCAGAAGCGGCACCGGCCGCACCCGCAGATGCAGGAGATCAGCACCCGGTCGCCGGGACGCACCGTCGTGACGGCGGAACCGGTTTCGACGACTTCGCCCACCGGTTCGTGACCCAAGACGGTGCCGGGGCGCACGTCGGGCACGTCACCCTTGAGGATGTGCGGATCGGTTCCGCAGACGGTGACCGCGCCGACGCGCACGATCGCGTCGCCGGGGTCCTTGACCTGCGGATCCGGCACCTCCTGCCAGCGGGCCTGCCCGGACCCCTGGAAAACCCACGCCTTCACGGCCTTCCCTCCTTCGGACGGAGTCGTGTCCTGCCGTCAGGGTGTTGCGCGGCGCCAGGCGTCCGCTTGGGCCGGCCGGGCCCGTCGAAGGGGCCGACCGGTCGCCTTAGGGGCCTCACACGCGGCTCGGCGTGAGGTCGAAGCGCACGTCCACGACACCCTCGACGGAGCGCACCATCCGTGCCACGACCGGGACCAGCGACCGGTCGGCGAGCAGGCCGCTCACCGTCACGATTCCGTCGGTGACTTCGACGTCCACCAACTGCCACGCGCCCGGCAGGACTTCGCCCGCGAGGACGTCCCGCACGTCACGGGCGATGTACTCGTCCGTCCGGAGGAACACCTTGAGCAGGTCGCCGCGGCTCACCACGCCGCGCAGCGTTCCGTCGGCGTCGACCACGGGCAGCCGTTTCACGTGGTGCAGCGCCATCGTCCGTGCCGCCTGCGCCAGGGGGGCGTCCTCGCGCACGGTGACCGCCGGGGCCGTCATCAGCTGCTCGGAGGTGACCGCGGCCGCCTTGTCCGGGCCCGCGCCGATCGGCGGGGCGACGTCCTCGCGGTGTTCCTCCTTGCGCAGCAGATCCGCCTCGGAGACCACGCCGACGACCCGGGTGCCGTCGGCCACCACGGGCAGCGCGCTGACCTTCCACTGTTCCAGGGTCCGCACGATCTCCTTGAAGGACGTGCCCAGGGCCACCGCGACGACCTTGCGTGTCATCACGTCGCTCACCGTCGCCGGTTGCAGGTTGGCGTTCATGGCCGCCTCCTTCGACGAGGGACGGAAAACCTCCCGCACCCAGTCTGGGACCCGCCGGTAACCGCCGCCATTGGGCCACCCGGCCCCGTGGACGGGCCCAATGCCCCCCGCCTCCCGGCCATCTGGCGCGTGGATCAGCGCGGTCGCCGCTCAGGGGACGTGGTTGCCGAATCCGGACGTTCGCCACGTGCGGCCGTCGGGCAGGATGGCCAGCGCCTCGTACCCGTCCAGCGCCTCCAGCCAGGCGCGGGATCCGTTGCCACGTGCGAAGGCCGCGGTGGCGTAGGCGTCGGTCATCGTCAGGGCCGGCCCGATGACGGTGACGGACGCCAGGGCGGCGGCGGGGGTGCCGCCGTGCGGGTCGAGGATGTGGGCGCCGCGTTCCGCGGTGCCCGAGGTCGCGATGGCCAGGTCGCCGCTCGCGGACACGACGGCGGCCGGCGCTCCAGGGAGAAGCGGGTCGGCGATGCCGATGCGCCAAGGTGTGCCCGGGGCCGCCTGGCCCCGGAGGCGGACGTCGCCGCCCCCGTTCACGCAGGTGTGGTGTGCCCCGGCCTCGTGGAGCATCCGGGAGGCGTTCTCGGTGGCCCACCCTTTGACGAGACCCGAGGGGTCGAGGGTGCCGCCGGCCGTGATGCTGAACCAGCCGTCCGTCTCGTGGCTCGCCCGGGCGCACAGCTCCAGCACGTCGCGCACCTCGCCCGGACAGTCGGCGAGGCCGATCTCGCCGCGGCCGAGCCTGCTGACGGCGCTGTCGGGACGGTACGTGGAGAACACGGCGTCCACGGTGTGCAGATGGCGGACGGCACGGTCGAGGGCATCGCGGACGGCGCAGGTGGCCCGGTCCCGGACGTCGAAGGAGAAGACGGTGCCCATCACGTGTTCGACGTGGTGCAGCCCGCGGGCGGGGTCACGCACGGGCCTGGTCCAGAGCGCTCTGCAGGGACCGGACGTACCCCTGGCTGGTGTAGCTCGCCCCGGACACGGCGTCGATGCGGGCGCTCTGGGCGCCGAGGGCCTCCTGCGTCAGGCGGGGCAGGGCGTAGGCGGCGATCTGCCGGTCCCTGCCGTTCTCGTCCGGCGCCTGGAGGACTCGGACGGCGGTGATCCTTCCGTCGGCGAGCGTGGCCGCCACCTGCACCGTCCCGTAGGGAGTGTCGACGGGCGCACCGGTGAAGGTGCCGTTGGCGGCGCCGTGGCCGCCTGGGGACGCCTGCTCCGACCGTTGGGGCGTGGGCGAGGCAGCCGAGGGATCCGGACCGCCCGCCACGACGGACGGCTGGTGGGGTTTGAGGAAGAGCATCCCGGCGATGAGGGCACTGGTCCCGGTGGTGGTGAGCACGGCGCGACGCATGCGGTGGTTCTCCTCAGAACGCGAACGACTCGTGGTGGATGCGGCGGGCGGGCACTCCCGCCTCGCGCAAGGCCCGCACCGCGGCTTCCGTCATCGGCGGCGGGCCGCAGAGGTAGACGTCGTGACCGGCCAGCCCGGGGACGAGGGCGGACAGTGCCTGCGCGGTCAGGGGGGAGTGGTGGCGAGCGGGGTCGTCCACCACGTAGTGGACCGTGGCGCCGCGCCTGTGCGCTATCGCGTCGAGTTCGCCGCGCAGGGCGAGGTCTTCCGGACGGCGTGCCCGGTAGACGAGGGTCACCGGGCCGGGCAGGGTCTCGAAGAGAGTCCGCAGCGGGGTGATGCCGACACCGCCCGCCAGCAGGAGGACCTTCGACGCGGTGCGACGGTCCGCGGTGAACGCGCCGTAGGGGCCTTCCGCCCACACGCGGGTGCCCGGGGTCAGCCGGGCCAGGGCGCCGCTGTGGCCGCCCGCGGACTTCACGGTGATGCGCAGGTGCCGAGGGTGGGCCGGGGCGGACAGGGAGTACGGGTTGGCGGTCCACCACAGCCCGCGGGTGAGGAAGCGCCAGCGCAGGAACTGTCCCGGCGCACCCGCCAGCTCGTCCAGGTGCTCACCGGTGAGGTGGACGGACACGATCCCGGGTGCCTCCGGGTGGACGGCGACGACCGTGAGCCCGTGGCGGAGGCCGCGCCGGAGCGGGACGGCGAATCGGTACCAGGCGACCAGGACGGCGGCGCCGAGGTAGAGGGCGTGCCAGGCGGTCTGGGCTGCCCGGTTCCCGACGAAGTCCGCTCCGTTGGACAGCTGGTGCCCGAAGGCGAGGAAGACCGCGAGGTAGGTGGCGAAGTGCAGGTAGTGCCAGGTCTCGTAGCTCATCTTCCGGCGGGCCGCACGCGCGGAGACCGCACCCGTGGCGACGAACAGCAGGAATCCGGCGGTGCCCTTGAGGAGGTCCGGATAGTCCAGGACGAGTGTCGTGGTCTGTCCCACGAAGGAGGCGTGCGAGGCGGCGGCGTAACCCCAGATGATCAGCAGCGTGTGGGCCAGGGCCAGGGAGACGGTGCAGCGTCCGCCCCAGGCGTGCCAGCGGGCGAGCCGGTCGGTTCCGACACTGTGGTCGAGGAGGGGCACGCGAGCCATCAGCACGAGCAGGACCGCGCAGGCGTATCCGGCGAGGAGGCCCGTGATGCGGCCCGCACCGGTCAGCCACCCCGCCGGACCGACGACGGAGGTGGTGTCGGACCACCACAACGCCAGCACTCCCGCGGCGCCCGCCCAGATCGCGAGCGGCGCGAGCACCGGGACGAGGCTGCGGCGCGGCCGCCGGTGGCGCAGTCCGCGACCGGCGTGGGCGGTGGTGGAGGTGGCGGCCATGAGGCTCCCAGGAGCGTGATCGTCGTCGGGCGCCCCCAGCATCGGCATCGAACCTCTGCGTTTCCTCTGATCCGGGCAGCCCAGCGGGAACTCAGAGGAAACGCAGAGGTTTCCGGGGCCGCCGTGGGGACGTGTGCGAGGGATGCTGTACTCACCATGGAAGAGAGCCGCACACCATCCCCCGGCATGCACCGTCCCGACGGGAGCCCGGTGCGCATCCTGGTCGTCGACGACGAGCCCGATGTCACCGACGTGCTCTCCGCCGCCCTGGCCGGAGAGGGCTGCCGGGTACGGACGGCCGCAGACGGGGCGTCCGCGCTCGCGACCGCCCGCGACTTCCGCCCCGACGCGGTCGTCCTGGACTGGATGCTGCCCGACGTCGACGGCCTGCACGTCCTGCGCGAGCTGCGGCGCGACGCCGACCGCGTGTGCGTGCTGTTCCTGACGGCTCGCGACGCGGTCGAGGACCGCGTCGCCGGCATCACGGCGGGCGGCGACGACTACGTGACCAAGCCGTACAGCCTGGAGGAGGTCATCGCGCGGCTGCGCGGTCTGCTCCGCAGGGCCGGGATGACCGCCGCCACCGACGTGGACCGGCTGGTCGTCGGCGACCTCACGATGGACGAGGAGGCCCGGGAGGTCCGCCGTGCCGGGACCCTGATCGAGCTGTCCCGGACGGAGTTCGAGCTGCTGCGGTTCCTCATGCGCAACCCGCGCCGGGTGCTGTCCAAGAGCCAGATCCTCGACCGGGTCTGGGCGTACGACTTCGGCGGCCAGGCCCATGTCGTCGAGCTCTACATCAGTTATCTCCGTAAGAAGATCGACGCGGGACGTTCCCCGATGATCCACACGGTCCGCGGCGTCGGATACGTCCTGAGGTCCGAGGCCCCATGAGACGACTCCCTCCCCGCACCCTGCGGGGTCAGCTCACCGCCGGGCTCCTCGTCCTGCTGGCGGTGGCCTGCGCGGCCGTGGGCGTCACCACCGTCCTCGCGCTCAAGGGATTCCTGCTGGGACGACTGGACGAGCAGTTGACGGCGACCGGGGGGCGCTTCGCGGCCAGTCTGGAGCACGAGAGGACGCCCGACGCGGACAACCGCCCCGACACCAGGGGGCAGGCCGACGCGACCTTCGGCGCCCGACTGCTGGGCGGCGACGTCACCCATGCCGCCGTGGTCGACGACGCGGCCGACCGCCCCCTGGCGCTCTCCGCCGGAGACCGACGCGCCCTTGGAGCTGTCCCGGTCGACGGGAGGGGGCACAGCATCCGCATCGCCTCGCTCGGCGCCTACCGCGTCACGGCGGTCCGCGGCGACGACGGCGACGTCCTGCTCACCGGACTTCCACTGCACCCCGTCGAAGCGACGCTGCACCGCCTCGAAGCCGTGGAGGCCGTGGTCTTCGGCGCGGCCCTCCTCGCCACCGGAGTCGCGGGGACGTTGTGGGTACGGGTGAGCCTGCGACCCCTGCACCAGGTCACCGAGCACGCGTCCGGTGTCGCACGCCTGCCCCTGGCCACCGGCGAGGTCGCCATGCCGCGGCCCCTGCCGGACACCGACCCCCGCACCGAGGTCGGCCAGGTCGCCGCCGCGCTCAACCACATGCTCGGGCACGTGGAGGACGCCCTGGTCCGGCGTCAGGCCGGCGAGGAGCGACTCCGGCACTTCGCCGCCGACGCCAGCCACGAACTGCGGACCCCCGTCGCGAACATCAGGGGCCACGCCGAACTCGCCCTTCGCCATCGGGGCTCTGTCCCCGCCGAGATCCGCCACGCCCTCGATCGCATCCAGTCCGAGTCGCAGCGCATGACGCACCTCGTCGACGACCTCCTGCTCCTGGCCCGTCTCGATGCGGGTCGCCCGCTCGAGCACGAGGAGGTCGACCTGACCCGGCTCGTCCTCGACGCCGTCGACGACGCCCGCGCCGCGGGACCGGGCCACCGCTGGTTCCTGGACCTTCCCGAGGAGCCCGTCGTGGTGTCCGGAGACGGCCATCGTCTACAGCAGGCCCTCGGGAACCTCATGGCCAACGCCCGCACGCACACCCCGGCCGGTACGGAAGTGACGGTCGCCCTCTCCTCGGACGCGGACGGCGCACGGCTCACCGTCAGCGACGACGGGCCCGGGATCCCGGCGGAACTCCAGCCCGAGGTCTTCACCCGCTTCGTCCGTGCCGACCAGGCCCGTTCGCGCAGTACGGGCAGTACCGGCCTCGGACTTGCGATCGTCCACGCGATCGTCACCGCCCACCACGGCGCCGTCGAGGTCACCAGCCGCCCCGGGCACACCGAGTTCCGGGTGTCGCTCCCCGCCGGGTCCGGCTGACCACCGCGTGGATCTCTCCCCCGTCCGGTCACGCTGCCCTCGGTCACCTCGAATCCTGCCGGTGACCGGCGGTTCGTTCCAGCACCTCCAGCCGTCGCCGGTACTCGGCGTCGTCGATCTCGCCGCGGGCGTACCGCTCGGCCAGGAGTTCCCACGGACCCGGGTCACGTCGCTCGGGAGCCCGGCCGCGACCGCCGTCGGCGGTGCGTCGCACCAGCACGGCCGCTGCCAGGCCGACGAGGACCAGCAGCACCAGCCAGCTCAACGAGATCAGGGCCCAGCCCCAGCCGTTCATGTGGTCGTAGACGAACATGGCGTCCTCCTCACACGGTGCGCAGCCGGTCGTCGGCAACGCCGTGGGCCGTGGCGTCGACGGGGCGCCCGCAGGTGTCGTCGAGCCGATAGGTGAGCCGGTTCACCACGGCGACCACCCCGTCGACGCGGCGGGTCAGGGCTTCGGCCGGCGGGACCTCACTGCGCCGTTCGACGCGGCCCCCGAGGGTGACCACTCCGTTGTGGACGCTGACCCCGATCGCGCGCGGCGCCGGCCACAGCGCGCGGACGACGGCCTCGTCGACGATCTCGGCACGGATGCCGGGGTCCGGGCGGAGGAAGACCTGGAGCAGGTCGCCGCGGGTCACGATGCCGACGAGACGGTCTTCCTCGTCGACCACCGGCAGCCGGTTGACGTGGTGTTCCGCCATGGTACGCGCGGGGACCGCGACGGTTTCCCCCGCCCGCACGGTGATCGCCGGAGTGGACATCGGCTGCCCGGCGGTCCGTGCGCGCGCCCGGGCGGCGTTTCTCCGGGCGGTGGGTGACAGCGCCGGCAGCCGCCGCCCCGTGCCGTCCAGCCGGGACACCTGCCGCAGCATCAGGTCGGTTTCGGCGACGACCTCGAGGACCTTGTCGTCGTCGTCGACCACGGGCAGGCCGCTGATCCGGTGCCGTGCGAACAACGCGACGACGTCCTTGAAGGGCGTGCCCTCACGGACGCCGACGATGTCCGCCGTCATCACGTGCCCTGCCTTGGGCTGCTTCATCGTCGTCTCCTCCTCGGTGCGGCAGTCACCGTGGCCGGCGCTGCACCGTCCCGGCCGTCGCCCTTCCCCCCTCTCGTCCGCCCACCCCCCACGATCGGATGGCGGCCGGGACACCTCCAGGGGTCTGCCGGGTCCCGGCCGGGGGCCGATGGGCCCTCATCCCCTCACGCAGGCCCATCCCCACGTGCGGAGGGAGGTCCGTCGGTCGGAGGTCCGTCGGTCGGCCCCTCCAACTCCGGGCCGTCCACGTCCTTCGCCGGCACGGCTCACCGGTGCGCGGGTGACGGCCGGACGGTGTCGTCGGCCTTGTAACCCAGTCTCGCCTCGACGTCGACGACGCCGTCCACACCGCGGCACAGCTCCAGGACCACCGGCACGAGGCTGCGGCGGTCCACCACGCCCTCGAGGGTGACCTTCCCCTCGGCCACCTGGACGGTCACGGCGGCGGGGGCAAGTCCCAGGGTCCTCACCAGCAGGTCACCGGTGATCTCCTCACGGATGGCGCGGTCCCTGCGGAGGAAGACCCGCAGCAGGTCGGCGCGGCTGACCACCCCGACCAGCCGTCCCGTCCCGTCGACTACGGGCAGTCGCTTCACCCCTCGACGCTCCATCACCCGGGCCGCCTCGACCACGGACCACTCCGGCCGCGCGACGGTCGGCGGACTGCTCATCAGCCCCTGCGCGGTGGTGGCGGCGACGCGGGAACGCTCGCCCGGGCGCGGGTGCCGGGCCGGCAGAAGGCCGGTGGGGTCCGGCAGCCCCGCCTCCTTGCGCAGCAGGTCGGCCTCGGACACCACGCCCACCGGGCGGTCCCCTTCGTCCACGACGGGGACGGCGGTGACGTCGTGTTCCGCGAGCAGCCTCGCGATCTCCTTGAACGACGTGTCCGGCCGTACCGATACGACCGCCCTGGTCATCAGATCGCCGACGTTGCGGTGGTACATCGTCCCCGCCTCCCTGCGCGGTTGGTCCCGTACGGTCCGGTCCCACTGTCGGTCGCGTCCACCGGGGCCCGACATGGGCCGGTGGGGCCACCGCCACGGCCGGGTGTCCCTCCGGACGGGCCGAGCGGCCCATGGGCGTAGCGGTCCGCGCCCGGCAGTGTCGTCGGCAACACGGTGACGACCCGGGCATCGAGAGGCGGTGGAGGTCATGGCGCTTCCCCTGGTCGTGGGAACCGACGGCTCGGACTCCGCCCTGGAAGCGGTCGACTGGGCCGCGGACGAGGCATCCGTGCGCGGCCTGCCGCTGCGGATCGTCCATGCCTCCTTGTGGGAGCGGTACGAGGGCCGGGCACTCGCCTCCACCCGGAAGCCCGCCGAGGAGCAGGAGCTCACCCGGCAGATCGCCGAGTCCGCGGCGGAACGGGCCCGCCTGCGCCGTCCGGGCCTGGAGGTCTCGGCAGAGGTACTCGCGGAGGACACCACGTACGGACTGCTGCGCGAGGGGACCCGTGCCACCGCACTCGTGGTGGGCCACCGCGGCCGCGGCGAGATGGCGGGCCTGCTGCTGGGCTCCGTCGGCCTGACCCTCGCCGGTCGTGCGCGGTGCCCGGTGGTCGTGGTGAGGGGTGACCGCGACGGAAGCGGAACCCGCGACGGCGGGCGCTGGATCGTGCTCGGCGTGGGCCCGGACGAGAATTCGGCCGCGGCCGTGGAATTCGCCTTCCGCGAGGCCGAGTTGCATGACTGCGGGGTGCGGGCGGTCCATGCCTGGCGGATGGTTCCGGGCGAGGGCGCGCAGTGGATCGGCTACGAGGACGAGGCCGTCACGGCACACCGGCGACGCGCCGAGGAGCACCTCGACCAGGCCCTGCGCGCCGCGGCGGCCGCCCACCCCGGGGTCCGCCACCGCCGGCACACGGGCGAGGGACATGCCCGCAAGATCCTCCTCGGGACACTGGACGACGCGGACCTGCTGGTTGTCGGCGCCCGCCGCCGCGACAGTCCGTTCGGGCTTCAGTTGGGTCCCGTCAACCACGCGATGCTCCACCACGCCCCGTGCCCGGTCGCCATCGTCCCTCAGCCCGTGTGACCCGCGCGTGACGCCGTCCCGCCCTCGGGCGGGCGCGGTGCATCCAGGGGAGACTGGACGGGAAAGCCCTGCCGAACCGTCCCGGCCGCCGGATCCCGGAGAGGGGAGACGATGGGGGAGTGGACCTGGTCGTACGAGGGGTACGACCCCGCCCAGGAGCGCCTGCGCGAGGCACTGTGCACCCTGGGCAACGGCTACTTCGCCACCCGCGGCGCCGCCCCGGAGACCGTGGCCGGCCCCCACCACTACCCCGGCACCTACGCCGCAGGGTGCTACAACCGGCTCCACTCCACCGTCGCCGGGCGGAAGGTGCAGAACGAGGACCTGGTCAACCTGCCCAACTGGCTGCCCCTGCGGTTCAGGATCGGCGACGGCGGGGAGTGGTTCGCCCCCGACGACGGCTCACTGCTGGAGCACCGGCAGGACCTCGACCTCCGACGCGGCACCCTGACGCGGACGTTCCGGCTGCGTGACCCGCGCGGGCGGGTCCTCGCCGTCGAGCAGACCCGGCTGGTGCACATGCACGACCCGCACCTCGCCGCACTGCGCACCGTCTTCCGCGCGGAGGGCCACTGGTCCGCCGACCTGGAGGTCGCGTCCGCGCTCGACGGCGACGTCGGCAACGCAGGTGTCGCCCGCTACCAGGACCTGAACGGCCGTCACCTCACCCGGATGCACACCGGAACCTCCGAACCGGACACGGTCTGGCTGCGGTGCCGTACCACCGCCTCCGACATCCGCATCGCGCTCGCCGCGCGGACACGCGCCACGACGTCTCCGACGGCCGTACGGACACTGGAGCCGGGGGAGCGCACCGTGGTCCACCGGCTGACCGTCCCGGTCGCGCCGGACCGGCCGGCGGTCGTCGAGAAGACCGTCGCCCTGCACACCTCCCGGGACCCGGCGATCAGCGACCCGCTGCACGCCGCCCTCGACCGTGTTGAACGGGCCCCGGACTTCGCCGGCCTCCTCGCCACGCACACCGCCGCCTGGGCCCGGCTGTGGCGCCGCGCCGGCCTGGACGTTCCCGGCGAAGCCGGACGGATCCTGCGGCTGCACGCCTTCCACGTCCTGCAGACCCTCTCCCCGCACACCGCCGAGCTGGACGTGGGCGTGCCCGCCAGGGGACTGCACGGAGAGGCCTACCGAGGACACGTCTTCTGGGACGAGCTGTTCGTCCTGCCCTACCTCGACCTGCACTTCCCCGAGGTGTCCCGGGCGCTGCTGGAGTACCGCCACCGCCGTCTGGAGGAGGCGTGCCGGGCGGCGGACCAGGTGGGGTGCACGGGAGCGATGTACCCGTGGCAGAGCGGCAGCGACGGACGCGAGGAGACCCAGACCCTCCACCTCAACCCGCGCTCGGGACGCTGGCTGCCGGACCACACCCGGCTCCAGCACCACGTCGGCTCCGCCGTGGCCTACAACATCTGGCGGTACGGCCAGGCCACCGGCGACACGGAGTTCCTGTACACCAAGGGCGCCGAGATGCTGTTGCAGATCGCCCGCTTCTGGGCCTGCCGCGCCACCTGGGACCCCGACTGCGACACCGGCGGCCGCTACCGCATCCGCGGCGTCGTCGGACCCGACGAGTACCACGACGCCTACCCCGGCTCCGCGACGCCCGGAGTCGACGACAACACGTACACCAACGTCACCGCTGCCTGGGTACTGGAGCGGACCCTGGAGCTGTGGCGGACCCTCCCCGCGCCGCGCCGCGACGAACTCCGCGAGCGGACGTGCCTCGGCCCGGAGGAGACGGACCGCTGGGAGGACGTCTCGCGCAAGCTGTACGTCCCCTGGCACGCCGGCGTGATCAGCCAGTTCACGGGCTACGACGGGCTGGAGGAGCTCGACTGGGCGGGCTACCGGGCCCGGTACGGGGACATCCGCCGGCTGGACCGGATCCTGGAGGCGGAGGGGGACTCGGTCAACCGCTACCGGGCGTCCAAGCAGGCCGACGTGCTCATGCTGGGCTACCTGTTCCCACCCACCGAACTGCACCGCCTGTTCGGGCGCCTGGGGTACCGGCTGGACGACGGCACGTGGCAGTCAACGGTCGACTACTACCTGCGCCGCACCAGCCACGGCTCCACCCTCAGCGGGGTGGTGCACGCCTGGGTGCTGACCCGGGCCCACCCGGCCGACGCATGGTCCTGCGCGCAGGAGGCACTGCTCGGGGACGTCACCGACGTCCAGGGCGGCACCACCGAGGAAGGCATACACCTGGGTGCCATGGCCGGCACCCTCGACCTCGTCCAGCGCGGCCTGACCGGTCTGGAAGCCCGTGAGGACGCCCTGTGGCTCGATCCGGCGCCGCTGCCGGAGCTGTCGCGCTTCGCCTTCACGGTCCGCTACCGGGGTCACTGGGGCGTGCGGATCCACGTCGACGGAGGCCGCATCGGCGTCGCCGTCCCCGCCTCCGCGGGGGCACCGCTCCGGATCCGCATCGGCGGCCGGACCTGGTCCGTCCCGCCCGGCCGCTTCCGGCTGCTCGACCTGCCGGCCCGATGAAAGGGCTCCGCGGCGCGAGGCCCTTCCCCGCGTAGAGCGACTGATCGACTACGATCCGTGACATGACGTGGCGAGCTGGTCGGCGCATCTCCTTCCGCGGAGTGCTCCTGCTGCTGGGCGTGCTCGTGTTCACCAGCATCCACCTGGTGGCCTGCGCGCACGGGCCGGACCGCACGGGTGGCGACACCCTCACCGCCGGTCCCGCCGCGGCGGCCCCGTGCCAGCCGCAGGACGCCGCGACCCGCCCGGACCAGGACGTCGCCCGCGGCGACGGACCGCCCGCCGACCACCACGCCCTGTGCGGAGTCGCACTCGACCGGCTCCCCGATCCCCGCCCCCGACTGGCCGACACCCCCACGGTTTCCGGCATCGGGGCGGCTCCTGCCGTACCGGCGCCGGCCATCCACCCCCCGAAGGCCGAGGCCGCAGGCGCCGGACGGCCCTGCGCACCCCCCCGTTCCGGCCCCGGAACACTGAGTCTGCTCTGCGTATCGCGGACCTGACAGGGCCCCAGCCCCGCCCGCCGCACCGCGCACCGCGCAGCGGGCACGGCTGCACGCGCCCCCGGATCCGTACGAGCAACGGCCGTGCCACGGCGACGGCCGCAGGAGAAACCCGTATGAGCACCCTCCCTCACCCCGGCACGCCCGCGTCCCCGGCCGCACTCCTCGCCGCCACCGCGCCCCCGCGCCGCACTCCGGCCGGACTGGTCGGCAACACGCCCGTGCTGTGGGTCGGATCGCCCTTCGTCCCCGACGGCCGCGGCTTCTGGGCCAAACTCGAGGGCTTCAACCCCGGCGGCATCAAGGACCGCTCCGCGCTGTACATGATCGAGGCGGCCCGCGCCCGCGGTGAACTCCTCCCCGGTGCCCGCATCGTGGAGTCCACCAGCGGCACGCTCGGCCTCGGGCTCGCCCTCGCGGGGGCCGTCCACGGACACGCGGTCACGGCGGTCACCGACCCCGGCATGGAACCGCCCATGGTCTCCCTGCTCACCGCCTACGGAGCGACCGTCGACATCGTCGCCGAACCGCACGCCGTCGGCGGCTGGCAGCAGGCCCGCCGCGACAGGGTGCGGGAACTCCTCGCCGCCGATCCGGCCGCCTGGTGCCCGGACCAGTACCACAACCCTGACAACGTCGCCGCCTACGCGGCCCTCGCCCACGAACTCGTCGCCCAGCTCGGCCGCATCGACGTCCTGGTCGCCAGTGTCGGCACCGGAGGACACTCGGCCGGGGTCAGCGGCCGGCTGCGCGCGTTCTTCCCCAACCTGCGGCTGGTCGGCGTCGACACCACGGGATCGACGATCTTCGGCCAGCCGCCCGCCGCCCGGCTCATGCGCGGCCTGGGCAGCAGCATCCATCCCCGCAACGTCGACCACGCGGCCTTCGACGAGGTGCACTGGGTCGCCGCCGGCGAGGCGGTGTGGGCCTGCCGGCGCCTCGCCCGCGACCACTACGCCACCGGCGGCTGGAGCGTCGGCGCGGTCGCCCTGGTCTCCCGCTGGCTGGCCCGTACGCTGCCGGCCGAGACCCGGATCGTGACGATCTTCCCCGACGGCCCGCAACGCTACGTCGGCACCGTCTTCGACGACGCCTACTGCCGGGGCCACGGCCTGCTCCACCACGAACCAGCCGAGGACCCGCAGGAGATCGCCCACCCGGGCGAGACCGTGGTCGACCGCTGGACCCGCTGCACCACCGTGGTGGACCCGCTGGCCGACGCGCCGGCGGGCGAACTCGGCGGCCTGTCCTTCGAGGCCGCCCGGTGAGGGGGCTGTGGCGGCAGGCCCGCTCCTTCGACACCCCGGCCCGGCTGCTGATGGCCAACCAATTCGCCATCAACCTGGGCTTCTACATGCTCATGCCCTACCTCGCCGACCACCTGGCCGGCGGTCTCGGCCTGGCCGCCTGGGCCGTCGGCCTCGTCCTGGGCGTACGGAACTTCTCCCAGCAGGGCATGTTCGTGCTCGGCGGCACCATCGCGGACCGCTTCGGCTACAAGACGCCCATCGTGATGGGCTGCACCCTGCGCACCTTCGGCTTCGCGCTGCTCGGGCTGGTCGACTCCCTGCCCGCGCTGGTCGCGGCCTCGGCCGCAGCCGGGTTCGCCGGCGCGCTGTTCAACCCGGCGGTCCGCGCCTATCTGGCCGTGGAGGCCGGGGAGCGGCGGGTGGAGGGCTTCGCCCTGTTCAATGTCTTCTACCAGGCGGGCGTCCTGATCGGCCCCCTGGTCGGCCTGGCCCTGCTCGCCCTGGACTTCCGCGCCGTGTGCCTGACGGCCGCGGCCGTCTTCGCCGTGCTGACCGTCCTGCAGTGCCGGGCCCTGCCCGACCGGCGGCCGGAACGCGGCACCGGTACCGGCCCCGGGGCGGCGGCGGGTGTCCTCGGCTCCTGGCGCCAGGTGCTGGGCAACCGGCCGTTCATGCTGTTCTCCCTGGCCATGATCGGCTCGTACGTGCTGTCCTTCCAGGTCTACCTGGCCCTGCCCCTACAGGCCCACGCACTCCTGGGCACCGGCGGACAGGCCGTCACCAGCGGCCTGTTCATCGTCTCGGCGGTCGTTTCCGTCCTCGGCCAGCTCCGCATCACCCGCTGGGTGCGTGCCCGCTGGTCCGGGCCGCAGGCCATCGTCGGCGGGATCCTCCTCATGGGCCTGGCCTTCACGCCCCTGGCCGTGAGCCCCGACCCGTCCGGCGGGACGTTCGAGGCCGTCCTCGCGGTGGCCCTGCTCGTGACCGCCGTCGCGGTCCTGGCCGTGGGCAGCGCGGTGGTCTACCCCTTCGAGATGGACACCATCGTCACCCTCTCCGGAGAGCGCCTCGTCGCCACGCACTACGGCTGGTACAACACCGTCTCCGGGCTGGGCATCACCCTGGGCAACCTCGCCACCGGCGCCATCTGGGACCTCGCCGACCACAGCGACAGGCCGTGGCTGGTCTGGCTGACGCTGACCGCGACCGGCCTGCTGTGCGCCGGTTGCGTCCAGCTCCTGTCGCGGGCCGGAGGGCTCACCGCGGTCACACGCGAACCGGCCCTCGCCTGACCGCACACCGACCCCCGGGGCGTTTCCGGCCGGGGGACGGCTCCCTGGACTGGCGGGCTGCCCATGGGTCTGTTGCGCTGAAAGGAGACGGGACGAAGGTGGTGAGCGGCAGTGATGGGTGGTCCGGACCGGCCCGGCTCGGCGGGCGGCGGCTCCTTCGACGGTGAGAGCGTGGCCGGCCGCGTCGCGGTGCGGCGGGAGCAGCTGGGCATGTCCCGCGAGGAGCTGGCCACCAGGGCCGGGATGTCGATCGTGTACCTGCGGCAGGTCGAGGAGCTGGGCACCGGCTTCGACCCCGCCTCGCTGATGCGGCTGGCCGCCGTGCTGGGGGTGTCGTACGAGGAGCTGGCGCTCGGCTCGCGCGAGGCGCCGCCGGGACGGGGCGGACCGGCGGCCCGTCCGGTGCTGCAGCGGCTGTCCGAGCAGGAGTGCTGGGAACGGCTGGGCACGCACGGCATCGGCCGGGTGGCCCATGCGCCGGAGCCGGACACCGGGGACGAGCCTCCCGTGCTGGTGCCGGTCAACTTCCTGGTGGACGGGCGAACGGTCGTCTACCGGACGGATCCGGCCGGCGCGGCAGCGGTCGCGTCCGGCACGAAGCTCGCCTTCGAGACCGACCACGTCGACGAGACCAGCCGTGTCGGCTGGAGCGTCCTGGTGGCGGGCATCGCTGACCGGATCACCGACGCCGCCGTCGTGGAGTCCCTCGCCCGGCGTCCCGGAGCCGAGCCCTGGGCCGGGGGAACGCGGGAGCTGTGGATCCGCGTCGTGCCGCGTGAGGTGAGCGGCCGCGCCATCCGGTCGCTGCCGGCGGCCGAGGGCCAGGCGCCGCGGCGCGCCGAGTAGCGCGGGCGTGTGAGGCCCCGGGCGACACACCGTCGCCCGGGGCTCCGGGTGGTCCCGCAGACCGGCCGCGGCCGTCGGACTCATCCGGATCACCGCCTGGCGATGCACCGGCGATGCGGCTGGGCGGTCGTTTCACGGGCGGCGCACGCGCACATCGGCTCGACGGGTGAGCCACCGGACTTCACCGGTACGGCGGGGCGCCGGGGTGGCAGCCATCTGTCCGGGGGCGCTGTGCCATGCGCCCCGTTCTGACCACCGGTGTGGTGCCGCCTTGGCAGCCCCACCGGCTCGAAGGGAGCAGTACCGATGCGTACACGACTGCTTGCTGCCGCCGTGGCGGCGGCGGCATTGTCCGGCATAGCAACGCCCCAGGCGTTCGCTGCGGGGCTGACCGACCAGGACACGACGTTCCTGGCGAAGGTCCACCAAGGGAACCTCGCCGAGATCGCGGCTGGGAACGACGCACAGAGCCATGCGACGAGCGAGTGCGTGAAGCAGGTCGGCGAGGTGCTCGTCCAAGACCACAGCAAGCTCGACGCGGATGTGAAGATGCTCGCGGGCAAGCTGAAGGTGACGCTGCCTGCGTCGCCGTCCAGCGCGCAGGACAAGGGGCTGGCCGAGGTGCAGGCGAAGGCGGGCAGCCCGGCGTACGACGCGGCATGGCTCAGCACCGAGGACGTCGGGCACCGCGAGACCCTCGCGTTGATCGACCGGGAGATCAAGGCGGGAAGCAACGCCGAAGTGGTGGCAGCCGCCCGCAGCGCCCGTCCGGTGGTGGCCATGCACCTGGAGATGGTCCGCGGCGGCACCTGCCACGCCCCTTCGGGCACCGGCATGGTCCACGCCGGATCCGGGGGCCAGTTCGCCGCTGCGCAAGGCTCGGCCACCACCGCGGGCATGGTCGGCGTGGCCGGAGGCGCGTTGCTCACCGCCGGTGGAGCGGCCTGGCTCCTGCGCATCCGCCGCCGAACGGCCGGGAAGAGCTAGAACCCGTGGAACGCCACCGGTCGGCCGCCGCTGTGATGACACTTTGCGGTCTGGGCGCTGCGGCCGCCGGCTGGCTGACATGGACCACGCCGCAACTGGGCGTCACCGACTCGGGCACCCTGCCCGCCGGCGTGCACCGCCCCGCCTCCGACGACCAAGAGGCGTCGCCACCCACCCGCATCCATGGCCCGGCCGGTCTCGACGCCGTCGTCGTACCCGTCGCCGCCCGGGCCGACGGTGCTCTCGACCTGCCGGAAGACCTCCACACCGGCGGATGGTGGGCACTGGGGGCCCCGCTGGGCGCGGCGACCGGCACGGTCTTGATAGCGGGTCATGTCGACAGCCGCGAAGACGGGCTGGGCACCTTCGCCGCACTGTACGACATCCCGGTGGGAGGCCCCATCACCGTGACAGGAGCGGACGCCAAGGTACGCCTGTACCGGGTCACCGCCCGGCGCACGTACCAGCAGGAGCGTCTGCCACGTGACCTCTTCACACGCGCCGGCCCCCACCGGCTGGCTTTGATCACCTGCGCCGGTCCCTACGATCGCGCGGCACGCCGCTACGAACGCAACCTCGTGCTGTACGCAACGCCGACCGAAGAACGCACCCCCGGCCCGCTGGGCCCGAGCATGCGGTGGGGGTAGCCGGAGCTGGTGGCTGAGCGCCGGGCCCTGGTGAGGTTCTCCTCCGCGTACGCGGAGGGGATCACCGAGATCCCCACCTCGGTCGTGCGCTTCACCCCCGCGCTGTCCCTGGACAACACGGGCAAGGCGCGGGCCGAGGTGCGGGTGCCGGTCACCGTGGAGGGCGCCCACTGGGAGAAGACGGCCGTCCGCGACGGCCGGGTGGAGGTCGCCCACCCCAAGGCGGGCGGCACCGTCTCGTTCACGGCGGAGGCGGCCGACCGCGTGGGCAACACCGTCACCGAGACGATCGTCGACGCCTACCTGACGAAGTGGGCCGCGAGCGGCATGGACGGGCGCTCGGCCGGGTCTCCCCGGCCGAGCGCCTCTGCCCGTGGCGACGGGCGGTCAGGCCTTCAGGGCGCGGCTGTGCAACGCGGTGACGGCCTTGCGGGCGGAGAGGATGGCGCCGTGCTGCCAGGCGTCCATGTAGGACAGCCAGTCGCCGGCGTACAGGACACGTCCGGTGGGTTCGTTCAGGGGTCTGTAGACGGCGGCGTCGGTGCCACCCGGGATGCTGTGCCAGGCGCCTTCGAGGTGGCGGACGCGCTTCCAGGCGATGGAGAAGGAGTTCGCCAGCTCGCTCCGGTACTTCTCGCCGTGGATCTTCACGCCCTGCATGACGGCACGCGCCTCGCGTTCGGCGGGGGTCAACGCGGCATAGGCGTCGGCGTTGGCCCCGGTGTTGTAGTAGCCGACGATGACGCCGCGCTTGCCGTGGTGGCCGTAGGACGGGTACCAGATGTGGGACAGGTCCAGGTCGGTCTCGGTGATGCCGCCGTAGATGCGGTGGTCGGTCTCCCACCAGCGGCTGCGGTACTCCAGTCCGATCTTGCCGGCGGACGAGGGGCGGATGGTGGTGAGCGCCGTCTGCACGTCGGGACCGAGGTTGTGCGGCAGTTTGGCGAGCAGATGGGGCGGCATGGCGGCGACGCAGTAGTCCGCCTCGACCTGCCGCTGCCGTCCGGTGGGGTCGGTGTAGCCGACGGTGACGCCGCCGGCCGACTGCACCAGCGACGTGGCCTGGCAGCCGTAGTGGATCCGGCGATCGCCGATGGCGCGGGCGAAGGCCCTGGGTATCCGGTCCATGCCGCCGACGGGCTGGAACATCAGCATCGCCTGGTCGTACTCGAACTCGAACGCGAAGTGCCGCCCGACACCCGAGGCGAAGACCTCGGAGGCCGTGGGCAGGTCACCGAGCAGGCTCCCGGGGGTGCCGGCGGCGCCGGGCCAGGTGGTGAAGCCCCGGTTGGCGCCGCCGGTGTACGCCCAGCCCTCGGACCGTCCGCCGATCTCGCCGAAGCCCTCCAGGAACGACAGCAGCCGCTCCTTGTCCTGGGCGGTCAGATCCTGGTCCAGCGCGCCCTGGTCGGTGGCCTTGGCGAGGAGTTCGCTGACGTACCCGAAGGTGTCCGCCTTGGCGGTGCGGTACCGCACCGGCTGCCCGGGCGGCATGCCCGCCGACTCGTGGTAGATGTACGCGTCGGCGTTGGCGTTGGTGAAGACCTCGATGGGGACGCCGAGTTCCCGGCAGTAGTCGAGGGTGACCATCCACTGGGCCAGCCGGGCCGGCCCGGCGTTGAGGTACTGGCCCTGGGAGAACCGGGCGGTCTGGGTACGCCCATCGAGGTCGGTGTGGGTGTCCCCGCCGCGCACGGTGTAGTTGCGGCCGCCGGGCCGGTCGCGCGGCTCCAGGATCGTACAGTCGTATCCGGCCTTGCCCAGTTCGTAAGCGGCCGTCAGCCCGGCCAGGCCCGCGCCCAAGACGACGACCTTGCCCGCCCTGCGTCCGGTGAGGTGGAAGTCGGCCGCGCTCGGCGCGCGGAAGTCGGCGCCGCGTCCGGCCGCCTCGGCGGTCGGCGCGAGCCCCAGCGCGCCCATGGTGGCGAACATCGCCCCGGCGCCGCCGGTGATGCCGACGGCGCGCAGAAATCCCCTGCGGTCGAGTCCTGTCGGCTGCCCCTGTGTCATGAGTCGCCCTCTCTCGATCTGCCGGTGTGCACGCCGATCTTCAGGGCGGCCTGTTACGGATGATGTGGCCGGAACATGACAGAGCGATTTCGCCTGCCGCGGGCGTGTGAACGGACGCAACACCCGGCCGAGAGAGGTCCGCGGAGCTGTCGCCCGGTGGAGCACCGCAGGCTGTGGTAGTTCTGTCGCCGTTACGGCAGTGGGCGGACGGCGGGAAGAGCATGGACCGTGTCGGGCTCGGCGCGCAGGTCATTCGGCGCCGCAGCGGCAGCGAGCCGATCAGGGCCGACGGCGCATCCGTCGCGACCCTCGGCGAGTTCTGGAGCTGGGCGTGTTCCGACCTGGCCAACAACACCCTGCGAGGCGTCCTGGCCGAGTACCTCGTCGCCACGGCCCTGGGCGCTGCGGACGGTACCCGCACCGAATGGGACTCCGTCGACATCCGCACGCCCACGGGATGGCGCGTCGAGGTCAAATCGGCGGCGTACCTGCAGTCGTGGGCGCAATCCCGGCTTTCCCGGATCTCGTTCTCCATCGCACCGGCATGCGGCTGGGACGCTCCGACGGACACCACTTCGGTGGATGCACTGCGTCAGTCGGACGTGTACGTCTTCTGCCTGCTGCGCCACAAGGAGAAGCAGACCCTTGACCCGCTCGACCTCGGCCAGTGGACCTTCTACGTGCTGCCCACCCGCGTGCTCGACGAACGGTGTCCCGGTCAGAAGACCATCGGTCTCCCCAGCCTCGTGGAACTCGGCCCCCTGGAGACCGGGTTCGACGGCCTGGACATGGCAGTGGCCGCCTGCGCGGGCGGTGCTTCACGCGATCCGCTCCCGTGCGGCGAGGTGCTCCCGCAACCGGCCGGCCCGCCCGACGCGGCCGCTCGGCTCGCGCTCCAGCCGGGCGTGCGGCCGCCATCCGGGTGATCGGCGGCGGGACCGGCGGCGCGAAGCGGGGCTGCCGCCGGGAAGGCGCGGGGTGGGTGAGGATGTTGAGGTTGTCGATGTCGCATGCCGAGATGGGAGAACGACGTGCCTTTGGTCGGTGAGTACCAGCCGAGCCCCGAGCAATGGGTCCGGGACCAGGTCGAGCTGTACGAGGGTTCCGGAGGGACCGAGGGGACCACGCTGCGCGGCAAGCCCGTGATCGTGCTGACGACGCTGGGCGCCAAGTCGGGCAGGATCCGCAAGACACCGCTCATGCGCGTGGAGCACGACGGCAGCTACGCCGTCGTGGCTTCGAAGGGTGGCGCCCCCCAGCACCCGGTCTGGTACCACAACCTGGTCGCTGACCCCCGGGTGGAACTGCAGGACGGCCCTGTGCGCCAGGACATGACGGCCCGTGAGGTCACGGGCGACGAGCGCGCCGCGTGGTGGGAGCGCGCGGTGGAGGCGTGGCCCGACTACGCGGAGTACCAGAAGAACACCGACCGGGAGATCCCGCTATTCGTCCTGGAACCGGCGGCCGCACCCCACTGACCTGCCCCGCCCCGACGGCCGCCGCCCCACGACGGGGCGGCGGCCGTCGTCCGTGTGCCGGCGGCGTCAGTCCGGGGTCCCGGCGTGGGGCGGGGGGCCCGGCAGGGCCGGGCCGTCGGCGGCCTGCATGCCGTCGAAGACCAGGCGCAGGTAGCGCCGCCACAGGTGCGGTTGCGTCGTGTGCACACGTGAGACGGTCAGGGGGATCCCGCTCATCAGCAGCATGACGTCCTGCCCGGTCACGTCCTGGCGGACGGCACCGTGCCGGCGGGCCCGGTCGGTCAGGGCCTCGGTGACGGCGCTCACCCGTTCCTGGCTCTCGCGCACCTCGGCGTGATCATCGGCCCCCCCGTGGACGACCTGGCAGAAGGCGCGGTCCTGCACCTGCAGCTCGACGGCGGCGCTCATGAATTCGCGCAGCTCCTCCGCCGGGTCCTCGGCCTGTGCGAGGCGCTCACCGGTCGCGGCGAGGGCGTGCATCTTCTCGCAGACGATCGCCGCCAGAAGATCGTCCTTCGTGGGGAAGTGCCGGAACACGGTTCCCTTGCCGATCCCCGCCCGCTCCGCGATCTGGGCCACGGACACCTCGGTGCCGTGCTCGGCGAATGCCTCGGACGCCGCGCTCACCAGCAGTTTCCTGCTGCGCGCGGCATCGCTGCGCATCGGCCTGACCACCGGGTTCGTCATGGCTTCCTCACGGCGCCCTGACCGCGGGCTACTGACCGCCGCGACCGCCGGGACCGGCGGTGCGTGAAGGCGGGGATCCGCCGCCCCCCTAGCCATCGGGGGGCGGCGGATCCCCGCCTTCACGCCGTCCCGACGCCTTCCGGGCCAGGCGGTGTCAGGCTCCGGCTCCCCGGCGTGATGTGGACCACATCCACGGAAATTCTCGATCCGGGATGTAAGAAACGCGCCTCGGCGCTCACTGCATGGTGAGAGAGCAGAGATGAGGGGACGGCGCGTGACACATGCCCAGCACTTCAGGGACGTCTACGAGGAGTGCCATCCGCGTGTCCTTGCCTACGCCACCAGCCTGGTCGGACGGCAGGTAGGGGAGGACATCACCAGCGAGACGTTCACCGTCGCCTGGCGGCGGGTGCGCGACATCCCTCATCCGGCACTGCCGTGGCTCCTGGGTGTGGCCCGCAACCTGGTGCGTGAACTGCGTCGCCGGGACGCCCACCAGTACCTCCTGGCCGCCGAGGAGGCACGGCGCATCAGCAGCGGCGCCCGGACCGGCACCGGTGACGTTGCGGCGCAGGTCACGGACCGGCACGACGCGCTGCAGGCACTCGCGAGCCTGCCCGAGGCCGACCGGGAACTGCTGACGCTGATCGCCTGGCACGGCCTGAGCGCCAAGGAAGCGGCCCAGGTCCTGGACTGCACCACCGCGACGCTGACCGTCCGGCTCTTCCGGGCGCGCCGCCGGCTGGAGAAGGCCCTGGACGCTGCGCCTCCGGCGGAGCCCGTGGCAGAGCCGCCGTCCGCGACCTCCGCAGAGACCTCGTACCCCACTCACCGCCAAGGAGCACCCGCGTGAAGAACACCCACAAGCCGTCCGGGCGGCCCGACGTCATGAAGGTGCTCGCGGACGCACGGCCCGACGAACTGGACCCGTCCCGGCTCGTGGACCCCGCGCGGCAGCGGGAGGACCTCGCACGCATCGTCGCCGGAGCGACGGACGGCCCCGCGGCGCGCTTCCTCGCGCCGCGCCGCAGGAGCGGGTTCCGGCCGCTGGGAGCGGTGGCCCTGGCAGCCGTGGCGGCGTCCGTGGTGGCCGTGGGCGCGCTCGACTGGCAGGAGCCGGCGGACCGGCAGGCCGCCCAGCCGCGGTCCTCCGCCGGGACGGAGATCCCGGGCACCGGCGCGGACATCCGTGTCGACGGCCACATCGAACTGCTCAGTGCGGCCCGGCAGGCGGAGACCTCGGTCGCCGAGGGAACCTACTGGCAGACGACCACGCGCTCGGAGAACGTGGACGTCGCCGGTGACGAGGGTCACCTCTTCGCCGTGCGCAGCGCGTCGACCGACGAGTGGTCGGTGGGCGTGCGGCCCGGAACCGGGAGCCTGATGGTCTCCGGCGTGGACTCCGTGACCGAGCCCCGGACCGCGGCCGACAAGGCCCGCTGGCAGGCCGCTGGCTCGCCCGGCACGGTGGAGTTCCAGGTCGGGAAGAAGACCGGGACCGGCAAACTCGTCACCGTGATGGGCACCGGGCGGCGGCCCATGGTCATGCGGACGAACGTCGACGACAAGATCTACGCCGTCGGCCCGCACAACGTCACCTACAAGGACCTGCGCGCACTGCCCTCCACCAGCGCGGAACTGCGCCGCTACCTGGAGCGGCTGTACGCGCAGGACGGCGGCGCCGACACCGGCGCCTCGGCGCGCAGCGCCTGGATCCTGCGCCAGGCCGGCAACCTCATCACGATGCCCGTGAAGCCCGCCGTCCGGGCGGCCGCGTACCGGGTGATGGCGGAACTGCCCGGAGTCCGGGTGACCGGGCGCGTCACCGATCCCCTGGGACGCGAGGGTGTCGGGGTCGACTTCCCCATCAGCTACCCGGGACCGCTGGGCACGACCCGGGAGCGGCTGATCGTGGACCCGTCCACCGGCGCCATGCTCAGTGACGTGCTCGTCCTGGCCGAACCGTCCGCCCGGGCCGAGGAAGCCGGGCTCGTCGCCGGTACGACGGTGAACTACAACGCGACGACCAGGATGAGCTGGGGCGAGCACCAGATCACCGTGCCGGAGAACGCCCGCAGCTGAGCCCGCAGCTGAGCCCGTGGCCGCGCTCTGCCCGGCCCACCAGGAGTACGCACAAAGGTGCCCCGCCCCCGGCGAGCACCGACTGACGGACCCGGGGATCCGCCGCTGACGCGCCGCGGCGGATCCCCGGGCGACGGCCGGCATGACCGGCATGTCCCGTTTCCCGGGCGTCCCGGCCCGGGTCCCCGACATCCGGGCAACCCGAACTGGAGTCCGCCCGGTTGAACGGGTGTGAGACCCCCTTCGCGGCCCAGGGCCGCCCCCATGACACGGACGCTGACGCCCGGCGTGCCGCATCACCCACCGACACCGTCCGGTCCCCGGCCGGAACCGCGCGCCCCGCCACGGGGCCGCCCCCGACTTCCCGCCCTCGTGAGAAAGCCAGCACCCATGCGCCTCCACAGGCCCTACATATCGGCGACCGCGGCGGTCATCGTCTCCTCGCTCGGCATCGCCGCCTACCAGCACCTGCCCGAGGCCAACCCCACGCCTTCCCCCGAGACGGCCTCCGTCGTCCAGGACGCCCCCGACCCGGCGACGGGTCAGCCGGCGGGCGCCCCCGCCACACCGCGGACGACGGGATCGCCGAAGCCTCCGAAGCCGCAGTACCCCGCCCAACTGCCGGGGCTCGGCCCCAAGACCCTGTCGCAGATCCCGGCCCGCACCCGGCAGGTCGTCCTCGTCACGGGAGCCGGCAAGAAGTCGTCGTCCTCGAAGGTCGTGCTCTGGGAGCGTGTCGACGGCGGCTGGCGTCCGGGCGCGGAATGGGCCGCGCACAACGGCTACAAGGGCTGGACCGACGAGCACTACGCCGGCGATCTGCACAGCCCCATAGGGGTGTTCGGTCTCACCGACGCCGGCGGACGGCTCGCCGACCCCGGCACCAAGCTGCCCTACCACCGTTCCGGAGCCTTCTCCATCAGTGATACCGGCTTCTTGGGCGAACCGCTCGCCGGTTCCTTCGACTACGTGATCGCCATCAACTACAACCGCCAGCCAGGTACGTCGCCGATGAACGGCGCCCAGCCGATGGGCGCGAACCGTGGCGGCGGCATATGGATCCACGTCGACCACGGCGGCCCCACGCACGCGTGCGTCAGCGTCTCCAAGACGCACATGAAGCAGTTGCTGCAGGCCCTCGACCCCGCCGACCACCCCGTCGTCGTCATGGGCGACGCGGCCTCTCTCGCCCGATGACAGTTCCGCGGTCCACAGGAGTAAGCGTGTCGTCCCTTCCCCACCGCACCGTGATCGCCCTTGCCGTCGCCGGGGCGTCGGTGCTCACCGCCTGCGCGGGCCAGCAGCCCGCCACCGCGCCCGCCGCGCAAGGGACGGCGCCGTCCACGGCCACCTCGCCCGAGCTGCGGGCCGCGTCGGCCGCCTTCCGCCTCACCACGGGCGCCACCGACGGCGAACGGCACGCATCCATCCGCAGCGCGGGCGACGTCGAGGTCTCCGGCGGGAAGATCTCGTCCGTCACCCTCACCACCGCGGGCGGAGATCCGGTACGCGGCACCGTCGCCGCCGACCACCGCCGCTGGTCCCCGGACGGCACCCTGGCCCACGGCACCTCGTACCGGCTCGTCGTCCACGCCTCGGACGAAGCCGGACGGACGCAGACCCGGCGCCTGTCGTTCACCACGCTCACGAAGGACGAGCGCCTCATCGGCACCTTCACCCCCGAGGACGGCTCGACCGTCGGCGTCGGCATGCCCGTGTCCCTGACCTTCAACAAGCCGGTCACCGACAAGGCGGCCGTCGAACGCGGCATACGCGTCACCAGCGACGGCGACCAGGAGGTCGTCGGCCACTGGTTCGGCGACCAGCGCCTGGACCTGCGCCCCCAGACGTACTGGAAGGCGCACACCGAGGTCACCCTGAGCCTGCGCCTGGACGGCGTGAAGGGCGCCGCGAACGCCTACGGGACCCAGGACAAGACGGTCCGCTTCACCGTCGGCCGCCGTCAGGTCTCCACCGTCGACGCCGCCGCCCACACCATGCGCGTCGAGCGCGACGGCAGCACCGTCCGCACGATCGCGATCACCTCCGGCGCACCGGGCAGCACCACGTACAACGGGCAGATGGTGATCTCCCAGAAGCTCATCTCCACCCGCATGGACGGCGCCACCGTGGGATACGCGGGGGAGTACGACATCCCCGACGTCCCGCACGCGATGCGCCTGTCCACCTCCGGCACCTTCATCCACGGCAACTACTGGGCGAACGACTCCGTCTTCGGGAAGTCCAACGTGAGCCACGGCTGCGTGGGCCTGAACGACGTCCAAGGCGGCGGCGACTCCGGGCAGGACGCGGCGTGGTTCTACAACAACTCCCTCATCGGCGACGTGGTCGTCGTCAAGCACTCCCACGACCACACGATCGCCCCCGACAACGGCCTCAACGGCTGGAACATGCCCTGGGAGCAGTGGAAGGCCGGCTCGGCCCTCGCGTAGGCGTGCCTGCCGGGCCGGCCGTCGATGGTCCGGCGCGTCCAGTCCGTCTCCGGCGACGCACCCGGAGCCCGGGCGGTCGTGAGCCGACTCGCACTTCCGTGCGATCCTCCTGATCATGACTGACGCAGACGGTGGCAAGCGGCACATCTTCCTTGACCCTCTTGACACAGGTTCCGGTCACGGCTGGGTCTTCGTCATCGTGGCGGCACCCACCGGCGTGGTCTACCAGAACCAGGGTGGGGGCTACGGCTGCATCCGGTACGAGCAAGAGGGTTTCCTGATCCCGGTCTTCGGGCGGGGGCTGGACGACGAGCTGAAGGAGATCTTCGTCGGGGAGCTGCAGGGGACCGGGGCCAGAGGGCTGGACTGGCCGGCGGACCTGCTCGATCGGCTGAGGGCAGCGGTCGCCTTCCACGTCTTCGGCTCCGCGAACCGGGACGACGTCTTCCCTGCGCCGCTCATGCTCGACGAATCCCGGCTCTCCGAGGTGGACGAGGCGTGGGTTCCGGTGGTGACACCGGATGGTCCCGGGGTCCTCGTGTGGGAGAACTCCGATTAGCGACCCCAAGCGCCGGCGGGCGGACCGGATGGAGACACCCGTGACGGTCGCCGAGAGGCGCTTCGCTCGACCGGAGAACACCGCGCCCCTGCGGCCTGGTTCAGCCGGCACAGGGCACACAGGTGATCGCGGCGTTCAGTCCGAGTTGCACCACATCAGCACCGCGGGGCCGTCCGGTGTGATCACCGGCACCCAGGCCTCATCGGCCTCACGGATCCGGCTCTCGTCCAGCCGCAGCGGATGCGGCTCCTCCGTGGTGCCGTCGGACGCCCAGTAGCGGAGGGCGCCGATGGCACCACGGAGCCGGCCCCGCTCGTCATCCGGCCAGGTGTGGTTCCAGGTTCCGGTTCCGCGGAAATCCTTCTCGAACAGCTCACGTAGCGCGGCCAGCTCATCGGGGCCGTGCAGCGGCACAAGGAAGCCCTCGACCTGCCCCTGCCGACAGGCCGTTCCCCCGTACTGCTGCTGGTAGAAGACCCCGGTCCTCGCCTCGACCACCGCGTACAGCCAGCCGCCGGCGCTGATGCCGTCGGGATCGAGGAAGACGAAGCGCCGAGAACCCATGGACCCACTCTCCGTGGCCACCGGCCGTGAGCTCAAGGGCATTTGTGTGCCCACGGCCCGCCAGGATTCGTCGACCCGTCAGGAGATTGCCACCGGCACGTCTCCCAAGCCCCTTCTGATGGCTCCGGCCAGTACTCGTGCGTCATGCACGCACATACGACGGGACATCAGATGACGAGAACGAACGGCCGGGTCCGCGGGGCAGCCGTTTCCGCGGCGGCGGTGATCACGACGACGATGCTGCTCGGCTCAGGGGCCGGCCAGGCGAACGCCGTCGAGCGGGTCCGGATGGCGGACGGCGTGACGATCGCGCCGGGCATCACCTACCGGTCCTTCTCGGTGACCGCGTCGCACGGCACGGTCACCGGCCATGTGGTCACCGCCGATCTGCGCGACCACCATGTCTCGGTGGGCCTGCTCTCACCGGGGAAGGTCGCCTCCCGCGCCAAGCTGTCCCAACTGGCGGCGGCACAGGGGGCGGTGGCCGGTGTCAACGCCGACTTCTTCAACATCGACGAGACCCAGCACCCTGGCGTCCAGGCGACCGGCTCCGCGGTCGGACCGGCGGTCTCCGACGGCGTGGCGCTCAAGGCGGCCGTACCGAACGGTCAGCGCTTCGGACCGGGTCTGCCGCCCGGGACGTCGACCCGCGACGTCATCGGCGTCGGCTACAACCACAAGGCACGGCTGGACGAACTCACCCTCGACGGCACGGTCCGTGCCCAGAAGGGCAAGCGGTTCGACCTCGAGGGGCTGAACCAGTACGCGATCCCCGAAGGCGGGATCGGTGCCTTCGACTCGCGGTGGGGAGACGTGTCGCGCCGGCGCGCCGTGTGCGGCACCGACACCCTGCGCGCCGCCGACTGCACCACGGACGCCTATGAGGTGACGGTGCGGGACGGCCGGGTGGTCTCGGGGTCCGACACGATCGGCGCCGGCGCCATCGAGCCCGGCACGGTGGTCCTGGTCGGCCGCGAAGGCGGGGCGGCGGCGCTCCGTACGCTCCGGTCGGGCGAGCGCGTCCGCGTCTCCGACAAGCTGCGGAGCACCAGCGGCAAGCGGTTGAAGTTCGCGGTCGGCGGCTATCCCGTCCTGCGCGACGGCGCGCCGCTGCCCGGCCTGGACGACAAGGCCGTGGCGACCAGGACCGGAGCCGCCATCGGCGACGACGGCCGGTTGCTCCACCTCCTGGTGCTGGACGGCAGCGCGGAGGCGGGCGCCGGACTGACGGTCGCCGAACTGGCCGGAGTCTTCCAGGCCGTGGGCGCCGACGACGGCGTGAACCTGGACGGCGGGGGCTCCTCCACCCTCGTGACCCGTGATCCCCTGTCGGGCACGCCGGTCGTCCGGAACCACCCCACGGGCGGCGCCGAGCGCGCGATTCCCGAAGGCATCGGGCTGTTCTCGCGCGAATGACCCGGCCGCACCCGGGTGGCGTCGCCGCCGCCCGGGTGCACGCGCGGACGCGCCGGGCGGGCGGGCGAGCGGGCGAGCGGGCGGAGCCGGTGTCCCGGGAGCCGGACCCGCCGGACCGTCAACCCCGGCCCGGGGCCCGCGGTGCCCACAGCGCGGCCCGGACCGTTCCCTCCTCGATGTCCCGTTGGGGAAGTCGCAGACCCAGCGCGTCGTCCAGGGCGTGGAAGTACAGTTCGAACGCGTCGGTCAGCTCGGGGTGGTCCAGCTCGGCACGGCGTATGGCCTGGTTGAGGAAGTCGAGCCGGCCGCCCCGGTAGTAGGGGGCCTGGCCCCGGTGGTACCCGATCAGTTCCAGCACGCCCCAGTCGTCGTCGACACGGGCGCCGTCGCGCGTGTAGTCGAAGGTGTAGATGGCCTTCGCGGAGCAGGCGCTCAGGCACACCGTCTCGGTGACGCCGAGCCGGGAGAGCTCCGCTGCGCCTGCCCGGATGCCGGGCGGCGTCTCGTGGTACATCAGGAACGCCCAGTCGCCCGCCTGCCCGAAGCAGCAGGACGTCCAGGCGGTGTCCCAGTGGCCGCGGTCGTGGCCATCGATGCGGTGCAGGTCTGACAGACGTGCCCCGGCGGCTACATGTTCCGGGTCGGCTCCGTACAGCAGCGCGATCTCCTCGGCGCTGACGCCGTCACCGCGGAAAAAGACGAGGTTGGTGTACGGGTCCTGATCCCGCCAGGTGCGGGCGATCCAGGCGAGGCCTTCCAGCGGGTCGCGTCCGCACGGGCGCGCCGCCTGCGTTCCGTCCACGCCGCCGCTGCGGAATCGGCTTGCCCAGGCGGGGTTGATCTCCTCCAGCATTTTCGCCTGCCCGGCGACGAGGTTGGCGACGGCGCCCTGGCCGGGGGAGTGGGCCACGATGTGCTCGGCGAGGTGACGGACCGCTTGCTCGGCGACGTGGTACAGCACTTGGTCCACGTCCCGCGTGGCGAAGACCTCCTGGTAGGGGCCGTTGTAGCCGTGCACCGTGCCGTCCTCGTCCAGGACGAGGAGGAGGCCGCCGCGATGGCCCGCGCGCCGTGCGTACTGGTCGGGGGACGTGCCGATCGGCGGGAGCATGGCGTCGTCGAGCAGGTCGGAACCCGCGACCGTCCGCTGCCATGCCTGAGCGAGTGCGTGTTCCGTCATCTGCATGGGCGTCAGTATGCGGCGGGGCACTGACACAGCCCCGTGCGCAAAGGCGAGGGTCAGCTGCCGGCAGGGACAGAGGGTGCCGTTGCGCGTCGACGGTACCTGAAATGGTGGACGGTCCCCGCGACGGCCTTGCCCAGAAGCACCACGGTCGCCAGAGCCAGGACGAGGATGGCCGCGTTGACCCATCCTGGAACCAGGTCGTATGAGGCGTTGCATTTGTTGTGCAGGGGAAAGACCTGGGCGAACTCCTTGAAGTGTGCTGCCCTGTAGTCGGGATCATCATGCTCGCCCGCCACGAGTTCGCAGGTCTCCCGTACGTCCATGCCGCCGGAGAACGTCCCGTAGGCCCGGTGACGAACACGGCGGCAGATGTCGCTGCTGACAGCAACAGGCTTCCCAAGGGCTTCACTTGGTGGATCCCCCCTCCTTCGCGGACAGGGATGAGGCGACCGCCCCCAACTGCACGGCCCGACGGCGGCCGCCGGAAAGGCGGTACTTCGCGGCGGCCCGAATGTGGGAAATCCCGTCAGGGGTATTGATGGCGCGTATCCAGGGTCGATGCGGATGTGGCTGAAATGCGCCCGGTATTGAGGCAACTTTTCGGGGTGTGACCTGTGCCACATCGGTGGCGAAGGATGGTGCGGGTAAAGAAATAGTGGCTGGACGGCTTTTTCCCTCCAGGGGTTTGATTCGGGCTCGAGTCAATGATTAGTGTCGTGACTCGAACCTCTGCCCGGTCGGTCATCCATTCGGGATGGCGGCGGAGGTCCTCGCCGATTCTCCAGTGCCGTACGCGTGCGGCAGGCGGCCGGAGGAAGAAGGAGCTCGCGCCAGTGGCGTCCCACCGTCGTCCCAAGCAGGCCGGTCGCACACGTGTCACCGTGCTCACCGCGACCGCCGCCGCAGCCGTCGCCCTGTCCGCCCAGGCAGCCCAGGCCGAGCCGGCCAAGCCGTCCGTCAAGAGCGTCAAGGCCAAGGTCGACGGTCTCTACGAGCAGGCCGAGCAGGCGACCGAGAAGTTCAACGGCGCCAAGGAGAAGCAGCAGAAGCTGCAGAAGCAGGTCGAGGACCTGCAGGACGAGGTGGCCCGCGAGCAGTCGGAGCTCAACGACCTCCAGGACGACCTCGGCACCCTCGCCAGCGCCCAGTACCGCAGCGGCGGCATCGACCCGACGCTGCAGCTCTTCCTCTCCGCCGACCCGGACACCTACCTCGACAAGGCGTCCACCCTCGACCAGCTGAGCACCAAGCAGGCCGAGGCGCTCCAGCAGATCGCGGAGAAGAAGCGCACCCTCAACCAGCAGAAGGCGGAGGCCGCGAGCAAGCTCAACGAGCTCGACGAGACCCGCACCGAACTGGGCAAGAAGAAGAAGGAAGTCCAGGCGAAGCTGGCCGAGGCGCAGAAGCTCCTCAACTCGCTGACCTCCGCCCAGCGTGCGTCCCTCACCGCCGCGGAGAACCGGGCCAACCGCTCCAACGACCGCGTCGACCTGGGCAACGTCCCGCCGGCCTCCTCGCTCGCCGCCGCCGCCCTCGCCGCGGCCAAGACCAGGCTCAACCTGCCGTACGTCTACGGCGCGTCCGGTCCCAATGCCTTCGACTGTTCCGGCCTCACCTCCTGGGCCTACGCCCAGGCCGGCGCACACATACCGCGGCCTTCCCAGTTGCAGGCCAACGCGGGCACGCGCCTGTCGATGAGCCAGCTCGCGCCCGGCGACCTCGTCCTGTTCTACGGCGACCTGCACCACGTCGGCCTCTACGCGGGCAACGGCATGGTCCTGCACGCGCCGCGCACCGGCACGCTCGTGCGCTACGAGTCCATCAACAACATGCCGTTCCAGTTCGGTGTCCGCATCTGAGCGCCGTGCGCCGTGCGCCGT
The DNA here is from genome assembly GCF_033792725.1 of Streptomyces sp. PA03-5A. Lineage (NCBI taxonomy): Bacteria > Bacillati > Actinomycetota > Actinomycetes > Kitasatosporales > Streptomycetaceae > Streptomyces > Streptomyces sp. PA03-5A. Next base: position 974 of record NZ_JARAVL010000019.1, on the reverse strand, counting down.
GCGCCGAGCGCTGAGGACGCGGGCCGGGAAATCGGTCGCGTCCCGTGAGGTGAGCCGTTAGCTTCGCCTGTGAGCAGCGAGGGAACGCGACCGCGGAGGGAGCCGGACACATGGCGACAGAGGGCGCGCGGACCGGCCGACTGGGCTTGCTGCTCGACCAGTTCGACCACGCCCGGGAGATGGCCCAGGTACGGCTCGAGGGGCTCGGTGACGAGGAGTACCTGTGGGAACCGGTGCCCGGTTGCTGGTCGGTCCGTCGGCGGTGTGAGGCGACGACGCCCAGGGCGTTCGGTCCGGGGGAGTGGGTGCTCGACCTGGGTGCCCCGGACATCCCGGCGAGCGAGTACGCGGAGGTGGCCCGGCAGGCCGCGGGCGGCATGACCGTCGACAAGATCGCCGAGGACTGGAGCGTGAGCGTCGAACGGGTCGCGCAGGTCCTGGCCCACACCGGCCCGCCGGAGCCCGACCGAGTACCGTTCACGACCATCGCGTGGCGCCTGGGGCACCTGCACTTCTGTTTCGCGGGCGGATGGGAGTGGACCTTCGGCGAACGGCGGCACGAGCCCAAGCTGCTCGTCGACTTCACGCCCTCCGCAGCCGTGGCGCTCCAGCGGTTCTGGGCGGTGATCGACCGCTGGCGCGAGAGTGTCGCCACCGTCACCGACGAGCAACTCGACACGATCGGTTTCTCGCAGTACCCGTACGGCTCCGACCCCGACGAGCCGTTCGTCGCCGTGCTCGCGGGCGGCAACCTGGAACTCATCCACCACATGGCCGAGATCGCCCTGCTCCGCGACCTGTGGCAGGCGAAGGGTGCCTCCGGGGCCCTTACCAGTTGATCTTCGCCATCAGGAAGGGATCGTTCTCCGGGGCCTCCTTACTGATCGTTTCAGAATGAGATCGGCGTGTCGGCTGGCAGTCAATGATCTTCATCGGCAGGGTCTGCGGAGTGTCCGATGATCTTGTCCCTGATG
>NZ_JARAVL010000094.1:0-680 GCF_033792725.1 Streptomyces sp. PA03-5A | reverse complement strand
GCGAGGAACTTCTTGAACTCCACCGCCCGGTGCCGGCGGTGGATCTGCCCGATCACCTCACCGGTGGCGGTGTTCAGCGCGGCGAACAGCGTGGTGACCCCTCCCCGCGCGTAGTCGTGGGTGCGGCGCTCGGGCATCCCCGGCATCATCGGCAGCACCGGCGCGGACCGGTCCAGGGCCTGGATCTGGGTCTTCTCGTCCACGCACAGCACCAGCGCGTGCTCGGGCGGCGCCAGATACAACCCGACCACGTCACGGACCTTCTCGATGAACTGCGGGTCCTTGGACAGCTTGAAGGTGTCCACCAGGTGCGGCTTGAGGCCGAAGGTCCGCCAGATCCGGGAGACGGCCGACTGCGACAGGCCCGCCTCGGCGGCCATCGACCTCGTCGACCAGTGCGTGGCGTTCTTCGGGGTGGTCTCCAGCGTCTTGACGATCACTTCTTCGACCTGCTCATCGGTGATCTTCCGCGGGGCACCAGGGCGAGGCTCGTCGGTCAGCCCCTCCAGCCGGTCACGGACGAACCGACCCCGCCACCGGCTGACGGTATGCGCCTCCACATCCAGCCGGGCAGCCACGTCCTTGTTCGACGCCCCGCTCGCGCACTCCAGCACGATTCGACACCGCAGGGCCAGGGCCTGCGAAGACGTCCGGCGCCTGGCCCACCGAGTCAACGTCGC
>NZ_JARAVL010000018.1:0-197102 GCF_033792725.1 Streptomyces sp. PA03-5A | reverse complement strand
TATCTGGCGTTGACTTTTGGCACGCTGTTGAGTTCTCAAGGAACGGAAGCTTCCTTCGAGACCGTTTCACCGGCCCCTCCGGGCTTTCCCTTCGTTGTCTCCAGCTTAGCAGATCCGATTTCCTTCTCTGCCACCCTCTGGAGGGGGTTTCGCTTTCGGCGTTTCCGCCTCGGCGACATTCACTACGTTAGCGGATTCCTTCGCGTCATGCGAATTCGTCCCCCACTCGCCGTACGATTCCACGCCAATAGAATTCGAGAGCACGCAAGTGCACCCGAATCTCGGGGTTGTTGTCGTCGTGGTGAGTGACCGCCGATCGGAGGATCCGGACGAACCGGGCGCACCGTCTCAAGCGGCTCGGGCTACGTTACGCACGTGCGGCGGCGGAGTCAAGCTCCGCCGCCGCTCAAACGTGGATAACCAGCCGACGTCAGTCGCCGGCGATCTCGACGGCCGCCAGGCTCTTCTTGCCGCGCCGCAGCACGAGCCAGCGGCCGTGCAGCAGGTCGGCGGCCTCGGGGGTCGCGTCCTCGTCGCCGATCTTGACGTTGTTCACGTACGCGCCGCCCTCCTTGATGGTGCGGCGGGCCGCGGACTTGCTGGCCACGAGGCCGACCTCGGCGAAGAGGTCGGCGACGGAGGCGAGCTCGGCGACCTTGGCGTGCGGCAGTTCGCCGAGCGCCGCGGCGAGGGTCCGCTCGTCGAGTCCGGTGAGTTCGCCCTGGCCGAAAAGTGCCTTGGACGCGGCGATGACCGCGGCGCACTGCCCGGCGCCGTGGACGAGCGTGGTGAGCTCCTCGGCGAGGGCGCGCTGGGCCGCGCGGGCCTGCGGGCGCTCCTCGGTGAGCCGCTCCAGTTCCTCGATCTCCTCCTGCGTCCTGAAGCTGAAGATGCGCAGGAACGTGGAGACGTCGCGGTCGTCGGCGTTCAGCCAGAACTGGTAGAAGGCGTACGGCGTGGTCATCTCGGGGTCGAGCCAGACAGTGCCGGACTCCGTCTTGCCGAACTTCGTGCCGTCGGCCTTGGTGATGAGCGGGGTGGCGAGGGCGTGCACGGAGGTGCCCTCGACGCGCCCGATCAGGTCGATGCCGGCCGTCAGGTTGCCCCACTGGTCGCTGCCGCCGGTCTGCATGGTGCAGCCGTACCGGCGGTGGAGCTCCAGGAAGTCCATGCCCTGCAGGATCTGGTAGCTGAACTCCGTGTAGCTGATGCCTGCCTCGGAGTTGAGCCGGCGGGCGACGGCCTCCTTGGCGATCATCTTGTTGACCCGGAAGTACTTGCCCACGTCGCGCAGGAACTCGATGGCCGACAGGCCCGAGGTCCAGTCGAGGTTGTTGACCATCACGGCGGCGTTCGGGCCCTCGAAGGAGAGGAAGGGCTCGATCTGGGCGCGGATCCGCTCGACCCAGCCGGCGACGACGTCGGCGTCGTTCAGCGTCCGCTCGGCCGTCGGCTTGGGGTCGCCGATCAGGCCGGTGGCGCCGCCGACGAGGGCGAGCGGCCGGTTGCCCGCCAACTGGAGCCGGCGGATGGTGAGGATCTGCACCAGGTTGCCGAGGTGGAGGCTCGGGGCGGTGGGGTCGAAGCCGCAATAGACCGTGACCGGGCCGTCCGCGAACGCCTTGCGCAGTGCGTCCTCGTCGGTGGAAACGGCGATCAGCCCTCGCCACCGCAGCTCGTCGACGATGTCCGTCACGGTTCTCGTGTCTCCTCGGTGTCGGTCGGTGCCTCGTACCTGTTCGTACGGAGTCTTTCCGAGACTACGCGTTCCGCTCGACTCCTTTTGCGCCCCCTGGGGCGCGGCGGCGGGGTGAGTGGGCGCGGTAGGGGCTGACGGTGGGGTCGCCGTCGATCCAGAAGCGCCAGGGGTGGGCGGCGCCGTCGCCGCCGACGCCGGTGCGCGGTCCGGTGCGGACGGCGGCGGGGTCGGGCGGGGTGCCGGTCAGGACGCGGAAGGGCGAGGCGGCGGGGTCGTCGGTGCAGACGTCGGCACCGTTGAGGGCGCGGTCGATGTCGAGGGCGGTGGCGAGGCGGGCGGGGCCCTGGGCTAGGTCGTGGGGGCGTCGTGAGGTGACCCGGCGCCCGCGGGCGAGTTCGGCGCCCTCGATGACGTCGCCGCCGCGGTGTGCGCTGTCCCTGGACTACGTGTCTTGGGGGTGCCGGTGAGTGCGCCAGAGACGTCTGAGGGCTTCGAGTTCGGTTCGGGGGAAGTGCTCACCCCACTTGCCTCGGTAGCCGCTCTCGCCGTCGGTCTGTGCGACCTCGTCGAAGCAGCGGATCACGGCGCGGGCGAGCTGATGGATGCTGAGCCGACTCGACCAGATCTCGGTTCCCTTGTTGTCGTGGTCGCTGCCGTCGCGCAGTTCGAGCACGCGGACCCACGTGTCCTTGCCTTCGCGGTAGAAGATCCACCGGTAGGCGGTCGGCTCGGCCTCGAACTGGGCACGGGTCTCTGTCTCACCGGCGACGAGCCGGGCCACCGCAGTCAGGAGTTCCTCGGGCGCATTGCTGATGTAGGACGCGGTGAGCTCGACTTTCGTCTGGCGATCTTCAAGGGTGCAGTCGGCCCACCCGGATCCCGCCAGCGTCCAGGTGATGCGCATGCCGGATGTCACGACTGCTCCCCGGTGAGGAAGTTCCGGACGTCGGCCGCCAGGGAAGTCATCTGCTCGCCGGCCTCGAGCCAGGTGGTCACCGAGGCGCCCCAGCCGCCAGCGGCCTGTGGCCACGGCCGCAAGGCCCAGGTCAGCCCGACGTAGCCGCCGGATCGGAAGACGGCCGACACCGTCAGGTCTCGGTCGGTGGTCTGCCAGCTCCGTTCGCCGTCCCAAGTCACTCGGCCGGCAAGGAACGCGCCAGGCGCCACGCTGGCGAGCGGTCACACATCTTCGGGCCCAACTCCGCGCCGACCCATCGGCGAACCGCGAGCGAGGCGCACAGCGGCTCAGGCTCCGGCGGACGGCTTGGCTCTCGGGCTCAGTCGGTACGCCGAGACCGTTGGATCCCCCGCGAGGTAGAAGCGGTGCTGCCAGTCGTGGGCTTTGCTCACGCCTACCCGAGGACCAACCCGGATGAGTGCGGCGGGTACCGGCTCGCCCTCGGACAGCGCGACCGTGGCGCCTGTCAGTAGGTCTGTGCCGTTGTGCTCTGCCGTGATGCCGAGCGCCTGGCAGAAGTTCCCCGGGCCTCGCGCGAGACGTGGACTCTCGACCTTGCCCCCTCGCCGCTCGCGGGCCAGGTCTTCCCCTGCGATGACCCTGCCTGCCCGGATGAGGACGGCTGTAGCGATGCCGTCTGCCCCGGTGACGACGTTGGCGCACCAGTGGAGTCCGTGAGACCGGTAGACGTACAGGTGTCCCGCACGTCCGAACATGACGGCATTTCGGGGTGTCCTGCCTCTGTAGGCGTGGGAGGCAGGGTCGGCCGAACCGGAGTACGCCTCGGTCTCCGTGATGGTGATGCTCACGGTTCCCTCGGGGGTCTCGTGGGTGAAGATGGCACCGAGCAGCTTGGGGGCGACTTCTTCAGCGGGGTGAGCAAGATCCATGACGTTCATGCTGACCGCCTTGACATGCCGTAGGTGAAGTAGACGTACGCGTGCCCTGGGGGGCCGAACATGACCGCGTTGCGGTCGGTGCGCCCGCGGTAGGCGTGGGAGCCCGGGTCGACGGGGCCGGCGTAGGCCCCGACCTCGGTCAGCCGGAGCGCCACGGGGCCATCGTCCGTCCTGCGTACGAGGGTCCGCCCCAGGAGGTCGGGGGCCACCTCCAGCACCGGCCGGTCGAAGAAGGACCTGGGGAGCGGGGTGCTTTCAGGAGGGGGGATCATGCGGTACGAGAGTAATGGAACCGTTCGGGGTGGGGCCGCGTTCGTAATGACCGAGGCAACCGCCAGTCAAGGGAGAGGGACATCGTGGGCTTCAAGAAGCTGCTTGCGAGCTTGGGCGCCGGTGGCGCGTCGGTCGAGACGGTGCTCAACGAGCCGAACGTCGTCCCGGGCGGGGTCGTCCAGGGCGAGGTGCGGATCCAGGGCGGCTCGGTGCCGCAGCGGATCGAGGGACTGTCGGTGGGCCTGCAGGCCCGCGTCGAGGTCGAGGGCCAGGACGCGGAGTACAAGCAGGACGTCGAGTTCCACCGGCAGCAGCTGGGCGGGGCGTTCGAGGTGCAGCCGGGTGCGGTGCACGTGGTGCCGTTCGGGCTGGAGATCCCGTGGGAGACCCCGATCACGACCTTCCTGGGGCGTCACCTGACCGGGATGAACGTCGGGGTGACGACGGAGCTGGCGATCGCCCGTGCGGTGGACTCCGGTGACCTCGACCCGATCAACGTGCACCCGGTGCCGGCGCAGCAGGCGATCCTCGACGCGTTCGGCCAGCTGGGCTTCGGCTTCAAGAACGCGGACCTGGAGCGCGGCCACATCCGCGGCACGCGGCAGCGGCTGCCGTTCTACCAGGAGATCGAGTTCTTCGCGCCGCAGCAGTACCGCGGGCTGAACCAGGTGGAGCTGAGCTTCGTCGCCGACGGCCACGAGATGGACGTCATCCTGGAGATGGACAAGAAGCCGGGCCTGTTCAGCGAGGGCAGCGACGCCTTCCGCTCCTTCACCGTGGACCTGAACAACTTCCACGCGACCGACTGGGCGGGTTACCTCAACCAGTGGCTGGCCGAGGTCGGCGGGAAGCGCAACTGGTTCTAGGATCGGCGGGCGGAAGCGCGTTTCGCGATCAGCAGGAGGTACCGAGGTGACCGAGCAGAAGCGGCGGCCGCTCCCCCACGATTTCCATCCCCAGGTGCCGTCGTTCACGGTGGTGAGCGACGACATCGAGCCGGGCGGCACGCTGAAGGACTCCCAGGTCTACGCCAAGGGCAACGTCTCGCCACACCTGCGGTGGGAGGGGTTCCCCGAGGGGACCGGGAGCTTCGCCGTCACGTGCTACGACCCCGACGCGCCCACGGGCAGCGGTTTCTGGCACTGGGTGCTCTTCGACATCCCGGTGTCGGTGACGGAGCTGCCCGCGGGTGCCGGCAGTGACGGCTTCAAGGGGCTGCCCGAGGGTGCGGTGCACGTGCGCAACGACTACGGGAGCAAGGACTTCGGCGGCGCCGCGCCGCCGCCCGGGGACGGACCGCACCGTTACGTGTTCACCGTATACGCGGTGGACCAGGAGAAGCTGGGGCCGGACGGGGACGTGTCTCCCGCCGTCGTCGGCTTCAACCTGCGGTTCCACGCGATCGCGCGCGCCAACCTGATCGGCGAGTACGAGAACCCGCAGTAGTCGTGGCGCCCCCGGCCGAGGGCCGGGGGTCCCAAATTCCGTTGCGCCCCGGCGCTCCCGCATCGCACTGTGGTGTCTGCCTGGTGACCTGACCGTCACCGGGGGTCGGCACCGCAGTGGCGGGGGCGGCGGGGCGTTGCGCTGTGCGGCTCTCGCCGCGCGACCTGCCTGCCGTCCGCCGGAGCCCGGTCATGCGCCCGGGCGTCCACGCCGATCGCCGCGCTCCGGGCGCCCCGGACCCCACGGGGGCGGGCGCCCGGAGTGGCCGGCGGCCGGGGCCGCCGTTTCGTTCCCCGTTTCCTCCTGTTCGCTTTCACGTGCGGAAATTGCGTTGTCCGCGCGGGTATAGCCCGGTCACAGTGGAGCCACCTCGCCGCGGGGCGGGGATGGACCCGAGGGGTGGGCGACGTGCGTGAGACGCTGGTGCTGAACGCGAGCTTCGAGCCGCTGTCGACCGTGTCGCTGCGGCGTGCGGTGGTGCTGGTCATGCAGGACAAGGCCGTGGTCGAGCAGGCTCATCCCGGGCTGCGGATCCGCGCGGCGGCGGTGGAGGTACCCGTACCGCAGGTGATCAGGCTCTGCAGGTACGTGAGGGTGCCCTTCCGACAACGGGCGGCGTGGTCGCGGCGGGGTGTGCTGGTCAGGGACCGGCACCGGTGCGCGTACTGCGGCCGGAGGGCGACGACCGTGGACCACGTGCAGCCGCGGTCGCGCGGTGGTGGGGACACCTGGCTGAACACCGTGGCGTCGTGCGCGGAGGACAACCACCGCAAGGCGGACCGTACGCCGGAGCAGGCGGGGATGCGGCTGCTGACCCAGCCGTTCGAGCCGACCCCGGCGGACGCGCTGCTGCTGGCCCTGGGTCTGAAGGACCGTGAGGACGCCCCCGGCTGGCTCGCGCTGCCGGCCTGAGTCCTGAGCCCCGAGGCGGTCGCCCGGCTACTTCAGCAGGAGCTGGGCGATCGCCACGAGGCCCACGACGACGATGACGCCGCGCAGGGCGACGGGCGGCAGGCGGCGGCCGATGCGGGCGCCGAGGACGCCGCCGAGCGCCGCCCCGACGGCGATGAGCGCGACGGCGGTCCAGTCGAAGTCGGCGACGAAGAGGAAGAACGCCGCGGCGACGCCGTTGACGATCAGCGCGAGGACGTTCTTCACGGCGTTGATCCGCTGCCAGGACTCCTCGAGGAGGACGCCCATCAGGGAGAGGTAGATGACTCCCTGGGCGGCGCCGAAGTAGCCGCCGTACATGCTGGCGAGGAGGAGGCCGCCGAGGAGGAGCGGGCCGCCGTGCTCGGGGGCGTGCGTGCCGTTGCCGGCCCGGCGGGCCTGGAGCACGCGGGAGAGCCGGGGCTGGACGACGACGAGGACGAGGGCCACCGCGATCAGGATCGGCACGATGGTGTCGAAGGCCTGGGAGGGCAGCGCCAGCAGCAGGACGGCCCCGGTGAGTCCGCCGACGAGGGCGGCGGCGCCGAGCCGCAGCAGGCGGTCGCGCTGTCCGGCGAGTTCGCGCCGGTAGCCGATGGCACCGCTGAGGGAACCGGGGACGAGGCCGAGGGTGTTGGACACGTTGGCGGTGACGGGCGGCAGGCCGACGGCGAGCAGGACGGGGAAGGTGATGAGCGTGCCGGAGCCGACGACGGTGTTGATGGTGCCGGCCCCGATTCCGGCCGCGAACACGGCCAGGGCTTCCCAGTAGGTCATAGGCGTCTCCATGGTCGGTGCGGCTCCCCTCCCCCCGACGGGACCGGGGGGAGCCGGAGCGCACGGATCATGTCATACGCGTTCGCGGCGGCGGCCGCACTGCTCAGTCCTTGTCGAGCCGGGGGGTCTCGCGACGGGTGCCGCCCTCGCCGTTGCCCGGGCCGCTGCCGGGGGCGCCGGGGAGGTTGACGATGCCGCCGAGGCCCTTGAGGGCGTCGTTGAGTTCGCTGGGGATGATCCAGAGCTTGTTGGACTCGCCCTCGGCGATCTTGGGGAGCATCTGCAGGTACTGGTAGGCGAGGAGCTTCTGGTCGGGGTCGCCCTCGTGGATGGACTCGAAGACCGTGCGGATGGCCTGGGCCTCGCCCTCGGCCTTGAGGGCGGCGGCCTTGGCCTCGCCCTCGGCGCGCAGGATCGCGGACTGCTTCTCGCCCTCGGCGGTGAGGATCTGGGACTGCCGGATGCCCTCGGCGGTGAGGATGGCGGCGCGCTTGTCGCGGTCGGCGCGCATCTGCTTCTCCATCGAGTCCTGGATGGAGGTGGGCGGCTCGATGGCCTTGAGTTCGACGCGGTTGACGCGGATGCCCCACTTGCCGGTGGCCTCGTCGAGGACGCCGCGCAGTGCAGCGTTGATCTCCTCGCGGGAGGTCAGGGTCCGCTCCAGGTCCATGCCGCCGATGATGTTGCGGAGCGTGGTGACGGTGAGCTGCTCGATCGCCTGGATGTAGCTGGCGACCTCGTAGGTGGCCGCCCGCGCGTCGGTGACCTGGTAGTAGATGACCGTGTCGATGTTGACGACCAGGTTGTCCTGGGTGATCACCGGCTGCGGCGGGAACGGCACGACCTGCTCGCGCAGGTCGATGCGGTTGCGGATGGTGTCGATGAACGGCACCACGATGTTGAGGCCCGCGCTCAGGGTCCTGGTGTAGCGACCGAAGCGTTCGACGATCGCCGCGCTGGCCTGCGGGATGACCTGGACCGTCTTGATGAGCGCGATGAAGACGAGCACCACCAGGATGATCAGGACGATGATGATCGGCTGCACGTCCACTCCCACGCCGATTGCCTGTGGCTACCTGTACGAAGACATGATCAAGTCTGGCAGACCCCGCGGGGAGGCGGGCCGGGTTCGGCGAATTCCCGTGCCGTCTCGGGGTGCGGGGGCGGGCAGGATCACATCACGACGGCCGTCGCGCCCTCGATCTCGACGACGTCCACGCTCTCACCGGGCTCGAAGGCCCGTCCCGTCTCGAGGGAACGGGCCGACCAGACCTCCCCGTTGAGCTTGATCCGGCCGCCGTGCCCGTCGACCCGTTCCAGGACGACGGCCTGGCGGCCCTTGAGCGCGTCGATGCCGCTGCGCAGCTCCGGGCGTTGCGAGCGGCTCCGGTTGGCCAGCGGGCGTACGACGGCGATGCCCGCGACCGAGACGATGACGAAGATCAGTACCTGCGGAGTGATACCCAGGCCGAGGCCTGCCGCGATCGCGGCGGCGACGGCTCCGACCGCGAACATCCCGAACTCGGGCATCGCGGTCACCACGAGCGGAATACCCAGCCCCACGGCGGCGATCAGCCACCACAACCAGTCGTCCACAGGCCCATCGTAGGGGTCCGCAGTGGATCTGTGACAGGGTGCGACGGCTCTCCCAAAGGCTTTCGGCGCGGGGCTTCGTGCGCGGGGGGCCTCAGGGGGTCACTTCAGGGGCAGCCCGTTGGCCGTCCAGCGGTCGCCGCGGCGCTCGACGACGAGCGGGAGGCCGAAGCACAGGGAGAGGTTGCGGGAGCTGAGTTCGGTCTCCATGGGACCGGCGGCGACGACCTTGCCCTGACGGATCATCAGGACGTGGGTGAAGCCCGGGGCGATCTCCTCGACGTGGTGGGTGACCATGACCATGGAGGGCGCGATCGGGTCGCGGGCGAGCCGGCCGAGACGGCGGACGAGGTCCTCGCGGCCGCCGAGGTCGAGGCCGGCGGCGGGCTCGTCGAGCAGCAGGAGCTCGGGGTCGGTCATCATGGCGCGCGCGATGAGGGTGCGCTTGCGCTCGCCCTCGGAGAGGGTGCCGAACTTGCGGTCGAGGTAGTCGCTCATGCCGAGCCGGTCCAGGAAGGCGCGGGCGCGGTCCTCGTCGACCTGCTCGTAGCTCTCCTGCCAGTGCGCGGTCATGCCGTACGCGGCGGTGAGCACGGTCTCCAGGACGGTCTGCCTGCGCGGCAGCTTCTCGGCCAGGGCGACGCCCGCGATGCCGATGCGGGGGCGCAGTTCGAAGACGTCGACGCCGCCCATCTTCTCGCCGAGGATCTGGACGGTGCCGGAGGTCGGGAAGAGGTAGCTGGAGGCGATGTTCAGCAGGGTCGTCTTGCCGGCGCCGTTGGGACCGAGGATGACCCAGCGCTCGCCCTCGGCGACCGACCAGGAGACCTGGTCCACCAGAGCCCGGCCGTCTCGGACCACGGATACGTCCACCAGCTCCAGAACATCGCTCATGAGCGTGTTGTCTCCCACTTCCCGATCGCATGTCTGCCGTTGCGAGCACCTGTAGGCGCCGCCCCCAGGAAATCTACGCCACGCCCGGGCCGCCCCAGTCCTTAGGCTGGGGGGATGCTCGACGAACCTCGCTCAGGACGGCTGGCGGCTTGGGGAAATGCCCTGATTGCCGGACTTGCCGCGCCGGATGACGCCGCTCAGGAAGTGATCGCCGACGATTCGGTCCACCGGATCTCGGGCCTCCCCGGGGAGGCCGGCCCGGTGGGGCTGACGCTGGGGCTGGGGCGGCTGCGCGCGCTCGGCGTGTCCGGGCTGCGGATAGCGCTCCCGGTGCCCGGGCACCCGCTCGGGCTCAGCGGGCCGCCGGAGTTCAACGCGCGGGCGCTGGCGGCGGGCGAAGCGGTCATCACCGTCGGCGGACCGGCCATCGGCCTGGTGCCGGAGGTCACGGAGGCGGGCCCGCAGGGCGACGTGCACGTGTCGGTCGAGTGGCAGTGCCTGCAGGTGCGGGACGCTCCGCCGGCGGACGTGCCCTCGCTGGGCGAGGCGGAACGGGAGCTCGCGGAGGCGCTGCGGGACGCCACGGAGGCGCTGGCGCGGCTGGACGTGGCCGGCGCGGGCCCGGCGGCACAGGCGGCTCTGGAGGCGTACCGGGCGCGGGCGGCGCGCGGCCGCGAGGTGCTCGCGCCGGGGTATCCGCCGCGGGCGGTACGGGTGCTGGAACTGGCCCAGCGGGTGGGCACGCTGGTCGGGATCGCGACCGGGGCCCGGTCCGGGCACGGGGCGGCCGTCAGCGCCTCGGAGATCGCCGCCCGCGCGGAGCTGCTGCGGCCGGTGGAGCGTACGGCGCGGCGGGCGCAGGTGGCGGCGTACAACGCGTACGTCGAGGAGGCCGAGCGACGCCGGGGCTGAGGCCGGCCGGGAACGGTGGAAGGCCCCGCGGACGACGCTGTCCGCGGGGCCTTCAGGGCACGTCAGTGGTTGAAGCAGACGTTGCCGATCGCGGGGTTCAGGATGCCGACCGCGTCGATGGTGTTGCCGCAGAGGTTGATCGGGATGTTCACCGGAACCTGGATCACGTTGCCGGAGAGCACACCGGGCGAGCCGGCGGCCACGGCACCCGCGTGGGATTCGGCGAGCGCGGTACCGGCCGAACCGGCGGCGGCCGCACCGGCGGCGGCGATGATCAGGGCGGCCTTCTTGGCGCTGTTCATGAAACTGTTCCTCCTGTGATGGCACGGCCCGGTTCGAGGAGCCGCACTGTGAGGAACGCGGAGCCCGGGGCGTTGACACGGGGAGGGCACCGGAAACCTCCGTACGGCGGAATCTGCGTGTCGCACCGGCGTGTGCGCGCGGCGTACGCGCGGACGCCTTGAGCCGCACCAACGGACCGGCCCCGGGGCGGCGGAGCGCTCCGGGGCCGGTGGTCACGGCCGTGCCGTGGGGTTGACGTCCTGGGTCAGCGGTTGACGCAGACGTTCCCGATGGCCGGGTTGAGCAGACCGATGACGCTGATGGTGTTGCCGCAGACGTTCACCGGAACGTGCACCGGCACCTGGATCACGTTGCCGGAGACCACGCCGGGGCTGTTCTTCGCGCCACCGTGGGCCTGGGCGCCACCGCTGTGGGCGGAGGCGGCACCCGCGCCGACCATGGCGAGGCTCCCGGCGACCATGGCAACGGCGGCGGCCTTGTGCAGGTTCTTCACGTTCTTGACCCTCCTTGCATGGGTGCCGCGGCAGGCGCCGCAGCACGCCATGGAGAACGGCCCACGCCCGGCCAGGTTGCGCCATCCGGGGGACATACACCCGACGGTATGAATCTCACTCCGGATGGCGACGATCCGCTTGTCCTACCGCTACGTGCCCCGGCTTCCGTGGCGTCGGACGCCCCTCGGGTGCGCCGGATCAGCCGCCGATCCCGTGCCGCACCGCCCACAGGGCGGCCTGGGTGCGGTCGGAGAGGTCCAGCTTCATCAGGATGTTCGACACGTGGGTCTTGACGGTCTTCTCCGACAGCACCAGGGCGCGGGCGATCTCCCGGTTGGAGCGGCCCTCCGCGATCAACGACAGCACCTCGCGCTCCCGGTCGGTGAGGGTGCCCCCGCGGCCCTGACCGGGACCGGTGTCCTCCTGGGAGAGCAGGGCGTCGGCGACCTCCGACTGCAGCAGCACGTGGCCGGCGTGGACCGAGCGGATGGCGCCGGCCAGCGCGTCCGGGTCCACGTCCTTGTAGACGTAGCCGGCCGCGCCCGCGCGCAGCGCCGGGACGACGGTGCGCTGCTCGGTGAAGCTGGTGACGACCAGGACGCGGGCCTTGCTGCCGCTGTCGCGCAGCAGGCGCAGGGCCTCGATGCCGTCCACGCCCGGCATCCGGACGTCCATCAGGATCACGTCGGGCGCGAGTTCCCCGGCGCGCTGCACGCCCTCCTCGCCGTCCCCGGCCTCGCCCACCACCTCGATGTCGGGCTGCACCTCCAGGAAGGTCCGCAGGCCGCGCCGGACCACCTGGTGGTCGTCGACCAGCAGGACGCGAATGGGGCCGTCAGCCACCGGGCACCTCCATCTCGATCACGGTGCCCCTGCCGGGCGCCGAGTCCACCGTCAGTCCGCCGCCCACCCCGTCGGCCCGGTCCCGCATGGAGACCAGGCCCAGGTGGCGGCCGGCCCGGCGCACCGCGGACGGGTCGAAGCCCCGCCCGTCGTCCCGCACCGTGAGCACCGCTCCCCTGCCCCGGCCCTCCAGTCGCACGGTCACCGAGGCGGCGTCCGCGTGGCGCAGCGCGTTGTGCAGGGCCTCCTGGGCGACCCGCAGCAGCGCTTCCTCCTGGGCGGCGGGCAGGGCGCGGACCTGGCGGTGGCTGAAGGAGATCCGCGACGAGTGCGCCCGGTCCAGGACGTCGACCTGCGTGCGCAAGGTGGCCAGCAGGCCGTCCTCGTCCAGGGCGGCGGGGCGCAGCTCTACCACGACCGCGCGCAGTTCGTCGGCGGCCTCGGCGGCGAGCGTGGCGACCTGCCGCAACTCCTCGCGGGCGCGCTCCGGGTCGCGGGACACCAGGGCGGAGGCGGCCTGTGCGGTCAGCCGCAGCGAGAACAGCTTCTGCGAGACGGCGTCGTGCAGTTCGTGGGCGATGCGGGCCCGCTCCCCGGCGAGCGTCAGCTCGCGGCTGCGCTCGTACAGGCGGGCGTTGGTGAGGGCGATCGCGGCGTGCGCGGCCAGGGTGCGCAGCAGCTCCTCGTCCTCCTCGGTGAAGCCGCGGCCGTCCTCCGGCGGGCGGGTGGCGCAGCGCTTGTTGGCGAGGAAGAGGGCGCCCAGGATCTCGTCGCCGTCGACCACCGGCATGCCGAGGAAGTCGGACATGTCGGGGTGGGCGGACGGCCAGCCTCCGAAGCGGGGGTCGCCCTTCACGTCCCGCAGGCGCTGCGGGGTGGCCTCGTGGAGCATCGCGGCGAGGATGCCGTGCTGCCGGGGCAGCGGGCCGATCGCCTTCCATTGCTCGTCGCTGACGCCGTCCACGACGAACTGGGCGAAGCCGCCGTGGTCGTCCGGCACGCCCAGCGCCGCGTACTCGGCGTCGAGCAGTTCGCGGGCGGACGAGACGATGGTCTGCAGGACCTCGCGCACTTCCAGGTGCCGGCTCATCGCGAGGACGGCCGCGCTCACCGCCTCGATGCCGCGTCGGGACGATCGGCTGGACATGACCTCACCGTACCGGCGGGTCGCGGCCGGTGGGATCGGCCTGGTGACCGAGCGCCACCGGTCCGTGGACCTAGGGCGAAGTTCCCTGCCCCGGTGCTGCGGGCGGCCGAGGTGGCCGGGACGGGGCCGTTCCTACGGTGGGGGGCAGCCGCCGGGCGACGGACCGGGCGGCCGGTGGGAGGACACGTCATGCCGGTGGCAATCATCACGGGAGCGTCGCGGGGGCTGGGACGGGCCCTCGCCGGAGCGCTCGCGGAGCGGGGCTGGGACCTGGTGATCGACGCGCGGTCCGACGAGGCGCTGAAGCGGGCGGAGGGGGAGCTGGCGGGCCGGACGCGGGTGGCCGCGCTGCCGGGCGACGTCACCGACCCGCGGCACCGGGTGGAACTGGTCTCGGCGGCCTGGGATTTCGGCGGGCTCGACCTGCTGGTGAACAACGCGAGCGCACTGGGCGCCGAGCCGCTGCGGCCGTTGTCCGAGCAGCCGCTGGAGGGGTTGCGGGCGGCGCTGGAGACCAATGTGGTGGCCGCGCTGGGCCTCGTGCAGGAGGGGCTGCCGCTGCTGCGCCGGCGGCGAGGGGCGGTGCTCAACATCAGCTCGGACGCCGCCGTCGAGGCGTACCCCACGTGGGGAGGGTACGGCGCGAGCAAGGCGGCGCTTGAGCAGCTGTCGGCGGTGCTGGCGGTGGAGGAGCCGGAGCTGCGGGTGTGGTGGCTGGACCCGGGCGACATGAGGACCGAGCTCTACGCGGCGGCGGTGCCCGACGATCCGGACGCGGACGGGCGCCCGGCCCCCGAGTCGGTGGTGCCGGCCGTGCTCGGGCTGCTCGACACGGGCGCGGCCGGTGGCCGCTACACGGCCCCGGCGCTGCTGGAGGCCGGGCGGTGACCGCGCTGGGCGCGCTGAGGGTGCCGGAGGAGCTGGCGGCGCGGGTCCCGGTGGAGCAGCGTGCCGACGGGGCGTCGGGCCGCGACGGGGTGCGGATGCTGGTGGGCAGGCGGGCCCGGGGCGAGGTCGCGCACCACGCCTTCGGTGACCTGCCGGGGCTGCTGCGGGCCGGGGACGTACTGGTGGTGAACACCTCGCGGACCCTGCCGGCGGCGGTGGACGCGGCGCTCGGGGAGTCCCCGGTGGTGGTGCACTTCTCGGGGCTGCTGGACGACGGGCGCTGGGTGGTGGAGTTGCGCACGCCCGACGGACGGGGCACGACCCGGCCGCGGACGGGCGGCCCGGCGGGGGTGGCGGTGGCGCTGCCCGAGGGTGAGCGGCTGATGCTGCAGGAGCCGCTGAGCCCCTGCGGGGAGCGGCTGTGGGTGGCGCGGGCGTCGGTGGCGGACGCGATGGCGTTCCTGCACCGGCAGGGGCGGCCGATCCGGTACGCGTACACCCGGCGGGACCAGCCGCTGGCGGCGTACCAGACGGTGTTCTCGGTCCCGTCGGCCGACGGCCTCGGCTCGGCGGAGATGCCGAGCGCGGCGCGCCCCTTCACGGCCGGGCTGGTCACGGCGCTGGTGAGCCGGGGCGTGCAGATCGCTCCGGTGGTGCTGCACACCGGGGTGTCCTCGGGCGAGGCGCACGAGCCGCCCTACCCGGAGCGCTTCTCGGTGCCGGAGAGCACCGCCTGGCTGGTGAACGCCGCCCGGGCGGGCGGCGGCCGGGTGGTGGCGGTGGGCACCACCGCGGTGCGCGCCCTGGAGACGGCGGCCGACGGGCGGGGGCGGGTCGCGGCGGCGGCGGGCGGCTGGACGGACCTGGTGGTCACCCCGGAGCGGGGCGTACGGGCGGTGGACGGCCTCCTCACCGGGCTGCACGACCCCGCGGCGTCGCATCTGCTGATGCTGGAGGCGGTGGCCGGGCGCGAGCTGCTGGAACGGGTCTACGCCGCTGCGGTGGGGGCCGGTTACCTCTGGCACGAGTTCGGGGACGTGAACCTGTTGCTGCCCTGACGGCCCCGCCCGGTGCACCCGCAGTCGCCCCGCGGTCGCGGTGCGCGACGCGCCTGTGAGGCGGCACATAGGGCGTACGTCACGTACGAGGACGCCTAGTAGGAGGCGGGGCGGCCGGATCGGCCGGAAGTGCGGGATGTGCCTACCCGGTCGGTCCGGCCGCTACGACTTCGGGTAGTAATGGACGGGTTTGGTCGGGGAATTTCCCGGGGCTAAGAATGCTCGGGTCGCTCCGCGCCGCGTTCGACACGCGGCGCCTCTCCTTGCCCGAGGGCGGAGTGGGGCGCAGCCGAATGGAAGAGGTCACTCCCCCATGCAGCTCCCGACGATCCCGAAGTTCGACCGCCTGACCAAGACCCACAAGTTCTCCGCCGCCGGCCTCGCCGCGGCCGGTGTGGGTGTCCTGGCCATCACCGGTGTGACCGGGACCAGCGGGACGGCGCAGGCCTCCGGCAAGGCACCGGAGGCGGTCGCCGGACAGGCACGGTCCGCCGCCGCCAAGCAGCACGCGTCGCACGTCGCGCACGTGGCGCACCGCAAGGCGCTCGCCAGGCAGCACGCCGCCCACGTCGCGCACCAGGCCGCGGTGCGCAAGCGCCACGCCGAGGAGCGCGCCCGCCAGGCCGCGCACGAGGCG
The DNA here is from genome assembly GCF_033792725.1 of Streptomyces sp. PA03-5A. Taxonomy (NCBI): domain Bacteria; kingdom Bacillati; phylum Actinomycetota; class Actinomycetes; order Kitasatosporales; family Streptomycetaceae; genus Streptomyces; species Streptomyces sp. PA03-5A. Next base: position 181,351 of record NZ_JARAVL010000018.1, on the reverse strand, counting down.
CACCGGGCCCACGCACGCCTGCAGGAGCAGCAGGCCGCCAACCGCAGCCACGAGCGCAAGGCCCTCGTCCCGCAGCAGCGGCACGAGACCTCGCGTCCGGCACCGCGCGCGGCCGCCCCGGCGGCCCCGTCCGGCAGCCCGCAGCAGATGGCGCAGCAGATCATCGGCGACGCGGCCCAGTTCCAGTGCTTCGCCAACATCGTGATGCACGAGAGCACCTGGAACCCGTACGCGGTCAACCCCTCCTCCGGGGCGTACGGCCTGGTCCAGGCGCTGCCGGGCTCCAAGATGGCCTCCGCGGGCGCGGACTGGCGCACCAACCCGGCCACGCAGATCAAGTGGGGCCTGGACTACATGAACGGGCGTTACGGCAGCCCCTGCGGCGCCTGGTCGTTCTGGCAGGCCAACCACTGGTACTGAGCCGGCGGGCGCGGACCGTACGGACATGCGGAAGGCGGCGGTTCCCCTCCCCGGGGAGCCGCCGCCTTCCGCATCCGTACGCGGGGGCCGCTACTTGCGCATGACCTCCGGCTCGTGGCGGCGCAGCAGCCTCAGGACGAGGATGCCGCAGACGAGGGCGATGCCGAGCAGGATCGCCATGTCGAAGCCCCACTGGCTCGCCGAGTGCTCCCACAGCGGGTCCACGTTGTCGGGCTTGGCCTGGTCCCACGGCGGCATGAGCCGGCCGAGGTCGAGGGTGGCACCGGCGGCGCCGACGGCCCAGCGGGAGGGCATCAGCCAGGCGACCTGCTCCAGGCCGACGGTGCCGAAGATCTGGAACAGGACGCCGGTGAAGACGACCTGGACGATCGCGAACATCACCAGCAGGGGCATGGTCTTCTCGGCGGTCTTCACCAGCGAGGAGATGACCAGGCCGAACATCATCGAGGTGAAGCCCAGGGCGATGACCACCAGGGTGATCTCCGCGGCTGGGAAGCCCTTGACGATCAGGCCCTCCTCGGGGAGCTTGCGCACCGACAGCCCGATGGCGCAGATGATGACGCCCTGCAGGGCGCTGATCAGGCCCAGCACGAAGACCTTGGAGACCAGGTACGCGGAGCGGGACAGGCCCGTGGCGCGTTCCCGTTCGTAGATCACCCGTTCCTTGATCAGCTCGCGCACCGAGTTCGCCGCGCCCGAGAAGCAGGCGCCGACGGCGATGATCAGCATGATGGTGCCCGCGTCGGCGTTGAACTTCCCCGCCTCGTCGGGCGGGGCCAGGCCGGACTTCGCCGGGATGACCACGCTCACCAGGCCGAGGACGGCCGGGAGGATCACCATCAGCGCCATGAAGCCCCGGTCGGAGGCGATCACCGACAGGTAGCGGCGGACGAGGGTGACGAACTGCGCCGGCCAGCTCTGCGGCTTGGGCGGCTTGGCCCGCTGCGGGGCGGCGCCTACGGACTGCGGGGCGACCGCGTCCAGGTCCGCGGCGTAGATCTGGTAATGCTGGGAGCCGCGCCAGCGACCGGACCAGTCGTAGTCGCGGTAGTTCTCGAAGGCGGAGAAGACGTCGGCCCAGGTTTCGTAGCCGAAGAAGTTCAGCGCCTCCTCGGGCGGGCCGAAGTAGGCCACCGCGCCGCCCGGCGCCATCACCAGCAGCTTGTCGCACAGGGCGAGTTCGGCCACCGAGTGGGTCACGACGAGCACGGTGCGGCCGTCGTCGGCGAGGCCGCGCAGCAGCTTCATGACGTCGCGGTCCATGCCCGGGTCGAGGCCGGAGGTGGGCTCGTCCAGGAAGATCAGCGAGGGCTTGGTGAGCAGTTCCAGGGCGACGGAGACGCGCTTGCGCTGGCCGCCGGAGAGCGAGGTGACGCGCTTGTCGGCGTGCACGTCGAGCTTCAGCTCGCGCAGCACCTCGTCGATGCGGGCCTCGCGCTCGGCGGCCTTGGTGTCGCCGGGGAAGCGGAGCTTGGCCGCGTAGCGCAGGGCCCTGCGGATCGTCAGCTCCTTGTGCAGGATGTCGTCCTGCGGGACGAGGCCGATGCGCTGCCGCAGCTCGGCGAACTGCTTGTAGAGGTTGCGGCTGTCGTACAGCACCTCGCCCTCTTCGGCCGGACGGTAGCCGGTCAGGGCGCGCAGCAGCGTCGACTTGCCGGAGCCGGACGGGCCGATGACGGCGACCAGCGACTTCTCGGGGACGCCGAAGGAGACGTCGTTGAGGATGGTCTTGGTCGTGCTGCCCTGCGGCACGCGGACGGTGAGCCGGCGGGCGGAGAAGGAGATCTCGCCGGTGTCGACGAACTCCTCGAGCTGGTCGCCGACGAGCCGGAAGGTGGAGTGGCCGACGCCCACGATGTCGTTGGGGCCCAGCAGATGACGCTGTATCGGCTGGCCGTTGACGTACGTGCCGTTGTGGCTGCCGAGGTCGACGATCTCGTAGCGGCCGTCGGGGTGCGCGCGGAACTCCGCGTGGAAGCGCGAGACCTGCAGGTCGGAGACGACCAGGTCGTTCTCCAGGGCACGGCCGATCTTCATGACACGGCCGAGCACCAGGTGGTGGAAGGTGGTCGGGCTGCGGTCGCCGTAGACGGGCGGCGCGCCGGAGGCGCCCGACGGCCCGTGCGGGGACGGGATGTGCGCCTGCGGTGCGCGCTGGTCCGGCCGCGGGGCCTGCGAGGGCTGCGGCACGTGCGCGGCGGACGACCCGTTCCCCCAGCCGCCCTGCCGCGGCGGGGCGACGGAGTGGGGCGTCCCCTGCGCGGCGGGGCCGGACTGCCGGGCCTGCTGCTGCGGCTTGGCCAGTGCGGTGTCGGCGCTGTAGATGTCACCGCCGGCCGCGGCGCCGCCGCTGAAGCTCAGGCGCGGGCCGTCGGTGGCGTTGCCGAGGTTGACGGCGGCCCCGGCGGCGACGTCGTAGGCGTGGACGCGCTGGCCCTGGACGTAGGTGCCGTTGGTGCTGCCGAGGTCCTCGATGACCCAACCGCGTTCGCCCCGGCGGATGGTGGCGTGCCGCCAGGAGACCCGCGCGTCGTCGAGGACGACGTCCGACTGCGGATCCCGGCCGAGGCTGTAGGACCTGGCCGGATCGAGCGCCCAGGTCTGTCCGTTCAGTTCGAGTACGAGTTCAGGCACCCCAAGCCCCACAAAGTTGTCCCCCGGGTTATCCCCCATGGGGGGAGTCTAGGGATTGCGAACATCGGGAGGAACCATTCCAGGCACGCCCACCCGTCGGGAAGCCGCGCGAGGGGAGTGATGTGGACCCTCTTCCGAGAAGCCGTTGACGGCGCCGAAACACCACCGGAGAGTGGTAACCGCCCATGAACCGTGCGGATCATGACGGATCAGGGCACCATGCAGCGCAGGCGGTTCGGACGCGAGACCTCGGGGGCGGGCATGACCGCGTACACCTCCACACCTTCCAACGCGCCCGCGCGCCCGGGGCGCCCGGTCCCCTGGGGCGGTGTGCTGCTCTCCGCGGTCGCCGCGGTCAGCTGGGCGTACCTGGGGATGGTGGGGGCCGCCGCGCTGGGGCTGCACCTGCTCGGTGCCGACACCGCGGGCTCGCTGGGGCCGATGACGGCGGCCGTGGTCGCGATGGCGGTGGGCGGCAAGGTCGTCCCCTCCGGTGACGTCGCGGTGTTCGGGCTGGGCGGTGCGGGCGGCGAGGGCCGGCTCGACCTCATGCCGCTGGGCGTCGGCCTGGTGGGGGCCCTGCTGCTGGCCTGGGTGTTCCTGCGGTCGCTGCGCGGTGCGGGGCTGACCGTCTCCGGGGGTGAACTCGCCGCGCGGGCCGGGGCGGTGGTGGTGCTCTTCGTGACGCTGCTCGGCGCACTCGCCTGGGCCGGGGAGGACACCATCGCCCTCGACGGCGCCGCGCTGAGCGGGGGGAAGGGCGGTGGCCTGACGGACGGGATCCCGGGCATCGGTGACATCGGCGGGGGGCTCGGGGACGGGCTGCAGGACCTGATCGACGCCAAGGCCTCGGTGAGCTTCCACGTCGCCACCGGCCGCACCCTGCTGGGCGGCCTGCTGTGGGTGCTGGTCGTGCTGCTGCTGGCCCTGCTCACCTCGCGCCGTACGCCGCTGCCGCCCGCCCTCGAAGGGCTGCACCGGGCCGTGCGGCCCGCCGCGTCGGCGCTGCGCTGGGTGCTGCTGCTGGCCGTCGTCGCGGGCTGCGCCGCCGCGGGGTACGCGGCGGTGACGGGTGACGAGCCCGGCCGGATCGCCGGGGCCGCCCTGCTGGGGGCGCCCAACGGGGTGTGGCTTGCGGTGCCGCTCGGGCTGTTCGTGTCCTGGCGGGGCACGGCCACCGGGGAGCTGGCGAAGGTGCTCCCGGATCCGCTGGACCGGCTGCTGTCGACCAGCGTGGCGGAGCCGGTGACGCCCGCCCGGCTGGCCGAGTACGACCAGCGGGTGTGGCTGCTGACCGTCGCCGCAGCGCTGATGATGCTGGCGGCGGGGGCGCTGGCGGCGGCCCGCACCCCGCTGTGGGGGGCGACGCGGGCCGGGTACGCGGGGCGTTGCGCGGTGCGGCTCGGCCTGGTCACGGCGGTCGCCTTCCCCTTGCTGGTGTGGGTGACGGGGGTCTCGGTGAACGCGGGCGTCTCGGTCTTCGGGTTCGACGCCGTGGGCGCCGGCGTCGACCTGCACGGCAGCCTTCCCCTGGCGTTCCTGCTGGGCGCCGCCTGGGGGGCGGTGGCGGGCGGCGCGGGGGCGCTGCTGGCCCTGCTGACGGGCACCGCAGGGCGCCGGGTGTCGCCGTACGCGCTGCGCCGGGCCGCCGAGGCGGCGGCCGGGGAGAGCAGCTCCCGCACGTACCCGGGCATCGCCTACCAGCCCGGTCCCTACATCCCGAGCGCCGGTTACGGCCGGCCGGACGCCGGGCCCAACCCCTACCGGCAGCCCCCGCAGGGCCAGGCGCCGCCGCAGGGACGCCCGCCGCAGGGCCAGGCGCCGCATTCCGCGCGGACCGTCACCGGGGCGCCGCTGCCCCCGCCGCCCGGGCCGCCCGGGCCTCCTCCGGGGCCGCCGCCCGGCCCGTCGCGCGAGGGCCCGCCGCCGCCCGGCGCGCCCGGAGGCCGCCGCTGACCACGGACGGTGTCCGCCAGGCGGAACACATGTCCGTCCGGGGCGCGGTGCCCGATACGGTGGAGGCACCATGAACGACGCATCGCAGGCGACCGCTGCCACCGCCGCCAATGTGCCGACGCTGCTGGTCAAGATCTTCGGGAAGGACCGGCCGGGGATCACCGCCGGGCTCTTCGAGACGCTGGCCCGCTTCCAGGTGAACGTCATCGACATCGAGCAGGTCGTCACCCGTGGGCGCATCGTGCTCTGCGCCCTGGTGCCCGCCCCCGCGGGCCGTTCGGTGGAGGGCGAGCTGCGCGCGACGGTGCATGCGTGGGCGGAGTCGATGCGCCTGCAGGCCGAGATCATCTCCGGCATCGGTGACAACCGGCCGCGCGGCGAGGGCCGCTCCCACGTGACGGTGCTGGGGCACCCGCTGACCGCGGAGTCCACTGCGGCCATAGCGGCCAGGATCACCGGCACCGGCGGCAACATCGACCGCATCTTCCGGCTCGCGAAGTACCCGGTGACGGCCGTGGAGTTCGCCGTGTCCGGTGTCGCCACCGCCACGCTGCGTCCCGCGCTGGCCCTGGAGGCCCACGAGCGCGGGGTGGACGTGGCCGTGGTCTCGGCCGGCCTGCAGCGCCGGGCGCAGCGCCTGGTGGTCATGGACGTGGACTCCACCGTCATCCAGGACGAGGTGATCGAGCTCTTCGCGGCGCACGCGGGCTGCGAGGACCAGGTCGCCGAGGTGACGGCCGCGGCGATGCGCGGCGAACTGGACTTCGCGCAGTCCCTGCACGCCCGGGTCGCCCTGCTCAAGGGGCTGGACGAGTCCGTGGTGGACAAGGTCCGCCAGGAGGTGCGGCTGACGGCCGGGGCCCGCACGCTGATCCGCACGCTCAAGCGGATGGGCTACCAGGTGGGCGTGGTCTCCGGGGGCTTCACGCAGGTCACCGACGACCTCAAGGAGCGGCTGGGACTGGACTTCGCCGCCGCCAACACCCTGGAGATCGTGGACGGCAAGCTCACCGGCCGGGTGACCGGCGAGATCGTCGACCGGGCGGGCAAGGCCCGGTTGCTGCGGCGCTTCGCGGCGGAGGCCGGGGTGCCGCTCAGCCAGACCGTCGCCATCGGCGACGGCGCCAACGACCTGGACATGCTCAACGCGGCGGGCCTGGGGGTCGCCTTCAACGCCAAGCCGGTGGTGCGGCGGGCCGCGGACGCCGCGGTCAACGTGCCGTTCCTGGACACCGTGCTCTACCTGCTGGGCATCACGCGCGAGGAGGTCGAGTCGGCCGACGCCGGGGACGGCGCGCCCGCCGGGGCCTGACCGGCGCGGACCCACGGGCAGGGAAAGGGCTCCGGAGCAGGTGCTCCGGGGCCCTTTCCGTACGGTCCCTGCGGCGCTGCGTGTCGGCGGCTCGGCCGGCTGCGGGCTCAGTCGTGCGGCGACCAGAAGTCGACGAGGCGGCCGACGCCGTGCTCGACCGTCTTCCACGGACCGGAGAAGGTGATCACCGCGATGGCCGCCGTCGGGAATCCGGTGCGGTTCATCCGCGCACGGGCGTCCCCGTCGCTCTCCCCCGCGAGGGCGTCGGCCAGTGCGTGGATGGTCGGGTTGTGGCCCACCAGCAGCAGGTCGTCGACGTCCTCCGGGGTCTCGTTGAGCAGGGCGATCAGGTCACCGAGGGTGGCGTCGTAGAGGCGCTCCTCGTAGACGGTCCGCGGGCGGTGCGGGAGTTCGTGGGCGGCCAGCTTCCACGTCTCGCGGGTGCGCGCGGCCGAGGAGCAGAGGGTCAGTTCGAACGGGATCCCCAGTTCGGCGAGCCTGCGGCCGGCGACGGGGGCCTCCTTGCGTCCCCGTTCCGCCAGCGGTCGCTCGTGGTCGGGGACGTCGGGCCAGTCGGCTTTGGCATGCCGGAGCAGGACGATCCGGCGGGGCGATGCAGCTGCGCTCATGACCCTCAGCTTTCCAGAAATCCTGCCGCCAGGCGCGGGCTGCGGGACGGATCACGGATCGCCGCGGGAGCGTCACAGCAGGTGCTGCAGGAGCCCCGGGAGCCCTTCGCCGACCGCGTGCAGGAGCTGTCCGACGGGCTCCGCGGCCGAGGCGTCCGCGGCACCGGGGCCGGCGACCAGGGCGAGCAGCGCCACGAAGGCGAGTGCGGGCAGGGCGAGCGCCCACCACGGCAGGCGCGTCTGCGTGCCGCCCCCGACCGCCGGGCGGGCGGCGCGGGTTCGCGGGGTACGCGAGGGAACAGCCTGCAGGGACACGGGACGCCTCCGTGGGTCAGCCGGGGTGCCGGAGCGGTGTCCGACCTTGCACCACGACGCTACGGAAGGACGGGCGCCGGGCCCATCGGGTGGCCCACCCACTCGACCCTGACCCTGGCCCCCTAGGGGAGGTGGGGTTGTCCCTACCCCGGGTCTCGGGGTGGCAGGTCAGCCGAACTTGGCGCCGATGATCGCGATCACCGCAACGAGGGCGGGCACGGCCATCATGAGGCCGAAGATGATCAGGAGCTTCTTCTGCGGCTGCGGGGGGTCGGGCTCGAGCACGGGCATGCGGCCCAGTCTCGCACCCGGCCGTGGCGGCCGCGCACGCGGGTGGTCAGAGCTCGTCCTCCACGGAGCGGTCGCGGCCTGCGACCACGCCCGCGGCGATCTGCGGCACCAGCAGGGCCAGCATGAAGGCCACCGGCAGGTCCCAGCCGCCGGTGTGCTGGTAGAGGGCCCCGACGAGGATCGGACCGGGGATGGAGAGCAGGTAGCCCGTGCACTGCGCGAAGGCCGACAGCCGCACCACCCCGCCGCCGGTGCGCGAGCGCATCCCGATCATGGTGAGGGCGAGCGGGAACGAGCAGTTGGAGATGCCCAGCAGCAGGGCCCACACCCAGGGCGCGGCGGCCGGGGCCGCCCACAGGCCGCCGTAGCCGACGATCCCGAACAGGCCGAGGCCGACGGCGAGTCCGCCCTGGTGCCGCATCCGGCCGGCGAGCGCGGGCAGCACGAAGGAGAGCGGTACGCCCATCACCATGGTGACGGCGAGCAGCACGCCCGCGGTGGAGGCGGAGACCCCGGCGTCGCGGAAGATCTGCGGCAGCCACCCCATGGTGATGTACGCGCCCGTGGCCTGGAGCCCGAAGTAGACGGCGAGTGCCCAGGCGGTACGGCTGCGGGCGATGCTGCCGGCGGGCGCCCGCTCCGCGGGCGGGGCTGCGGGGGTGGCGGCGGGGGCCGTGGGGGCGTGGTCCCGGTCCCGGACGAGGGCGAGCCAGGGCAGTACGGCGACGGCGGCGATCACGCCCCAGGCGGCGAGGCCGAGCCGCCAGTCGCCGCCGAAGGCGCGGGTCGCCGGGACGGTCGCCGCGGCGGCGAGGGCGGTGCCCAGGGACAGGGCCATCGAGTAGAGCCCCGTCATGGTGCCCACCCGGTCCGGGAACCAGCGCTTGACGACGACGGGCATCAGGACGTTGCCGACGGCTATGCCGCCGAGCGCGAGGGCGCTGGCGGCGAGGAAGAGCGCCGTGCCGCCGGCGAACGGACGCAGGAAGAGCCCGAGGGTGATCGCGACCAGCCCCGCGCAGACCACGGCGCCGGGGCCGCGGCGGCGGGCCAGCCGGGGCGCGGTCACCCCGAACACGGCGAAGCACAGCGCGGGGACGGAGGTGAGCAGGCCCGCGACGGTGCCGCTCATGCCCAGGCCGTCGCGGACCTCCTCCAGGAGGGCGCCGAGGCTGGTGATGGCGGGCCGCAGATTGAGGGCGGCGAGCACCAGCGCGACCGCCACCAGGATCCGGGTGCGCCGTACGCCTTGCGCGGCGAGGGGAAGGTGTGCGGGCATGGTGGCCCGTTCCGTGGCAGGGTCGAGCGTCGCTTCGTCGTCACGCATGCCGACCATCATAGAATGATGGGATGAATGTTGAGGAGACCCCATGCCCCTGACCTCACCCCGGCGCTCCGCCCTGGCCGACCAGGTGATCGCGCAGCTGCGCGCCCAGATCACCTCCGGTGAGTGGCCGGTGGGGTCGCGGATCCCCACCGAGACCCAGCTGGTCGAGCAGCTCGGGGTGGCCCGCAACACCGTCCGCGAGGCGGTGCGGGCGCTCGCGCACAACGGACTGCTCGACATCCGGCAGGGCTCCGGCACCTATGTGCTGGCCACCAGCGAGCTCGCCGGGGTGATGCACCGCCGCTTCGCCGACGCCGACCCGCGGCACGTGGCCGAGCTGCGCAGCGCCCTGGAGGCGTCCGCGGCCGCGCTCGCCGCGCGGCGGCGGACGGACCGCGACCTGAAGCAGCTGGACGCGGCCTTGGCCCGGCGCGAACGGGCCTGGGAGTCGGGCCGTACCGAGGCCTTCGTCGACGCCGACGCGGCGCTGCACCTGTCCGTCGTGGCGGCCTCGCACAACGACGTCGTCGCCGAGCTCTACGCCGACCTCGGCGAGGTGCTGCGCGCCTTCCTGCGCGCGGACGTCGGCGAGGAGCTGCGCGCCGAGCAGTACGTGGACCACGCCCGCCTGGTCGAGGCGATCCGGGCCGGCGATCAGGAGGCGGCTTCCGCCGAGGCCTCCGCGCACGCCTTCAGCTGCCGCTTCAGTCCAGCGTCCCGGTGACCCAGACCTCCTGGATCTCCTTCCAGCAGCGGTCGCTGAGCGTGACGGTCTGCGCGGGTCCGACCGGGACGGGGGCTCCGTCGACGTCCGGGTCCCACCACTGGAGGCACTCGATGTGCAGCTGCACGCGGTCCAGGTCGGGGTCGGGATTGAAGCACACGGCGACGCCCTCGCTGCCCTGCACCGAGGTCCGGCACTGCGCGACGTCCGGAAGCCGGGCCGCGGCCCCCGCCGCCGCGGCCGCCGGGCCCACACCCGCGGCGAGCGCCGCGACCACCGCCGCGGCGCATACGTAGGGACGCACGATCGACGCCCTCCCTCCGCTCACCCCCGGGCCCCCGCACAGCCATCCTCCCGGCCCGGGGGGTCCGGCCACCCGGTCTGCTGGGCCGAACGGGGGACGGCGCCCCGAACGCGCGTACGGCCTTGGTGCCGCCCGAGGGCGGCACCAAGGCCGTACGCGAAGGGGCCGGAACGGGCCCGTACGATCAGGCGCCGACCGCGTGCAGACCGCCGTCGACGTGGACGATCTCCCCCGTGGTCTTGGGGAACCAGTCGCTCAGCAGCGCGACGACACCGCGGCCGGCCGGCTCGGGGTCGGCGAGGTCCCACTCGAGCGGGGCCCGGTGGTTCCAGACGTCGGCCAGCTCACCGAAGCCCGGGATGGACTTGGCGGCCATGGAGCCGATCGGGCCGGCCGAGATCAGGTTGCAGCGGATGTTCTGCTTGCCCAGGTCCCGGGCGATGTAGCGGGAGGTGGCCTCCAGCGCCGCCTTGGCCGGGCCCATCCAGTCGTACTGGGGCCAGGCGAACTGCGCGTCGAAGGTGAGGCCGACGACCGAACCGCCCTCCTGCATCAGCGGCAGGCAGGCCATGGTGAGCGACTTCAGCGAGTACGCGGAGACGTGCATCGCGGTGGCGACGGACTCGAACGGCGTGTTGAGGAAGTTGCCGCCGAGCGCGTCCTGCGGCGCGAAGCCGATGGAGTGCACGACGCCGTCGAGGCCGCCCAGCTCCGCGCCGACCACGTCGGCGAGGGAGGCCAGCTGCTCGTCGTTGGTGACGTCGAGCTCGATGACCTTGACCGGCTTGGGCAGCTTCTTGGCGATGCGCTCGGTCAGCGTGGGCCGCGGGAACGCCGTGAGGATGATCTCGGCACCCTGTTCCTGGGCGAGCTTCGCGGTGTGGAACGCGATGGAGGACTCCATCAGCACGCCGGTGATGAGGATGCGCTTTCCAGCGAGGATTCCGCTCATGGTGCTCAGTGACCCATACCCAATCCGCCGTCGACGGGAATGACGGCTCCGGTGATGTATGCCGCCTCGTCGGAGGCGAGGAAGCGGACCGAGGAGGCGATCTCCTCGGGCTGCGCGTAGCGGGCCAGCGGGACCTGGCTGACGATGTTCTTCCGCTGCTCGTCGGTGAGCACACGGGTCATGTCGGTGTCGACGAAGCCGGGGGCGACGACGTTGACGGTGATGTTGCGCGAGCCCAGCTCACGGGCGAGGGAGCGCGCGAAGCCGACCAGGCCGGCCTTGGACGCGGCGTAGTTCGCCTGGCCCGCCGAGCCGAGCAGCCCCACCACGGAGGAGATCAGCACGATGCGGCCCTTGCGGGCGCGCAGCATCTTCCTCGACGCGGCCTTGACCACGCGGAAGGTGCCGGTGAGGTTGGTGTCCACGACGGACGTGAAGTCGTCGTCGGACATCCGCAGCAGCAGCTGGTCGCGGGTGACGCCGGCGTTCGCCACCAGCACCTCCACCGCGCCCTGCTGGGCCTCGATCTCCTTGAACGCCTGCTCGACCTGCTCACCGTCGGTGATGTCGCACTTGACGGCGAAGAGCCCCTCCGGGGGCTCGCCCGAGCGGTAGGTGACGGCGACCTTGTCGCCCGCGTCGGCGAACGCCCTGGCGATGGCGAGGCCGATGCCCCGGTTTCCTCCGGTGACGAGAACCGAGCGGCTCAACGGATCACCCTTTCCCTAGAGGTCTGGTACTCCAGAAAACTATCTGCCTACCTCGCGGTACGGGGAATCGACCCCCGACAGGGGCGTGTGCGAGTCGCTGTCGAGTCTCTACAGAAAACCGCAGGCGGGCGGATTGTCGGAGCGGCATGATTCACTGCGGAGACCTTGACGATTGGACAGAATGGGAGGCCGTCGTGCCCCACGAGGTCGATCAGTCATTCCTGGCGCTGCCGCTGCGGGCGCTCGCGGACGCGGCGCTGGCACGCGCCCGCGCCCTGGGTGCCGAGCACGCGGACTTCCGCCTCGAGCGGGTGCGCAGCGCCTCGTGGCGGTTGCGCGACGGCAGGGCGTCCGGGTCGTCGGACACCACGGACGTCGGCTATGCGGTGCGCGTGGTGCACGGCGGGGCGTGGGGCTTCGCCTCCGGGGTCGACCTGACGATGGACGCCGCGGCGCGCGTGGCCGGGCAGGCGGTCGCGATGGCGAAGCTGTCGGCCAAGGTGATCGCCGCGGCGGGCTCCGACGAGCGGGTGGAGCTGGCGGCCGAGCCGGTCCACTCCGACAGGGTGTGGGTCTCCTCGTACGAGGTCGACCCCTTCGAGGTGCCCGATGCCGACAAGACGGGTCTGCTGTCCGAGTGGAGCGGGCGGCTGCTGGCCGCCGACGGCGTGTCGCACGTCGACGCCTCCCTGATGACCGTCCACGAGAACAAGTTCTACGCGGACACCGCGGGGACGACCACGACCCAGCAGCGGGTGCGGGTGCACCCGGAGCTGACCGCCGTCGCGGTGGACCCGGGTTCCGGGGAGTTCGACTCGATGCGCACCCTGGCGCCGCCGGCCGGCCGCGGCTGGGAGTACCTGACCGGCACCGGCTGGGACTGGGACGCGGAGCTCGCGCAGATCCCCGGGCTGCTCGCCGAGAAGATGGCGGCGCCCTCGGTGGAGGCGGGCTCGTACGACCTCGTGGTCGACCCCTCGAACCTGTGGCTGACCATCCACGAGTCGATCGGCCACGCCACCGAGCTGGACCGTGCGCTGGGCTACGAGGCCGCCTACGCGGGCACCTCCTTCGCGACCTTCGACCAGCTGGGCACGCTGCAGTACGGTTCCCCGCACATGAACGTCACCGGTGACCGCACCGCCGAGCACGGCCTGGCGACCATCGGCTACGACGACGAGGGCGTGGCCGGGCAGTCCTGGGACCTGGTCAAGGACGGAGTCCTGGTCGGCTACCAGCTCGACCGCAGGATCGCCCGGCTCACCGGCTTCGAGCGCTCCAACGGCTGCGCCTACGCGGACTCCCCCGGCCACGTCCCGGTGCAGCGGATGGCGAACGTGTCGCTGCAGCCCGCGCCGGACGGGCCGTCGACGCAGGAACTGATCGGCGGCGTCGAGCGCGGCATCTACGTCGTGGGCGACCGCTCCTGGTCGATCGACATGCAGCGCTACAACTTCCAGTTCACGGGCCAGCGCTTCTTCAGGATCGAGAACGGCCGGCTGGCCGGGCAGCTGCGCGACGTCGCCTACCAGGCCACCACCACGGACTTCTGGGGCTCCATGGAGGCCGTCGGCGGGCCGCAGACCTACGTCCTGGGCGGCGCCTTCAACTGCGGCAAGGCCCAGCCGGGTCAGGTCGCCGCCGTCTCGCACGGCTGCCCCTCCGCGCTCTTCCGCGGCGTCAACATCCTCAACACCACGCAGGAGGCCGGTCGATGAGCTCCGTTTCGAAGCCCCACGAGATCGTCGAGCGCGCCCTGGAACTGTCCCGGGCGGACGGCTGCGTCGTCATCGCCGACGAGGAGTCCTCGGCCAACCTGCGCTGGGCGGGCAACGCGCTGACCACCAACGGCGTGACGCGGGGCCGCACCCTCACGGTGATCGCGACGGTGAACGGCTCCCAGGGCACCGCCTCGGGCGTGGTGTCCCGCGCCGCGGTCACCGCGGACGAACTGGAGCCGCTGGTGCGGGCGGCCGAGGCGGCCGCGCGCGCCGCCGGCCCCGCTGAGGACGCCCAGCCGCTGGTCGAGGGGGTGCCGGCGAGCGCCTCCTTCACCGAGCCGCCGGCCGAGACCTCCTCCGAGGTGTTCGCCGCCTTCGCGCCCGCCCTCGGCGAGTCCTTCGCCGCGGCCCGGGCCGGCGGCCGGCGGCTGTACGGGTTCGCCTACCACTACGTCACCTCCACCTACCTGGGCACGTCCTCGGGGCTGCGGCTCCGGCACGACCAGCCCAGCGGGACCCTGGAGCTCAACGCCAAGTCGCAGGACATGTCGCGCTCGGCGTGGGCCGGGGCCGGCACCCGCGACTTCACCGACGTCGACCCGGCAGCCCTCGACGCCGACCTGGCGCAGCGCCTGGCCTGGGCCGAGCGCCGGATCGACCTGCCCGCCGGGCGGTACGAGACGCTGCTGCCGCCCTCCGCCGTGGCGGACCTGGTGATCTACCAGCAGTGGAGCGCGGCGGCCCGGGACGCCGCGGAGGGCCGTACGGTCTTCAGCCGGCCGGGCGGGGGCACCCGGGTCGGCGAGAAGCTCTCGGAACTGCCGCTGACGCTGCGCAGCGACCCGGCCGAACCGGGCCTGGAGTCGGCGCCGTTCGTCATCGCGCACGCCTCGGGTGACGCCGCGTCGGTCTTCGACAACGGGCTGCCCGTCGAGGCGACCGACTGGGTGCGCGAGGGCGTGCTCAACCGCCTGTCCACCACGCGGCACAGCGCCGGTCTGACCGGGCTGCCGTTCACGCCGTCCGGGGGCAACCTGATCCTGGACGGCGGCGGCAAGCGGTCGCTGGAGGAGATGGTGGCGGACACCGAGCGCGGCCTGCTGCTGACCTGCCTGTGGTACATCCGCGAGGTGGATCCGGCCACCTTGCTGCTGACCGGGCTGACCCGGGACGGGGTCTACCTGGTGGAGGGCGGCGAGGTGACCGGAGTGGTCAACAACTTCCGGTTCAACGAGTCGCCGGTGGACCTGCTGGGCCGGGCCACCGAGGTGGGCCGCACCGAGCGGACGCTGCCGCGCGAGTGGAGCGACTGGTTCACCCGGGCCGCGTTCCCGGCCATGCGGGTCCCGGACTTCAACATGAGCTCGGTCAGCCAGGGGGTCTGACCAGGACGATGGGTGGGGCGATGGACGAGAAGCAGACGGTCAAGGTCTCGAAGTTCCTGGCGCGGGTGCTACGGCACGACCCGGCCTCGATCGGGATCACCCTGGACGAGTCCGGCTGGGTGGACGTGGACGAGTTGATCGCCGCGTCCGGCCGGGCGGGCCGGCGCTTCTCGCGCACCGACCTCGACCACGTCGTGGCCACCAACAACAAGAAGCGGTACGCGTTCTCGGAGGACGGGCGGCGGATCCGGGCCAGTCAGGGGCACTCGGTGGAGGTCGACCTCGGGCTGTCGCCGGCGGAGCCGCCGGCCGTCCTCTTCCACGGCACGGCCAGCACCACCCTGCCGACCGTGCTGCGCGAGGGGCTCAAGCCGATGTCCCGGCAGGACGTCCACCTGTCCGCGGACGTGGAGACGGCCGTGCGCGTCGGTGCGCGGCACGGCCGTCCGGTGGTGCTGGCGGTGGACGCGGCCGGACTGGCGGCCGCGGGCCACGAGTTCCGGGTGAGCGCCAACGGCGTGTGGCTCACCGACCTGGTGCCCCCGACGCATCTGCGGCCGCACGTCCCGTGAGCCCTGAGCGGGGCGCCCCCGTCAGGTGGCCGTCCGCCGCCGCCTGCCGCGGATCGAGGCCCACAGCGGGGTGATCACGGCGACGACGAGGATCGCGCCGAGGATCTGGAGCACGTGACGGATCCAGTCGATGCCACCGGTGTGCCGGACGCCGATCCATCCGGCGACCGCGTTGCCCAGGAAGGCGCCGAGGATGCCGCAGATGATGGTGAGCCACCAGGGGATGTCCTGCCTCCCCGGCAGGAGCAGCTTCGCCAGGAACCCGAGCACGATGCCGACGATGATCGCCCAGAACCAGTTCATGCGGCCAGTCTCGGCGTGGCCCGGGTACGCCGCATGCCGAAGGCGGCCATACGCCGTACGGCGGGCGCTGTCACACGCAGACGGCCTCCCCGGTCTCCTCTGCGGCAAACCCACGGCGTACCGTGGACAGTGCCGGAACCGGGTGGCTTCCGGCGTTTCGAGCAGGTGGTGGAACGTGATGCGGAAGCGGAGCGGTACCGAGGTCTTCCGGATCACCGGGACCGCGGCAGGGCTCACCGACGACGTCCGCGGAAGGCAGCGGCGCTACATCATCTCGATGTCGGTCCGCACCCTGTCCTTCATCCTGGCGGTCGTCCTGTGGCACGTCTCGACGCCGCTGGCCTGGATCGCGCTGGTCCTCGGCCTGGTGCTGCCGTACATCGCGGTCGTCATCGCCAACGCGGGCCGGGAGAACGCCCCCGGACTGCCGTCGGCCCGGATCGCGCCGCCCGTACGGCCGGCGCTCGGCCCCGGCGAACCGCTGCTGCCGGCGGAGCGGACCCCGGAAGAGGACGGACGCTCCCCCTCCGGTCAGGTCTGAACCTTTCCACCGCTCCGGGCCTGCTCAGGGGCCGCTCCGAAGCTCAAGAAAACCTCAGATCAATCATGGGGATCCACTGCACTGCGGGCCTTTCCGCGTGACATACTGCGTACGCGCTCCGCATCCCCCGTCGGAGCGACGGACCGACGCCGGGCGGCTCCCCCCGTGGCTGCCCGGCGTCGCCATGTTTGGATGGGGTTCGTGAACGACGAATCCCCGATCTGCTCCGCCAAGGGTTGCCGCGCCCCCGCCGTGTGGGTGCTCGCCTGGAACAACCCGAAGATCCACACGCCCGAGCGCCGCAAGACCTGGCTGGCGTGCGAGGAGCACCGCGAGCACCTCTCGTCGTTCCTGGGCGTCCGCGGCTTCCTGAAGGACGTCGTGCCCTTCGAGGAGTGGGAGTCGAACTCAGCCGCCGATGGCTGACATGGGCCGCTCGGGCTGCAGGAACGTGGGGTCGTCCAGGCCGGAGCCGGCCTTCTTGCCCCACATCGCGGTCCGCCAGAGTTCGGCGACCTCCTCGTCGGAGCCACCGGAGCGGAGCGCCGCGCGCAGGTCGGTCTCCTCGCGCGCGAAGAGGCAGTTGCGCACCTGACCGTCGGCCGTGAGCCGGGTGCGGTCGCAGGCCCTGCAGAAGGGCCGGGTGACGGAGGCGATCACACCGACCCGGGCGGGCCCGCCGTCCACCAGCCAGCGCTCGGCGGGGGCGTGACCGCGGGCCGCGTCGGGCTCGGCGGTCAGCGTGAACCGGGTCCGCAGGCTCTCCAGGATCTCCTGGGCGGTGACCATGTCGCTGCGCTGCCAGCCGTGCTGGGCGTCGAGCGGCATCTGCTCGATGAAGCGCAGCTCGTAGTCGCGCTCCAGGGCCCAGGCCAGCAGCTCGGGGGCCTCGTCGTCGTTGATGCCGCGCATCAGCACGGTGTTGACCTTGACCGGGGTCAGTCCCGCGGCGTGGGCGGCCTCCAGGCCGCGGACGACGTCATCGTGCCGCTTGCGGCGGGTGAGGGTCTGGAAGACGTCGGGACGCAGGGTGTCCAGGGAGACGTTCACCCGGTCCAGACCGGCCCCCCTCAGCGCCTGCGCGGTACGGGCGAGGCCTATGCCGTTGGTGGTCAGGGAGAGCTTGGGGCGGGGCTCCAGCTCCGCGCAGCGCTCGACGATCCCGACCAGACCGGGGCGGAGCAGGGGCTCGCCGCCGGTGAAGCGGACGTCCTTGACGCCGAGCGTGGTGACGGCGATCCGCACCAGCCGGACGATCTCGTCGTCGGTGAGCAGTTCGGGCTTGCCGAGCCACTGCAGGCCCTCCTCGGGCATGCAGTAGGTGCACCGCAGATTGCACCGGTCGGTCAGCGAGACCCTCAGGTCGGTCGCGATCCGGCCGTAGGTGTCGATCAGCACGGCGCGCCTCCCTTTAAGGGTCCGGTCGGTGGGACGGCAGTGCCGTCCCGTTACTTCGCAGCCTACGGGACGGCACCGACGTTCAACAGTCTGTTTAATGCGCTCCGGCTCCGGTGAGGGAGCGGACCTCCAGCTCCGCGTACTTGCGGTCGGCGTCCTCTTCCGGCTTGGACAGGAGCGTGCCCACCACACCGAGCAGGAAACCGACGGGGATGGAGACGATCCCGGGGTTCTCCAGCGGGAACCAGTGGAAGTCCACGCCGGGGAACATCGCGGTCTCCTTGCCCGAGACCACGGGCGAGAAGACCACCAGGACCACGGAGGTGATCAGACCGCCGTAGATGCTCCACAGCGCCCCCGTGGTGTTGAAGCGCTTCCAGAACAGGCTGTACAGGAGCGTCGGCAGGTTCGCGGACGCCGCGACGGCGAAGGCCAGGGCGACCAGGAAGGCGATGTTGAGCTTGCCCGCGAAGATGCCGAGCAGGATCGCCACGGCCCCGATGGCGACCGCCGCGATCTTCGCCGCCGCGACCTCCTCCTTCTCGCTCGCCGTGCCCTTGCGGATGACGTTGGCGTACAGGTCGTGCGCGAAGGACGACGAGGAGGCGAGGGTGAGGCCCGCGACCACGGCCAGGATCGTGGCGAAGGCGACCGCGGAGATCACGGCGAGCAGGATCGCGCCGCCCGTGGAGTCCGCGCCGCCGCCGATCTCCTGGGCGAGCAGCGGGGCCGCGGTGTTGCCGGCCGCGTTGGAGGTGGTGATCGTCTCCGGGGTGAGCAGGGCGGCGGCCCCGAAGCCCAGCGCGATCGTCATCAGGTAGAAGCAGCCGATGATGCCGATCGCCCAGTTCACCGAGGTACGGGCGGCCCGGGCGGTGGGCACGGTGTAGAAGCGGATCAGGATGTGCGGCAGGCCCGCGGTGCCGAGCACGAGGGCCAGGCCCAGCGAGATGAAGTCGATCTTCGAGGTGGCCGTGACGCCGTACTTCAGGCCCGGCTCCAGGAAGGCCGCGCCCTTGCCGCTCTTCTCCGCGGCGGCGCCGAGCAGCGACGACAGGTTCCAGTGGAACTTGGCGAAGACCAGGAACGTGATCAGCAGGGTCCCGCCGATCAGCAGCACCGCCTTGACCATCTGCACCCAGGTGGTGCCCTTCATGCCGCCGATGGTCACGTACAGCACCATGACGACGCCGACGAGGATGACGATCAGGCGGCGCGGCCCCTCACCGGTGATGCCGAGCAGCAGGGCCACCAGGGCGCCCGCGCCGACCATCTGGGCCAGCAGGTAGAAGATGCTGACAACGATGGTCGAGATGCCCGCGGCCGTGCGCACCGGACGTTGCCGCAGCCGGAAGGCGAGGGCGTCGGCCATGGTGAACCGGCCGGAGTTGCGCAGGGGTTCGGCGACCAGCAGCAGCGCCACCAGCCAGGCGACGAGGAAGCCGATCGAGTAGAGGAAGCCGTCGTAGCCGACGAGGGCGATCGAACCCGCGATGCCCAGGAAGGACGCGGCCGACATGTAGTCGCCGGAGATCGCCAGGCCGTTCTGGAAGCCGCTGAAAGAACGGCCGCCGGCGTAGAAGTCGGTGGCGTCCTTGGTCTGGCGGCCGGCCCAGACGGTGATGCCGAGCGTCGCGACGACGAACACCGAGAACAGGGTGATGATGAGCGGTCGGTGTTCGCTCGCGCCGACCGCGACCACCTGGACTCCCGTGGTGTGCAGCGCGGTCATGCGGTGGCCTCCGTGCTCTCGGTGTCGTCGGTGCCCTGGGGGCCAGGGCCTTCCAGGCTCGCCTTGATGGCGTCCGCGCGGGCGTCGAGCTTGGCGTTCGCGTGCCGGGAGTACCACACGGCGATCCCGAAGGTGGTGGCGAACTGCGCGAGCCCGAAGACGAGGGCCACGTTGATGTGGCCCACGACCTTGGTGTCCATGAAGCCGCCGGCGTAGTTCGACAGCAGGACGTAGAGCAGGTACCAGGTGATGAAAGCGACCGTGAGCGGGAACGCGAACGAGCGGTATGAGCGGCGCAGTTGGGCGAACTCCGCGCTCGCCTGCACCTCGGCGTACGAGTCGGCAGACGGCGGACCGGAGCTTGCCGACGGTCGTGCGGGGTCCACGATGCCTCCTGTGGGGCGGAGCTTGAGAGGGCACGAACAGGCGACGCGACCCGCGTGGGCGCACGGGGGCGCCGACGTGAGCTACGTCACGTAAAGATCGGACCCGCGCATGGTAGATGCGCGACCACGGCCGCCGACAGGGGGCGGTAGTTGAAAACTGGTTGTTCCTCGGCAACCGGAACTTGAGCTTTCTTTACCAATCCATTGATAGCGCGCCGACGGCGGCGATAGCTTCCAGCGTCATGTACCCGTCCAAGGGCAACACGGCCGCCAGGACGGGCGTTTGGACGATTGGAGATCCCATGGCTCCACTGCCAAGACGGCGCCGCGCCTTCGCGATACCGATCGGTGTCGCGGTGGCGAGTGCTCTCGCCTTCCTGCCGAACGCCGCCTCGGCCGCCACCGCCGGATCCGCCTCGGGCGGCGGCAGTGCCGCGTACGACGGCCCGACGCTGTCGTACGTGGTCAACACCAAGACCGACCGGGGAACCATCAAGTCCGTGGAGCGGGCCGTGTCCCGCAGCGGTGGTGACGTCGTCACCACCTACGACCGGATCGGCGTGATCGTCGTCCACTCGGCGAACCCCGCGTTCGCCTCCGAGATGCGCAAGGTCCGCGGTGTGCAGACCGCCGGGGCGACCCGGACGGCCGCGCTGTCCACGGCGTCGACGACGGAGCTGGGCGCGGTGCAGGAGATCACGGCCGCCGACGCCGCCCGGGCGAAGTCCGCGGCCACCGCCGCGCAGGAGCCGATGGAGCCGGACCAGTGGGACCTGCCGGCCATCAGGGCCGACAAGGCCGCCCGGATCAACCCGGGCAGCCGCAAGGTCACCGTCGCCGTCATCGACACCGGCGTCGACGACACGCACCCGGACCTCACCGCCAACTTCTCCGCCTCGCAGTCCGCCAACTGCGTGGGCGGCAAGGCCGACACCAGCCCCGGCGCCTGGCGCCCGTACACCCCGGACGCCTACCACGGCACGCACGTCGCGGGTGAGATCGCCGCGGCGCGCAACGGGATCGGCGTGGCCGGAGTGGCCCCGGGCGTGAAGGTCGCCTCCATCAAGGTGGCCGACCCCGTCACGCAGCTGTTCTTCCCGGAGAGCGTGGTCTGCGCCTTCGTCTTCGCCGCCGACCACGGCGTCGAGATCACCAACAACAGCTACTACATCGACCCGTGGCTCTACAACTGCTTCGGCGACCCCGACCAGCGGGCCATCGTCGACGCCGTCAACCGGGCCGCGCAGTACTCCCACAAGAAGGGCGTGCTGAACGTCGCCTCCGCGGGCAACTCCAACCACGACCTCGACTCGGACGCGATCGTCGACGCGACGAGCCCCGACGACACCACCCCGGTCACCCGGACCATCGACCCGCACGTCTGCTGGGACATCCCGACCCAGCTGCCGGGCGTCGTCACCGTCTCCGCGACCGGTGTGCAGAAGCTGAAGTCGTACTACTCCAGCTACGGTCTCGGCGTCGTCGACGTCGCGGGCCCCGGCGGCGACCGCTACCAGATCCCCGCCACCCCCTCGGCCAACGGGCGGATCCTGTCCACCCTGCCCGGCAACACCTATGGCTACCTGCAGGGCACGTCGATGGCCAGCCCGCACGTGGCCGCCGTCGCCGCGCTCATCAAGAGCCGCCACCCGCACGCCTCCCCGGAGCAGCTGCAGTGGATGCTCAAGGCCCAGGCCGACGACCCGGGTTGCCCGACGGGTCTGTACGACCCGGACGGCAATGGCGTGCAGGACGCCACCTGCACCGCCGGCCGGCACGTGACCAGCTTCTACGGCCACGGCGTCGTCGACGCCCTGGACGCCGTCACGAAGTGACGCGCCCCGCGTGAGACGAGGAACGCCCGGCGGGATCCCCGCCGGGCGTTCCGCTGTCCGGGCGTTCCGCCGCCCGGGCAGCGGTCAGGCCTTGACGAGGACCTTCAGCGCGGTGCGCCCGTCCATCGCCTTGTAGCCGCCGGGGACGCCGTCCAGGCCGACGGTGAGGTCGAAGACCGGGGACGGGTCGATGGTGCCGTCGAGGACGTCCGGGAGCAGTTCGGGGATGTAGGTGCGGACCGGGGCGACGCCGCCGCGCAGGGAGACGTTGCGGTCGAACATGTCGCTCAGGTCGAGGCCGGTGCCGCTGCCGTGCGGGACGCCGACGTAGCCGACGGCGCCGCCGTCGCGGGTGATGGCGACGGCGGTGCGCATCGACTGCTCGGTGCCGACGGCCTCGATGACCGCGTGGGCGCCGTGGCCGCCGGTCAGTTCGCGGACCGCCGCGACGGCGGCCTCGCCGCGCTCGGCGACGACGTCGGTGGCGCCGAAGGTGCGGGCGATCGCGGTACGGGCCTCGTGCCGGCCGAGCGCGATGATCCGCTCCGCGCCGAGCCGCCGGGCGGCCAGCACACCGCACAGGCCGACCGCGCCGTCCCCGACGACCGCGACCGTGGCCCCGGGCCGCACACCGGCGCCGACGGCGGCGTGGTGGCCGGTGCCCAGCACGTCGGAGAGGGTGAGCAGACCGGCCAGCAGGCGGTCGTCGGAGAGCGCCTCGGCGGGCAGCCGTACGAGGGTGGCGTCCGCGAACGGCACGCGCACGGCCTCGCCCTGGCCGCCGTCGGAGCCGACCTGGCCCCAGAAGCCGCCGGCCGGGCAGGAGGTCGTCAGACCCTCCGCGCAGTAGGCGCACGTGCCGTCGGACCACACGAAGGGCGAGACGACCAGGTCGCCCGGCGTGAGCCCGGACACCTCGGAGCCGGTCTCCTCCACGACGCCGAGGAACTCGTGCCCGATGCGCTGTCCCGGCTGCCGGGCCGACTCGCCGCGGTACGCCCACAGGTCGCTGCCGCAGATGCAGGCCAGCACCACGCGCACCACCGCGTCGGTGGGCTGCCGGACCGCCGGGTCCGGCACCTCCTCCACCCGTATGTCGTGGGGGGCGTGGATCACGGTGGCGCGCATACGGTGGTCGTCCTCGCTGGTCGTACGAATGGGGTCGTACCACCGTACCGGCCGGTGGCGAGCAGGGACTGCGCCCCGAGATAGGTGAGCATGATCCAGAAGTCGGCCGCCGGGAGCTGCGCGAGGTCGGCGAGCCTGGTCGCGAGCAGGGTGTCGGAGAGCAGGAACAGCGCCCCGCCCACCGCCGTCGCCCGCGGGCCGAGCGCGGCCGCACCGGCCGCCATCGCCGTCAGCAGCAGGCCGTACGCGGCGACCGGGATCCGCAGCCCGGAGGGCAGGCCCGGCCACACCACGACGAGCGCGGCGACCACACGACCGTGTAGCCGGCCGCCGTCGCGGCGGCGCGCCGGCGGTCGGAGAACGCTCCGCGGGCGGCGAAAAGTGTGAGGTAACAGACGTGCCCGGCCGCGAAGGCGCCCATCCCGGCGAGGAAGGACGTGTCCCCGTCGAGCTGCAGCAGCACGTCCCCGGCCCAGCCGCACAGCAGCGCGGCGACCAGCAGCCGGGGGCCGCCCCGCAGTGCCGCGCAGACCGCGAGCAGCGGCACCAGGACGGGCTTGGTGAGGTGGTCGGCCGTCACCGACCCCGCGAGCTGGGCGGCCAGGTGGACCGCGGCCACCACCGCGAAGACGGCCAGTGCCGCGCGGGCGGCGCGCTCCCGGGTCACGCCGCCGGCTCCTCGCCCCGCGGCCGCCAGCCGGGACCGCGCAGGACGTGGCCCGCTCGGTCCCGCCAGGTGCGGGCGGCGGCCACGTCCCGGGCGATCGCGGCGTACTCGTGGGTGGCCACGCGCAACGGGTTGAACGTGGTGATGTTCTTGGTGAGTCCGAAGACCGGGCGCTGCACCTCCGCCGCGAAGGAACCGAACAGCCGGTCCCAGACGATCAGGATGCCGCCGAAGTTGCGGTCCAGGTAGCCGCCCTGCGAGGCGTGGTGCACGCGGTGGTGCGAGGGCGTGTTGAGGACGAACTCCACCGGGCGGGGGAGCTTGTCGACGCGCTCGGTGTGGATCCAGAACTGGTAGACGAGGTTGAGCGAGGAGCAGAAGGCCAGTGCCGCCGGGTGCACCCCGCAGACGATCATCGGCAGGTAGAACACCCACGACGTCATGCCGGTCCAGGGCTGGCGCAGCGCGGTGGAGAGGTTGAACTTCCGGCTGGAGTGGTGCACCACGTGGGACGCCCACAGGATGCGGACCACGTGGTGGCCGCGGTGCTGCCAGTAGTAGAGGAAGTCCTGCGCGAGCAGCATCAGCGGGATCGTCCACCACACCACGGGCACCCGCAACGGGGTGAACGCGTACACAGCGGTGTAGACCGCGACGATCGGGATCTTCCAGAGGAAGTCGAAGAACAGGCTGCCGAGTCCCATCGACAGGCTCGTCGCGGTGTCCTTGGCGGCGTAGCCGGCGGCGTCCTCGTCCGGATGGATCCGGTAGCTGATCAGCTCCAGGACGGTGAGCAGCACGAACGCGGGTATGGACCACATCACGGCATCGGGCAGTTGCGGCATGCGCGCACCTTAAGGGCGTGCGGCGGCCCGGGCTAGAGGTCGTTACCGATCGGTTCTACCCGGGGGTACCCGCGGGATCACGCCGGGCCGGCCGCCTCGGAGGGGCGACGGCCCAACCGGGTCCGCGCGATTGATGGTTGACCCACGGAGGCCGCGCGCGGCGGGCCCCGCGCGCCGCCGCGGCCGACCCGTCCCCGGCGGGATCCGACGGTGCGCCAGGGACGGGTGACGGCGGGCACTGTCGGTGGCCGCCCGTATTGTGTTCCTCCATGCACGCGCCCCAGCTTCCGCACCCGTCGTGGCCAGAGGCCTACCCCGACGGATACGCCGTCGTGGACGTCGAGACCACCGGCCTCGGCCGCGACGACCGGATAGTGTCCGCGGCCGTCTACCGGCTGGACGCGCGCGGCGAGGTGGAGGACCACTGGTACACCCCCGTCAACCCGCAGCGTGACCCGGGCCCGGTGTGGATCCACGGCCTCACCTCGGCCATGCTGGCCGACGCCCCGCTCTTCGGCGAGGTCGCCGCCGAGCTCGCGGACCGGCTGTCGGGCCGGGTGTTCGTCGCCCACAACGCGGTCTTCGACTGGTCCATGCTCGCCCGGGAGTTCGCGCGGGCGGGCACCGTGGCGCCGGTGGAGCACCGGCTGTGCACCATCGTGCTCTCCAAGGCGCTGGGGCTGCCGCTGGCCAACCACAAGCTGGAGTCCCTGGCCGCGCACTTCGGCGTCGTCCAGCAGCGCGCCCACCACGCCCTGGACGACGCGCGCGTGCTGGCGGAGGTGTTCCGCCCCAGCCTGCGGCAGGCCGCGGCGGGCGGACTGCAGTTGCCGCTGCACGCCTGCCGTCCCCTGACGGAGTGGATCGACACGGCCGTCCCCCGGCAGTCGGTCTCCGCGGGCTACCGCAGCACGTACCGGCCGATGAACTGGCGGACCTCGCGGAAGCGGCCGGCCTGCCCCTATCCCAACCCGGGGCGGCTGGAGTCCGGCGGACCGCTGGTCCAGGGGATGCGGGTCGCCTTTTCGGGCGACACGGGCATCGACCGCGAACTGCTGGAGGACCGCGCCACCGAGGCGGGTCTGCACGTGTCGTCCTCCGTGAGCCGGCTGACCAGCCTCCTGGTGACCAACGACCCCGACTCGCTCACCACGAAGGCCGTACGGGCCCGGCAGCTCGGTACCCCGGTCGTCGACGAGCGCCGCTTCGCCGAGTTGCTGCGGGACGTCGCCCCCGCGCCGGACGTGCACGGCTGACGCCTCCGTTCGAGTGGTGCGCCCGCGACGCACCCGGTCACCGATTGCCGCGCCAGGGCCCGGCCCGCACCCTGGGCCTCATGGCCCGATGCGAAGTATGCGGAAACGACTACGTGATGAGCTTCGAAGTGCACGCCCAGGGGGCTGTGCACGTCTTCGACAGCTTCGAGTGCGCGATCCACCGGATGGCGCCCATCTGCGAGCACTGCCGGGTACGGATCGTCGGCCACGGGGTCGAGGTCGACGGCCACTGGTACTGCGGCGGCCACTGCTCCAAGGCGGAGGGCCGCAGCGGCATCGTCGACCGGGTCGGCTCGCTGCCCGGCGGCGGCTGATCCCGGCGGCTGATCCCGGTGGCCGCGCCCGGGCACCGTCCGACCCCTCCGGAAGGCGCCCCGCGACCGAGTTGTACGGTCATGGGGTGTACCGCTTCCTGTTGTCCCGGCAGTGGGTGATCCTCACCCTCATCGCACTGCTCCTGATGCCCGCCATGGTCGAGCTGGGCTTCTGGCAGCTGCACCGGCACGAGCGCCGGGTGGCCAGCAACCACCTGATCGCGGACAACCTCGAGGCGGAGCCCGTCCCGGTGGAGTCCCTGACCGCCCCCGGCACGGCCGTGCCGAAGCGGCAGATCTACCGCACGGTCACCGCGACCGGGCACTACGACACCGCCCACGAGGTCGTCGCCCGCCAGCGCACCGCCGCCGACGGGGACAGCATCGGCTACCACGTGATCACCCCGCTGGTCCTGGCCGACGGCCGGTCGGTGCTGGTCAACCGGGGCTGGATTCCCGCCGGCACCGACCTGACCACGTTCCCCGAGGTCCCCGCGGCACCGTCCGGCGAGATCACCGTCACCGGCCGGCTGCGCCCGGACGAGACCACCGCGGCGACCGGCATCAGGAACAAGGGCGGGCTGCCCGACCGCATGATCATGCTGATCAACAGCGGGATGGTGGCCAAGGACCTGCCCGCGGCGGAGCGGCCGGTCGGCGGCTACATCGAGCTGGTGGCGACCTCCCCCAAGCCCTCCGGGCGGCAGCCCGAGCTGATCCCGGATCCCGACCACGGCAGCATCGGCATGCACATGGGGTATGCGATCCAGTGGTGGCTGTTCACCGCCATGGTGCCGGTCGGCTGGGTCATCCTCGTCCGCCGGGAGCGGCGGGAGCGGCTCGCCGCCCGCGACGCGGCGGCGCAGGAGAGCACCACGGCCGAGCCGGCCGCCGCTGCGGTCGCGTCGCCCTAGTGCCGGGGGCACCCTCGTAGAGCGGGGACCCTCGTAGCGGGAGAGACGGAGGCCGACCGTGGCGGCACTGATCGAGGACTACGCGGTCATCGGTGACCTGCAAACCGTCGCGCTGATCTCCAGGAGCGGCTCCATCGACTGGCTGTGCCTGCCCCGCTTCGACTCCGGCGCCTGCTTCGCCGCGCTGCTGGGCGACGAGGACAACGGTACCTGGCGGATCGCCCCGGCCTCCGCCTGGGACGAGGAGCCGTGCACGCGCCGCTCGTACCGCGAGGGCACCCTGGTGCTGGAGAGCGTGTGGGAGACCCGCGACGGCACCGCCAAGGTGATCGACTTCATGCCGCAGCGCGATCGCGCACCGGACGTCATGCGCATCGTCGAGGGCGTGCGCGGACACGTCGCCATGAGCAGCGAGCTGCGGCTGCGCTTCGACTACGGGCGGGTCGTCCCCTGGATGCGCCGCACCGACGGCCACCGCGTCGCGATCGCCGGGCCGGACTCGGTGTGGCTGCGCGCCGAGCCGCAGGTGCCCATGTACGGCCGGGGCTTCGCCACCCACGCCGACTTCACCGTCGCCGAGGGCGAGCGGATCGCCTTCGTCCTGACCTGGCACCCCTCCCACGAGAGCCGGCCGCGCCTGATCGACCCCTTCCGGGCACTGGAGCAGAGTTGCGCGGACTGGGAGTCCTGGTCGGCCAAGTGCCGCTACGACGGTCCCTGGCGGGACGCGGTGCTGCGCTCGCTGATCACCCTCAAGGCGCTCACGTACGCGCCCAGCGGCGGCATCGTCGCGGCGGCGACCTCCTCGCTGCCCGAGGAGATCCGCGGGGTTCGGAACTGGGACTACCGCTTCTGCTGGCTGCGCGACGCGACGCTCACCTTGAACGTGCTGGTGGAGACCGGCTACCTCAAGGAGGCCTACCACTGGCGCGACTGGCTGCTGCGCGCCGTCGCCGGCGACCCCGCCGACCTGCAGATCATGTACGGGCTGGCCGGTGAGCGCCGGCTGCCGGAGGAGGAGCTGGACTGGCTCGCCGGGTACGAGGCGTCCCTGCCGGTGCGGACCGGGAACGCCGCCGCCAAGCAGCTCCAGCTCGACGTCTACGGCGAGGTCCTGGACTCGCTCTTCCTGGCCCGCAGCTTCGGGCTGCGCGACGAGCCCCACGCCTGGGCGGTGCAGCGCACGCTGATGGACTTCCTGGAGTCCAAGTGGCACGAACCCGACGAGGGCCTGTGGGAGGTGCGCGGCGACCGGCGGCACTTCGTGCACTCCAAGGTGATGGCCTGGGCGGCCGCCGACCGGGCGGTGCGCACCCTGGAGGGGCAGCCGCACCTTTCCGGTGACGCGGACTCCTGGCGGGCGATGCGCAGCGAGGTGCACCGGGAGGTGTGCCGCAAGGGCTTCGACCGCGAGCGCAACACCTTCACGCAGTACTACGGCTCCAAGGAACTGGACGCGGCGACCCTGCTGATCCCGCAGGTGGGCTTCCTCCCCGTCAGCGACAGCCGGGTGGTCGGCACGGTGGAGGCGGTGCGCCGCGAGCTGGACCACGGCGGCTTCGTACGCCGCTACACCCTGGAGGACAGCAGCGTGGACGGGCTGCCCGGCGGCGAAGGCGCCTTCCTGGCCTGCTCGTTCTGGCTCGCCGACGCGCTGCACCGGATCGGCCGCACCGACGAGGCGCGCGAGCTGTTCGAGCGGCTGCTGGGCCTGCGCAACGACGTCGGCCTGCTGGCGGAGGAATGGGACCCGGTCGACCGGCGCCAGCTGGGCAACTTCCCGCAGGCGTTCAGCCACATCGGCCTGGTCAACACCGCGCTCACCCTCTCCGGCCGCGATGGGGCACGATGACGCCATGGACCTCGGGCTGAAGGACAGGGTGTACGTCGTCACGGGCGGGACCCGCGGGCTGGGCTTCGCCGCCGCACGGGAACTGGTGGCGGACGGCGCGCGGGTGGTCGTCAGCGGCCGGCACGAGGAGTCGGTGGCCGCCGCCGTGGCGGCGCTCGGCGGCGCGGAGCGGGCGACCGGCGTCGTCGCGGACAACGCCGGGCCCCAGGCGCCGGAGCGGCTGGTCGCCGCCGCCCGCCGGGCGTTCGGCAGGCTCGACGGCTTCCTCATCAGCGTCGGCGGGCCGCCGGCGGGCGGCGCCGACGTCATCGGCGACGACCAGTGGCGGGACGCGTTCGAGTCCGTCTTCCTCGGTGCCGTACGGCTGTCCCGGGCGGCCGCCGACGAGCTCGGCGAGGGCGGCGTCATCGGCTTCGTGCTCTCGGGCTCGGTGCACGAGCCGATCCCCGGGCTCGTGGTCTCCAACGGCCTGCGGCCGGGCCTGGCCGGCTACGCCAAGAGCCTGGCCAACGAACTGGGACCGCGCGGCATCCGCGTGGTGGGGCTGCTGCCCGCCCGGATCGACACCGACCGCGTCCGCGAGCTCGACGCCCTCACCGGGGACGCGGACGCCGCCCGCGCCCGGCTCAGCGAGCGCATCCCGCTGCGCCGCTACGGCACCCCGCAGGAGTTCGGACGAACCGCCGCCTTCCTGCTGTCGCCCGCGGCGTCCTACCTGACGGGGGTCATGCTCCCGGTGGACGGCGGGGCGCGCGGCGGCTTCTAGCGGCGCGCCCCGCCGCCCCGTCCGTCGCGCAGTCCGTCGCGCACCGGCGCGGTCAGCTGACGCGGGCGGCCCGGTGGCTGACGGCGCGCAGGCGCGCCTCGGCGGGGAGCCGGGGGAGGCCGGCGCTGACGCGGGCGCGGTCCAGGACGGCGGAGTCGAGCCCGGCGAGGACGTCGCCGGGGACGGCATGCGGGGACAGCGCGAGCTGCAGCCGGGCGCGGGGCGCGGTGGGCGTGCCCATGAGCGCGGTGGTGGCATGGTCGACGCCGTGGAGCTGCTCGGCGTCGGCGGCGATGATCTCCTCCAGTGCGCGGCCGCGCAGCAGGGCCACACCGTCGTCGTCGGCGTCCACCGCCAGCCGGCGCAGCCTGCGGTCGCGCACCTGGGCGAGCAGCCACCACAGGGCGCCCAGCACGAGCAGCGCCAGCACGCCGATCACGACGGGCCACCACCACGAGGAGTCCTCGTAGCGGCTCCGGTCGCCCCCGCTGAGCAGCACGTCGTCCCGCCCGGTGTACGGGCGGCGCAGCAGGCCCGTCGCGGAGCACAGCACGGCGGCGCCGGCGAGCACCAGGGCCAGCCCGACGAGGGCGAGGACGACACGATTGACGGTGGCGCGCACCGCGCCTCACCCCTCTTCCATGCGGCGGACGTGCAGCGCGAGGCCCAGCGGCCGGGCCAGGCCCAGCTGTTCCATGGCGTCGGCCAGGGAGGACGCCAGATCGGCGCGGACCGCCTCCGTCTCCCGGAAGGCGATCACGGCGCGCACGGTGGCGGTGCGGCGGGTCACCGTGACGCGCGCCGAACGCACCCCGGAGACCTCCACCGCGCGGTCGCGCAGGGTGAGTTCGGCGGCGTGGCGGTCGAGTCCGGCCCGTACGGGCGCCGTTCCGGCGCGCATGGCGAGCACGTCGCGCAGCCCCGGAGTGACGGCGAGGACGAGCAGCCACAGGCCGAGCAGGACCGCCACACAGGCCCCGGCCAGGATCCACGGGTCGTCCATGGGGCGGGTGGCCAGTTCGTCCGCGAGGATCCGGCGCCAGGCCATCCCGGGCCGTCCGGCGCGCACCGCGGCGACGTCGTACAGCAGCAGCCCGGCCGCGGCGGCCAGGAGGGCGGCGGTGATCGCGGCCGGGAGGCGGCGCGGGGACCAGAAGCGCCGCGGGCGGGAGCCGTACGGCGGCCGTCCGGTCGGCGGCAGGGGTGCCGGGCCGAGGTCGCTCACCGGACCCTCGCCTCCTCCACGATGTGGCTGGCCCGTGAGTGCAGCCGCTCGACCTCCACGGTCACCCCGAAGACCACGACGCCGGTCAACTCCTCGACCCGGACCGCGACATGACGGCGCACCGCGCGGCACACCGCGGCGATGTCCACCGGGTAGCCGAGTTCGACGGAGAGCCGTACGTACACCTGCTCGCGGTGGACGGAGACGCCGGCCTGGGGGCGCGCCCCGCGCGGCACGTACTCCCTGCCGGGGGCGTCGGCCAGCGCCTCGCGGGCCGCCTGGGAGGCGATCTTCGCCAGCACGCGGTCGGCGAGGCGGAGCGAACCGCGCTCGCCGGGGACGAGGGGCGGCGGAACGGAGGACGCCGGCGTCGGCACCGCGGTCGTCATCCGGGGGCTCACCGCCTCCGGTCACGGCTGCGGAAGAACTCCCCTGGTTCCAGGTCGCCGTCGAGGAACCGGCCGACGACGAACCCGACGGCGCCGAGCGCCGCCACGAGCAGGAAGGCCGCGAACCCACCGAAGTACCCGGCGAATCCGAGCGCCATCCCGACGATCAAGCCGAGCACGGCCATGCTCATCGTCCGCTCCCTGTTTCCCGCCCGGGGCCCGTCACTGGACCCGCTGCTCCTGGTCGTCGTCGTCCGTGTCCTCGGGCAGCTTGACGTCGCCCACCGCGATGTTGACCTCGATGACCTCGAGGCCGGTCATCCGCTCAACGGCCGCGATGACGTTCTCGCGCACCCCGTGCGCGACCGCCACGATCGAGACCCCGTAGTCCACGACGACGTCGAGGTCGAGGGCGGCCTGCACCTCGCCCACCTCGGCCCGGACGCCCCGGGTCACGGACTTGCCGCCGGGCACCCGGTCGCGGACCGCACCGAAACCGCGGGAGACCCCGGAACCGAGGGCGTGCACGCCCTCCACGTCACGCGCCGCAAGCCCGGCGATCTTCTCGACCACGCCGTCCGCGATGGTGGTCCGCCCGCGCGTCGCGGGATCGCCCAGGGGCGCCCGCCGCTGCCCTGACGTGGCGTTGCCGGCCGGGCTGGTCCCCTTCTCCAGGGTCCGGCCCCGCCCCTCCGGCTGCTGCGCGGTGTCGGTCATCGCACCTCTTCCCTTCGGGATTCCGATGGCGGGAGCGGTACGGGCTGCTCCGTGCACCACACTATGTGGGCATGCCCCGTCGCGCCGTGAGGATGCAGCGATCAGGGCCAGGATGGCGGTCCGCGCGGACGCGCGCGGTGGAGGGAGGCGACGGCCGATGACCGCGGACCGGCTGGCTCGTGCGGTACGCCGGCAGCTCGGGCACGGCCGGGTGCTCCCCCTCGGCGGGCCCGGGGACACGGTGTGGGTCACCGAGCGGGCGGCGGCCGGGGTGCTGCGCGCGGCCGCCGACGCGGTGCCCGGGATCCGCCTGGGCACCCTGCGCATCGGCACGGCGGACGGACCTGACGGACGGGACGCACCCGACGGACCACAGGACGGGGAGCCCGGAAACGCGACAACGGTGCTGCCGGAGTCGGCGCCGTCCGGGGCGCTGCCGAGGCGGCCGCTGCGGGTGGAGGCCGGCTTCGAGGCCACCCCGGAGCTTCCGCTGCCCGAGTCGGCCGGACGGCTGCGCGACGCGCTGTGGGAGGCGGCGACCGAGGGCGTCGGTCTGGAGCCGGAGGCGGTCGACCTGACCGTCACCGGACTGCTGGAGGAGGGCGGACCGTCGGCGGCGCACCCCGCGGACGCCGACGACCCGCCGGAGGGCGGGCGAACCGCCACCACCGCGGGCCGCGTCGCGGCGGCGGTGCCCGGGGTGGCCGGGCTGACCTCGCGACTGGGCGGCAGGCGGCATCCGTCACAGGTGCAGATCGCGGTGGACGCGGGTCACCGTGCCCTGGACGTCGGGCGGGCGGTGGCCACGGCGGTGACGGCCGTGACGCAGGAGATCACGACCGTCGTGGTCACCGACATCGCCGAGCGCTGAGCCACCGGGACCCGGCCCGCGACACCGCGGCCGCGGAGCGGCGCGCGGACGCCGTCGGCGCCGGGCGCCCGGTCCGGTGCGCGCGCCCGGTCGGGGCGTTACTCCCCCACGCCCGCCAGGTCCCGCAGCCGGCGGCCCTGCGCGGCGCGTTCGGCCACCCGCTGCGCGTCGTACGAACGGCCGGCGGCCTCGCGGAGCAGGGCCTTGGTCTCGATCACCGCGTCGCGTGGCGCGGCCAGCAGGGCGCCCACCAGGTCCTTGACCGTGGCGTCCAGTTCCGCGGCCGGGACGGCGACGTTGGCCAGGCCGCTGGCACAGGCCTCCTCGGCGCCGACGAAGCGGCCCGTGGCGCAGATCTCCAGCGCCCGGGCGTAGCCGACCAGTTCGGTCAGCGGCTTGGTGCCGGCGAGGTCGGGGACCAGGCCCAGGCTGGTCTCGCGCATGGCGAACTGCACGTCGTCGGCGACGACGCGCAGGTCGCAGGCGAGGGCCAACTGGAAACCCGCTCCGATGGCGTGCCCCTGCACGGCGGCGACGGTGACGACGTCGTTCCGCCGCCACCAGGTGAACGCCGCCTGGTACTCGGCGATCGTGGCGTCGAGTTCGCCCTCGGGAGCCCGTGCGAGGTCGATGAACGACGGCTCGCCGTCGAACCCTTCAGGCGTGAAGGCCTGACGGTCCAGCCCGGCGGAGAAGGACACGCCCTCCGCGCGGAGCACGACGACCCGTACGCCGCCCGGGAGCAGACGACCGGCCTCGACCAGCGCCCGCCACATGGCGGGCGACTGGGCGTTGCGCTTGGCCGCGTTGCACAGCGTGACGGTGGCGACGGAATCCTCCGTCACGAGTCGTACGCCGTCACGTTCCAGCAACACAATGGGGTCGGACATCGGGCACCTCCTGGCGATCCGCAGTCTGGATTACCGAAGAGTAACCACCCGGTCGGCCGTTTCCGCGACCGGGTGGCGCTGCCACGACTCCGAGCCGCCGCACGGGGCGCCCGGCTGTGTCAGGCCGTGGAAACCTTCTTGCCCCGTGTCGCCCCGCCGCGACCGCGCAGGGTCACGCCGGACTCACTGAGCATCCGGTGGACGAAGCCGTACGAGCGGCCGGTCTCCTCGGCCAGCGCCCGGATGCTTGCTCCACCGTCGTACTTCTTCTTGAGGTCTGCCGCGAGCTTCTCGCGCGCGGCGCCGGTCACCCGGCTGCCCTTCTTCAGAGTCTCGGCCACCCGTGCCTCCTCTAGGGAAGTGCGCTCTGTGACTCTCATGATCACCCCTAGGAGACTTCCTGGCCACCCATTCGGCAAGGTCCGTGCGACAACATTTGGCGCGCCGTTGACGCGGACACCCGGCGCCGGGCAAGTGGAATCCGGCATTCCGCCGGGCCGTCCCGGACTCCCTCCGGAGCGCGGCGGAGAAAAGGCAGGTCACCCGGGCCGGTAAGGAGTTTCCCCATGTGACGCGGCTGATCCATTCCTACGTCCGGTATTTCGCACGTTCCCGCGCCGGTGTACGAGCCGGTCTCACACAGATGAAGGATCACCCGTCGGCCGAATGATCCAGTGGAGTGATCCACACGGATGATCGGCAGCGGGCACCGGAAGGATCAGGCGAGCGTGACGAGGTCGGCGTAGTCCTGGCCCCACAGGTCCTCGACGCCGTCGGGCAGGAGGATGATCCGCTCCGGCTGCAGCGCCTCCACCGCGCCCTCGTCGTGGGTGACGAGGACGACCGCGCCCGTGAAGGTGCGCAGCGCGCCGAGGATCTCCTCGCGGCTGGCCGGGTCGAGGTTGTTGGTGGGCTCGTCGAGCAGCAGCACGTTGGCGCTGGAGACGACGAGGGTGGCGAGCGCCAGCCGGGTCTTCTCGCCGCCGGACAGCACGCCGGCGGGCTTGTCGACGTCGTCGCCGGAGAAGAGGAACGAGCCGAGGATCTTGCGGACGGCGACCAGGTCCATGTCGGGCGCCGACGAGCGCATGTTCTCCAGCACGGTCCGGTCGGGGTCGAGGGTCTCGTGCTCCTGGGCGTAGTAGCCGAGCTTGAGGCCGTGCCCGGGCACGACCTCCCCGGTGTCGGGCTGCTCGACGCCCGCCAGCAGCCGCAGCAGCGTCGTCTTACCGGCGCCGTTGAGGCCCAGGATGACGACCCGGGAGCCCTTGTCGATGGCCAGGTCGACGTCGGTGAAGATCTCCAGCGAGCCGTACGACTTGGACAGGCCCTCGGCGGTCAGGGGCGTCTTGCCGCACGGCGCGGGGTCGGGGAAGCGCAGCTTGGCGACCTTGTCGGACTGCCGCACCGCCTCCAGCCCCGACAGCAGCTTGTCGGCGCGGCGGGCCATGTTCTGGGCGGCGACGGTCTTGGTGGCCTTGGCGCGCATCTTGTCGGCCTGGGCGTTGAGGGTCGCGGCCTTCTTCTCGGCGTTGGCGCGCTCGCGCTTGCGGCGCTTCTCATCGGCCTCGCGCTGGGTCAGGTACTGCTTCCAGCCCATGTTGTAGACGTCGATCTGGGAGCGGTTGGCGTCCAGATAGAACACCTTGTTGACGACCGTCTCGACCAGGTTGATGTCGTGGGAGATGACGATGAACCCACCGCGGTAGGTCTTGAGGAAGTCCCGCAGCCAGACGATCGAGTCGGCGTCGAGGTGGTTGGTCGGCTCGTCGAGCAGCAGGGTGTCGGCGTCCGAGAAGAGGATGCGGGCCAGCTCCACGCGGCGGCGCTGACCACCGGAGAGCGTGTGCAGCGGCTGGGCGAGGACCCGGTCGGGCAGGCCCAGGGCGGCGGCGATGGTGGCGGCCTCGGCCTCGGCGGCGTAGCCGCCCTTGGTGAGGAACTCGGTCTCCAGGCGCGCGTACTTCTTCATCGCGTTGTCGCGGGTGGCGCCCTTGCCGTTGGCCATCCGGTCCTCGTTCTCGCGCATCTTGCGCAGGACGGTGTCCAGGCCGCGGGCGGACAGGATGCGGTCGCGGGCCAGGACGTCGAGGTCGCCGGTACGCGGATCCTGGGGCAGATAACCGACCTCACCGGAACGCGTCACGGTGCCGCCGGCGGGCAGGCCCTCGCCCGCGAGCACCTTGGTGAGGGTGGTCTTGCCGGCGCCGTTGCGGCCGACCAGGCCGACGCGGTCGCCGCGGGCGATGCGGAAGGAGGCGGACTCGATGAGGACGCGGGCTCCGGCGCGCAGCTCGATGCCGGTGGCAGTAATCACGGGAAGAAGCTCCAGAACGTGGCGGACGGCAGTCGGACGATGTGGTCGCGGTGGGTCGCGGTCGGACGCCGTCTAATGCGTGAGGATCACTGCCATGTCTCCAGTCTACCGGGGGCGGCACGGGTCCCCGGCAAACGGTTTTCGGCCGGGGCCCCGGGGCGGGCCCGGCCGGGGACCGTCCAGGGGGCCGTGACGGGGGCCGTGACGGGCCGGGAGGGACAAAGCGGCAGATAATCGTAGGTATGCAGTTCGACGACGACGCATCGCTCGACACGTCCCAGGTGGAGGACCGGCGAAGCGGCGGACGGTTCGGCGGCAGGCCTCGGGGCAAGATGGTGGGCGGCGGTCTCGCCGGACTGATCGTTCTGGTGATCGGGCTGATCTTCGGCATCAGTCCCGACCAGCTGGGGCTCTCCTCCGATCCGCCGGGCCAGGCCCCGGGCACCACCTCGGGCTCGGACCTCGCCGCCGGCTGCCGCACCGGCGCGGACGCCAACGCCCACCAGGAGTGCCGCATGGTCGGGGTGATCAACAACGTGCAGGCGTACTGGGCGTCGGAGTTCCGCAAGCGCGGCATGACCTACGAACCCGCGCCGACCGTCTTCTTCGACCAGCCCATCCGCACCGGGTGCGGGGTCGCGGACCCCGCGTCGGGCCCGTTCTACTGCCCCGTGGACCGCAAGGTCTACCTGGACCTGGACTTCTTCTCGACCCTGAGCAGCCGTTTCGGCGCGCAGGGCGGCCCGTTCGCCGAGAGCTACGTCGTCGCCCACGAGTACGGGCACCACGTGCAGGACCTGGTGGGGACGCTGGGCAAGGCGCAGGACCGGCTCACCGGTCCCAGCAGCAACTCGGTGCGCGTGGAGCTGCAGGCCGACTGCTACGCGGGGGTGTGGGCGCACAACGCCATGCGGACCCCGGACGAGGACACGGGCAGGCCGATGATCAGCGCTCTCGACGAGGAGGACATCCGGCGGGGGCTGGACGCCGCCGCGGCGGTAGGCGACGACGCGATCCAGTCCCGGGCCCAGGGCCGGGTGACCCCGGAATCCTGGACGCACGGCTCGTCCGCGCAGCGGCAGCAGTGGTTCACCACCGGACTGGACACCGGCGACCCCGGCGACTGCGACACCTTCCAGCGCTGACCGGCCGGAATGTCCGTGTGCGGGGCCATTGTCGGACCCCCCGGCCAGACTGGGATCCACGTCACACAGGACGTCAGGTCCCGGAAGGGGAGGGTGATCTTCATGGCCGGCAGGGGAACCGCGCCCACCGTCTACCCGACGCTGCACTACAAGGACGCGAAGGCCGCCATCGCCTTCCTCAAGCAGGCCTTCGGCTTCACCGAGGTCGCGGTGCACCAGGGCGAGGACGGCGTCGTGGAGCACGCGGAACTCGCCTACGGCAACGGCGTGGTGATGCTCGGCAACGAGCGTTCGGGGACGGCTTTCAGCCGGATCGCCGCGGACCTGGGCGCCGTGTCGGTGTACGTGGTCGTGGAGGACACCGACGCCCACCACGAGCGCGCCGTCGCGGCCGGGGCCGAGGTCGTGCTGCCGCTCACCGACCAGGACTACGGGTCGCGGGACTACACGGCCCGCGACCCCGAGGGCAACCTCTGGTCCTTCGGCACCTACGTGCCGCGGATACCGGACGAGTAGGCCCCGCCTCCGCGGGTCCGTCGCGGCCCTGTCGTCACTCTCCCCCGGTGTGCACCTGGAAGGCGGCCCGGCGGATCATCTTGGACAGGGCCGGGTCGGGGTGGGCGGCGGCGAGGGCGACCAGCACCTGGACGGTGCGGGGGTGGCCCGCGTGGCGCAGCTCCTCCAGCAGGCGGCTGACCGAGCCCTGGACGGCCGTCTCCAGATGGCTCACCAGCAGGTGGCTCTCGCCGTGGTCGGCGACGGCCGCGGCGGTGTCCACCCACAGCCAGGTGGACTCCTCGCGGGTGAGCAGCGCGGCGACGTCCTCCGGGTCCCCGCCCTCGTGCTCGGCGAGCCACAGCAGCGCGTAGGGCCGCAGGCCGGCTTCGTCCACCACGACGCGCACGGCCGGCTCCGCCGGGCCGCCGACGACGCGCAGCGCCTCGAAGGCCAGGGCGCGCAGCAGGGCGTCGTCGCCGCGTGCCACGTCCAGCAACTCGCCCACCGCCTGGGCCACCGGGCGGGCCGCCAGCCAGGCCTTGTACTCGTCGCGGGCGGCACCGGGCGGCATCCCGATGCAGGCCTTGAGCATCTCCTCGGCGGAGTGCTCGAAGTGCCCGGCGGGGCCCTGCGCGGCCACGCAGATCTGCTCCAGCTTCACCCACACCGCCCAGCTGCCGAGCGCGGTGACGGTGACCTCGCCGGGGCGGGCGGGGTCGCGGGGCCTGAGCGCGCCGACCCGGGCGAGCGCGTCCAGCGTCCAGTCCAGCAGCGCGGGCAGTTCGTCGCGGGCGGCACCGGCCGGGGGCTCGTGGCGCTCCGCGCGTAGCTCGGCCACACGCTGCCGCAACAGGTCCAACAGTACGGCCACGGCGACCGGACCGGAGGAGAGGTGGAGCAGGGAGAGCAGTTGCGGTGCGGCCTCGACGACCTCGGCGACGAGCGAGGGGTCGGCGTCGGCGCACTCCGGCTCGAGCGCCGCGGGGTGCGCGAGCGACCACGCGTCGAAGAGCGCGACCCAGCCGCGCAGCACGGCGGTGTCGTCGCGGTCCCAGGCGCGCAGTCGCCAGCCGGGCCGGGCGGCCCCCCCTTTGTGCAGCTCGATCAGGCCGGTCAGCCGCGCCCGGTCCCAGGCGGTGCGCACCTGCCGCTCCGTCAGGCCCAGAGCGGCGGCCGCCCGCAGCACGTCGGGGTCCCGTAGTATCCCGGCGGTCCCGGGGGCGGCGGCGCCGGTCTCCGCGTCGGCCCAGCGGGCCAGCCGTACGGCGTCCGCGAGTTCGGTGCGCGCCCTGCGGGCGAGCTCGGGCAGCGCCGGGATTCCCTCCGGAGGCCGCGGCGGACGGCTTCGCCGCACTGTGGCGGCACGGCGCGCGGTGGCGAGTGGCCTGCGCGGGACAAGACGCAGCGGAGTGTCTCGCGGGATACGGGACGTCACGGGAGCAGTCTTGCGGGTGAGCACCCGGAAACCCAAACGAGCGTCCCCGTAACGGGATTGATCCCGCCCGAATTGAAGGGAGAGATAGGTCTTTGTACGGATATAAAGACCACGTATGGTGGGCGTCAGAGGAGGGGGGTGAGGAAGCGCCGGAGGGCCTCCTCGTATGTTGAGGGGTTGGCGTTCCACATGGCCGCGTGCGAGGCGCCGCTGATGGCGTGCAGCGTGACCAGGTCCGGGCGCTGCCGGGCGAGTTGGCGGGACGGCCCCCATGGGGCGAGCGTGTCGTCGGGACCGTGGAAGACGAGTGCCGGGACGTCCAGCCGCTCGGGGTGGGCGGCCTCGGCGATCCGCTCCGCGTGCAGTCCGGTGCGGCCCTCGGTGGCGCGCACGCCGAGCGGCAGCAGCGCGCGGGGCGCACCCCGGGAGGCGGCGGCGGCACGGACCGTGCTCTGCCAGTCGAGCACCGGGGAGTCCAGGACCATCCCGGACACCAGGGAGCGCAGCGGGGAGTGGCAGGCGGCCCGGAGCGCCATCGTCGCGCCGGTGGACCAGCCGTGCAGCACCAGCCGGCGCGCGCCGTGCCGCACGGCGTAGCGCATCGCCGCGTCGAGGTCGCGCCACTCGGAGTCGCCGAGGTGGCCGATGCCGTCCCACGAGGGGGGCGCACCGGCGTCGTTGCGGTAGGAGAAGGCGAGCACGGGCAGCCGCAGTTTGGCCAGGAACGCCATGACGTTCATGCCGAGCTCGCGGGAGGTGCCGAGGCCGTGCGCGAGGACGACCCAGGTGTCACGGGCGCCGGGCACGAACCAGGCGGGCAGCAGGCCGAGTTCGGCGGGTATCTCGGCGTCCCGGTACTCCAGGCCGAGGGCCGATCCCGGGGTGCCGACGTGCGTCTGCGGGGTGAGCCGCACCTGGTCGCCCGGCGCGACGCCGCCGCGGTTGATCCGCACCAGACGGCGGGTGACCGAGTCCGGGGCCGTCGAGAGCACCTCGCCGACGGTGACGTGCACCCCGGCGGCGATCAGGCCGTGCACACCGCGCCGGGCGGTGCCCAGGGTCCGGCTGAGGGTGACGTCCTGCCCGGTCACGGCGTGGACGGTGAGCGGGTCCGGATCGACGCCGTTCGCGGTCGGCCTCAGGGCAAGCTCGGAGACGTGCCGCCCGGCCGCCACCGCGGCCGCACCGGCACCGAACGCTGTCGTGGCGGCGAGGGCCGCCGCCGTGGTGAGGCGCATCGCTTCCAGTCTCCGCGCGCTCACCCCGCGCGGCCAGTGGGCGGGGCCGTCCGGGCTCAGTCGTTCTCGGCGTCGTGGGCCGCGCGGGGCCGGGGGACGTCGGCACGTGCGGCCCGGTGCTCCCCGTGCTCGCCGTGCTCGCCGTGCTCCCCGTGGGCCTCGTGATCGCCGTGCGCCCCGTACCCTTCGTGCTCCTCCTCTGTCTCGTCCCCGGGCTGGCCGTACTGGCGCAGCCTCTCCGCGACACGGGCGAGTTCGCGCTTGGAGAGCAGGGAGGGCGAGAACCCGGCGACGGAGCGGGCGGCGAGCCAGACCTGGCACATCCACTCCAGCTGGGCGGTGCGGTCGTAGGCCTGCTCGAGGTCGTCGCCGTAGACGATGGTGCCGTGGTTGCGCAGCAGGCAGCCCGTGCGGTCGCGGAGCGCGCGCAGGACGTTGGCGGCCAGTTCCTCGCTGCCGTACGTCGCGTAGTCGGCGACGCGTATCCGGCCGCCCAGGGCCGCGGCCATGTAGTGGATGGCGGGCAGCTCGTACAGGAGCGTGGAGACGGCCGTGGCGTGCACGGCGTGGGTGTGCACGACGGCGCCCGCGTCGGTGTGCCGGTAGATCGCGAGGTGCATCGCCAGCTCGCTCGTCGGGCGCAGCTCGCCGAGCACCTGCTTGCCGTCCAGGCCGACGCCGACCGTGTCGTCCGGGCCCAGGCGGTGGTAGGGCACCCCGCTGGGGGTGACGAGCACGAGGTCGTCGCCCACCCGCACCGACACGTTGCCGGACGTACCGACCACGAGACCGTCGTCGACCGAGCGGCGGGCCGTGTCCACCAGCTCCGACCAGGCCCGTGCCACCGCGTTCCGCACCGACATCCGTGTCACCTCCGAGCGCTGATCCTGACAGGTTGACCGTTGCCGCACGTTCCCGGGGCACAGTAGCGTCCCGGCACAGTTTCCGGACCGACCACGTATACGAATTGCAGGGGCACCATGACCACCGTCAACGGCGGCATCTCCTTCTGGTACGCGAAGTCAGGGCTCCCGGTGCCGCGTGAGCCCCTGCCCGGGGACACCACCGCCGACGTGTGCATCGTCGGGGGCGGCTACACCGGACTGTGGACCGCCTACTACCTGAAGAAGGCCGTGCCCTTCCTGCGGATCGTCGTCCTGGAGCAGCGCTTCTGCGGCTACGGCGCCTCCGGCCGCAACGGCGGCTGGCTCTACAACGGCATCGCCGGCCGCGACCGCTACGCCGCGCTGCACGGCCGTGAGGCCGCCGTGGCGCTGCAGCGCGCGATGAACGCGACCGTGGACGAGGTGATCCGGGTCGCCGCCGAGGAGGGCATCGACGCGGACATCCACAAGGGCGGGGTGCTGGAGGTCGCGCACTCCCCCGCGCAGCTGGCGCGGCTCAGGGCGTTCCACGAGGCCGAGGTCGCCTTCGGCGAGAAGGACCGCCTGCTGCTGGGCGCCGCCGAGTCCGCCGCGCGGATCCGGGTCGCCGGGACGGCCGGGGGCACCTGGACGCCCCACGGGGCGCGCGTCCACCCGGCGAAGCTGGTGCAGGGGCTGGCCCGGGCGGTGGAGGCGCTCGGCGTCGTCGTCCACGAGTCGACCCCGGTGACCGAGATCCGGCCGAAGCACGCGCTCACCCCGTTCGGGAGCGTGCGCGCCCCCTACGTCCTGCGCTGCACCGAGGGCTTCACCGCCTCGCTCAAGGGCCAGAAGCGGTCGTGGCTGCCGATGAACTCCTCGATGATCGTGACGGAGCCGCTGCCGAAGGAGGTCTGGGACACCATCGGCTGGGAGGGCCGGGAGACGCTCGGCGACATGGCGCACGCGTACATGTACGCGCAGCGCACCGCCGACGACCGGATCGCCATCGGCGGCCGCGGGGTGCCGTACCGCTTCGGCTCCCGTACGGACAACGACGGCCGCACGCAGGCGGCGACGGTCGAGGCGCTGCGCGAGATCCTGGTGCGCTTCTTCCCGGCGGCGGGGCGGGTGGCGGTCGACCACGCGTGGTCCGGGGTGCTCGGCGTGCCGCGCGACTGGTGCGCGAGCGTGGAACTGGACCGCTCCACCGGCCTCGGCTGGGCGGGCGGCTACGTCGGCAGCGGGGTCGCGACGGCGAACCTCGCGGCGCGGACGCTGCGCGACCTCGTCCAGCTGGACTCCGGCCAGGCGCACGGCACGGAGCTGACGTCCCTGCCGTGGGTGCACCACCGCGTGCGCCGCTGGGAGCCCGAGCCCTTCCGGTGGATCGGGGTGCACGGGCTGTACGCGGCCTACCGCGCCGCCGACCGGCGCGAGCAGACCGGACGCAGCGCGGAGACCGACCGGGTGGCGCGCATCGCGGACCGCATCTCGGGCCGCCACTAGGCCCTCCCCCCCTGCCGGGCCACGACGGCCCCGGGCCGTGACCAGGATCTCTTCCGGAGGTGCCGGGAAGGGCGATCGAAGCACGTCAAAGGCCGGATTCCGGGGCGAAGTCCGCACGGGCCCACACCCCCCGCACGCACCGGCACCGCCGCGCCTCTCCTCGTTCACCTTCCGTTCATCCAGACTCCGTACGGTCGCCACGCCACTGTCCGATCGAACGAATGCCTGGGTCAATGGAACACATCACGCTCCTGATCGGAATCGTGATCATTACCGCACTCGTGTTCGACTTCACGAACGGTTTCCACGACACCGCCAATGCGATGGCGACCACCATCT
This sequence comes from Streptomyces sp. PA03-5A, assembly GCF_033792725.1. Lineage (NCBI taxonomy): Bacteria > Bacillati > Actinomycetota > Actinomycetes > Kitasatosporales > Streptomycetaceae > Streptomyces > Streptomyces sp. PA03-5A. The sequence goes on along the minus strand of NZ_JARAVL010000018.1, from coordinate 138,684 downwards.
CCACTGGCGCGCTCAAGCCCAAGACGGCGGTGGCCATGTCCGCCGTGCTCAACCTCGTCGGCGCCTTCCTCTCCGTCGAGGTGGCGAAGACGATCTCCGGCGGAATCCTCGACGAGAGCGCGGGCATCAAGCCCGAGGTGATCTTCGCGGGGCTCGTCGGCGCGATCGTCTGGAACCTGCTGACCTGGCTGGCGGGCCTCCCCTCCAGCTCCTCCCACGCCCTGTTCGGCGGCCTCATCGGCGCCTCCATCGCCTCCGCGGGCTTCAGCTCGATCAACGGTGACGCGGTCGTCATGAAGGTCCTGATCCCGGCCGTCTGCGCCCCCGTGGTCGCCGGTCTCGCCGCGATGCTGGCGACCCGCCTGACCTACCGCATCGGCCGCAACGCCGACCCGAAGGCGACCGCCAAGGGCTACCGGGCCGGGCAGATCGCCTCGGCCGGTCTGGTCTCCCTCGCGCACGGCACCAACGACGCACAGAAGACCATGGGTGTCATCACCCTCGCCCTGATCGCGGGCAACGTCGTCGCCCCCGACTCCGACCCGCCGCTGTGGGTCATCGTGTCGGCCGGCATGGCGATCGCGCTCGGCACCTTCATCGGTGGCTGGCGGATCATCCGCACCATGGGCAAGGGCATCACCGACATCCAGCCGCCGCAGGGCTTCGCCGCCCAGACCGGCGCCGCCACCGTCATCCTCGCCTCCTCCCACCTCGGCTTCTCGCTCTCCACCACGCAGGTCTGCTCCGGCTCCGTCATGGGCGCCGGTGTCGGTCGCAAGGGCGGCGTCGTCCGGTGGAGCACCGCGGGCCGCATGTTCGCCGCGTGGGGGCTCACCCTTCCGGCCGCGGGTCTGGTCGCGGCGGGCGCCGCGCTCCTGGCCGACCAGGGGGACCTGGGCGTCACCGCGGTCGCCGTCCTGGCACTCGCCGCTTGCGTCGCGATCTGGATCGCCTCGCGCCGCAAGCCCGTCGACCACACCAACGTCAACGAGGCCCACGGCGACGCCGAGGAGCCGGGCGTCATCACCACGGCGATCGCCGCCGTGATCCCGCCGCCCGCCGGACTCACGGCCGCCACCGTCGACGCCGACCCCGCCCAGGCCCCCGCCTGACGGCGGTGCCGCACCGGCCCCGGAAGGAACCAGCATCATGCACATCGACTGGGCTGCCCTCGGCTCCGTCTTCGGCGTCAGCCTCGCCGTGACCATCGGACTCGTCGGCCTGTTCACCCTCGGCATCGTGGGCCTGTCCAAGCAGGGCGCGGCCACCGGCGAGGCGGGCAGCGGCTCCGCCGCCGGCTCGACCGCGCTGGCCCGCAGCGGCGCGTACCTGTGCTTCGCGCTGTGCGCGGCAGCCGTCGCGTACGGGATCTTCCTGATCGTCGCCTGACCCGCGGGTCCCCGGGCCGCGTGCGCGCGGCCCGGTGTGAAGTTGACCTCAGCTCCCGGCTTTCCCGCCGTGAGCTGGGGTTTCTTCTTTTCCACAGACCGTCGCGGTGAGTTGACGGGCCGGAGCGGCGCGTGGTGGTATCGGAACCGCCAAACGGCGGCAGGAGAGGAAGTCCGGTGCGAATCCGGCGCGGTCCCGCCACTGTCACCGGGGAGCGGACCCCCGCCCATGGCCACGGCCCCGTGAGGGGCTGGAAGGCCGGGGGTGCCGCCGATCCGGGAGCCAGGAGACTCTCGTCGCCGGTCACGTCGAACCAGGGCGCGGACCCTGAGTGAGGACTCCTGTGATGCGCGGCCCCGGCCGTTCACCCGACACCGGCGTCGCGGCGCCGTGCGCGTTCGCCACCGGTGCCGCCCTCGGCTGGCTCGCCGACCTCGCCCTCGCCGACCCGCGCCGCGGTCACCCCGTGGCGGTGTTCGGCAGCGCCGCCGCCGGCCTGGAACGTGCCCTGTGGCGCGACCACCGCGGCCGGGGCGCCCTCCACACGGCGCTGTGCGCGGGCGGCGCGGTGGCGGCCGCGGCCGGGCTCCAGCGTGCGGCACGCCGTTCCGGCCCCGCCTCCGTCGCCCTGACGGCGGCGGCGACCTGGGCCGTGCTCGGCGGGACCTCCCTGGTACGGGAGGCGCGCGCCATCGGCGCCGCCCTGTCCGCCGGGGACACCGAGGCGGCGCGCGGGCGGCTGCCCCATCTGTGCGGCCGCGACCCGCAGGCGCTGGACGAGGCCCAGTTGGCCCGGGCGGTCGTGGAGTCCGTCGCCGAGAACACCTCGGACGCCGTCGTGGGCGCCCTGGTGTGGGGCGCGCTGGGCGGAGTGCCCGGGCTGGTGGGCTTCCGGGCGGTCAACACCCTCGACGCGATGGTGGGCCACAAGTCGCCGCGGCACCGGCGGTTCGGCTGGGCGGCGGCCCGGCTGGACGACGTGGCCGGCTACCCCGGCGCCCGGCTGACCGCCGCGCTCGCGGTGCTGTCCGGGCCCGACCCCCGGGGGGCCTGGCGGGCCTGGCGCAGGGACGGCTCCCGGCATCCCAGCCCGAACGCGGGGCCGGTGGAGGCCTCGTTCGCAGGGGCGTTGGGCGTGCGCCTCGGGGGGACGCTTGCCTATGGCGGGCGGGTCGAGCACCGGCCCGTCCTGGGGGCGGGGAACCGGCCGGTGGAGGTACGGGACATCGAACGGGCGGCACGGTTGTCGCGACGGGTCGGCGCGCTGGCGCTGGCGGTCGCGGTGGGCGGGCGCCTGGCGTCGGGCGCGGTCGCCCGGAGGAGGAACGCATGAGGGGCGGGGGCCTGCTGGTCGCCGGGACCACGTCGGACGCCGGCAAGAGCGTCGTCACGGCGGGGATCTGCCGGTGGCTGGCGCGGCAGGGTGTGTCCGTGGCGCCCTTCAAGGCGCAGAACATGTCGCTGAACTCGTACGTGACGCGCGAGGGCGCCGAGATCGGCCGCGCCCAGGCGATGCAGGCCCAGGCGGCGCGCGTGGAGCCCTCGGCCCTGATGAACCCGGTGCTGCTCAAGCCCGGCGGGGACCGCACCAGCCAGGTCGTCCTGATGGGGCGCCCGGTGGGCGAGATGAGCGCGCGCGGCTACCACAACGGGAGCCGCGCGCAGCTGCTGGAGACCGTCACCGGCTGCCTGGAGGAGCTGCGCGGCCGGTACGACGCGGTGATCTGCGAGGGTGCCGGCAGCCCCGCGGAGATCAATCTGCGGCGGGGCGACATCGTCAACATGGGCCTGGCGCGGGCCGCCAGGCTCCCGGTGGTCGTGGTCGGCGACATCGACCGGGGCGGGGTCTTCGCCTCGTTCTTCGGGACGACGGCGCTGCTGGCCCCCGAGGACCAGGAGCTGGTCTGCGGCTACCTGGTCAACAAGTTCCGCGGCGACGTGTCCTTGCTGGAGCCGGGTCTTGAGATGCTGCGCGGGCTGACCGGGCGCCGCTTCTACGGGGTGCTGCCGTACCGGCACGGCCTCGGCATCGACGAGGAGGACGGCCTGCGGATGTCGCTGCGCGGCACCGTCAGGGAGTCGGACACGGCGGCGCCACACGGTGAGGACGTCCTGCGGGTCGCCGTCGCGGCGGTCCCGCTGATGTCGAACTTCACCGACGTGGACGCGCTCGCCGCCGAGCCCGGTGTGCTCGTCCGCTTCGTCGACCGGCCCGAGGAACTGGCCGACGCCGACCTCGTCGTCCTGCCCGGCACCCGCGGCACGGTCAAGGCCCTGGAGTGGCTGCGGCAGCGGGGCCTGGCCGATGCCGTCACCCGCCGGGCCGCGCAGGGGCGCCCGGTGCTGGGGATCTGCGGCGGCTTCCAGATGCTCGCCGAGACGATCGAGGACGACGTCGAGTCCCGCGCCGGTACGGTCGCCGGGCTCGGCCTGCTGCCGGTGCGGGTCCGCTTCGCCGTGGCGAAGACCCTGGCCCGGCCCTCCGGGAAGGCGTACGGCGAACCGGTCGAGGGGTACGAGATCCACCACGGGGTCGCCGACGTCCGCGGCGGCGACGAGCCCTTCCTGGACGGCTGCCGCAGCGGCGCGGTCTGGGGCACCCACTGGCACGGCTCGCTGGAGAGCGACGGCTTCCGCCGCGCTTTCCTGCGCCGCGTCGCCCTGGCCGCGGGACGGCGCTTCGTCCCGGCCCCCGGCACCGCCTTCGGCGCGCTCCGCGAGGAGCAGCTGGACCGGCTGGGCGACCTGATCGAGGAGCACGCCGACACCGGCGCGCTGCTCCGCCTGATCGAGCAGGGCCCCCCTGCGGGGCTGCCCTTCGTCCCCCCGGGGGCGCCGTGAGCACCCCGTCGCGGCCCCGGAGCGGGGCCGTCCGTGAGCACCGCCGCAACGACCGTTCGACCCAGGAGGCCGCGTGAGCACCCCTTACCCCTTCACCGCGATCGTCGGGATGGCGGACCTGCGCCTGGCGTTGCTGCTGAACGCGGTCAGCCCGGCGGTGGGCGGTGTACTGGTGCGCGGCGAGAAGGGCACGGCCAAGTCGACCGCCGTACGGGCGCTGTCGGCGCTGCTGCCGCCCGTGGACGTCGTGCCCGGCTGCCGCTTCGGCTGCGACCCGGCGGCGCCCGACCCGGCCTGCCCGGACGGGCCGCACGGCCCGGACGCCGGCGCGGAGAGCCGGGCGGCGCGCATGGTGGAGCTGCCGGTCGGCGCGTCCGAGGACCGCCTCGTCGGCGCCCTGGACATCGAACGGGCCCTGGCGGAGGGCGTGAAGGCCTTCGAGCCCGGGCTGCTGGCCGACGCGCACCGCGGCGTGCTGTACGTGGACGAGGTCAACCTCCTCCACGACCACCTGGTGGACCTGCTGCTGGACGCGGCCGCCATGGGCGCCTCCTACGTCGAGCGGGAGGGCGTCTCCGTGCGCCACGCCGCGCGCTTCCTCCTCGTCGGCACGATGAACCCCGAAGAGGGCGAGCTGCGGCCGCAGTTGCTGGACCGCTTCGGTCTCACGGTGGAGGTCGCGGCGTCGCGGGAGACCGACGAGCGGGTGCAGGTCGTCCGGCGGCGCCTCGCCTACGACGCGGACCCGGCGGGCTTCGCCGCCGCCTGGCAGGCCGAGGAGCGGGAACTGCGCGAGCGGATCGCGGCGGCGCGGGCACTGTTGCCCGCGGTGTCGCTCGGCGACGGCGCGCTCCGCCAGATCGCGGCCACCTGCGCGGCCTTCGAGGTGGACGGGATGCGCGCGGACATCGTCATGGCGCGCACGGCGACCGCCCTGGCCGCCTGGGCCGGACGCACCGACGTGACCGACGCCGACGTACGGCAGGCCGCGCTGCTGGCGCTGCCGCACCGGCGCCGCCGCAATCCCTTCGACGCGCCGGGCCTGGACGAGGACAAGCTCGACGAGACCCTGGAGCGCAACCGCGCCGAGGACGACGACCCGGACCCGGACCCCGGACCCGGCCCCGACGGCGGCGGACCCGACGGCGGCGGCCGCCCGCCGCAGGGTGACGACGGCGCCCCCGACACCACCCCCGACATCGCCCCGCCCCGGGAGCCGGCGGACTCCGGTCCCCAGCCCGAGCCCTCGCAGGCGCCGCAGGGCGGCGTCGGGGAACGGGCCGCGGTGCCCGCGGCCGAGCCCTTCAAGGCCCGCACCCTGACCGTTCCCGGCCTCGGCGAGGGCGCCGCCGGCCGCCGCTCACGGGCCCGTACCGCGCACGGCAGGACGACCGGCGCCCGGCGGCCCCACGGCACCCTGTCCAAGCTGCACCTGGCCGCCACCGTGCTCGCCGCCGCCCCGCACCAGCGGGCGCGCGGGCGGGGCGGCCCGGGCCTGGTGATCCGCCGGGACGACCTGCGCGAAGCGGTGCGGGAGGGTCGCGAGGGCAACCTGGTGCTCTTCGTCGTCGACGCCTCGGGCTCGATGGCCGCCCGGCAGCGCATGAGCGCGGTCAAGGGCGCGGTGCTGTCGCTGCTGCTCGACGCCTACCAGCGGCGCGACAAGGTCGGCCTGGTCACCTTCCGCGGCGCGACGGCGGAGCTGGCGCTGCCGCCGACCTCGTCGGTCGACGCGGGCGCGGCACGCCTGGAGAAGCTGCCCACCGGCGGCCGCACCCCGCTGGCCGCCGGGCTGCTGAAGGCGCAGGACGTGCTGCGCGTGGAGCGGCTGCGGGACCCCTCGCGCCGCCCGCTGCTGGTCGTGGTCACCGACGGCCGGGCGACCGGCGGGCCCGAGCCGGTACGCACGGCCGCGCGGGCCGCACGGCTGCTGGCGGCCGAGGGCACCGCGTCGGTGGTCGTCGACTGCGAGTCCGGGCCGGTGCGCCTGGGGCTCGCGGGCGAGCTGGCCCGCGAACTGCACGGCACCGCCGTGACGTTGGACGAGCTGCGCGCGGACAGCGTCGCGGCACTGGTACGGGACGTACGGAGGGCCGCGTAATGCCGCAGGGACAGCCGAGTGTGGTGCCGCAGGACGGTCTGACCACGCGCCAGCGCCGCAACCGGCCGCTGGTGATGGTGCACACCGGCACCGGCAAGGGGAAGTCGACCGCCGCCTTCGGCCTGGCGCTGCGGGCCTGGAACCAGGGCTGGCCGGTCGGGGTCTTCCAGTTCGTCAAGTCCGCGAAGTGGAAGGTCGGCGAGGAACGGGCGCTGCGCGTGCTCGGCGCCTCCGGCGAGGGCGGCACCGTCGCCTGGCACAAGATGGGCGAGGGCTGGTCCTGGGTCCAGCGGGACATCTCGGAGAGCGAGGACGCCGCGCGCGAGGGCTGGGAGCAGGTCAAGCGCGACCTGGCCGCCGAGACCTACCGGCTGTACGTGCTGGACGAGTTCGCCTACCCGCTGCACTGGGGGTGGATCGACACCGACGAGGTGGTCTCCGTGCTCCGTGACCGGCCCGGCACCCAGCACGTCGTCATCACCGGGCGCAACGCCCCGCAGCCGCTGCTGGACTTCGCGGACCTGGTCACCGAGATGGGCAAGGTGAAGCACCCGATGGACGCCGGCCAGAAGGGCCAGAAGGGCATCGAGTGGTAGCCAGGATCGTCGTCGCGGCCCCGGCCTCGGGGAGCGGCAAGACCACCGTCGCCACGGGTCTGATGGCCGCCTTCGCGGAGGCCGGGCTCGCGGTCTCCCCGCACAAGGTGGGCCCCGACTACATCGACCCCGGCTACCACGCGCTGGCCACCGGCCGCCCGGGCCGCAACCTGGACGCCTACATGTGCGGCCCGGAGCGGATCGCGCCGCTGTTCCTGCACGGCGCGCGGGGGGCCGACCTGGCCGTCGTGGAAGGCGTGATGGGGCTCTTCGACGGCGCCTCCGGGATGGGCGAGCTGGCCTCCACCGCTCATGTGGCGAAGCTGCTGCGGGCACCGGTGGTGCTGGTGGTGGACGCCTCGTCGCAGTCCCGTTCGGTGGCGGCGCTGGTGCACGGCTTCGCCTCGTGGGACCCGCAGGTGCGGGTCGCCGGCGTCATCCTCAACAAGGTCGGATCCGACCGGCACGAGGAGCTGCTGCGCGACGCCCTCGACGGCGCCGGCGTGCCCGTGCTGGGCGCGCTGCGGCGCGACACGGCGGTCGGCACGCCCTCCCGGCACCTGGGTCTGGTCCCGGTCGCGGAGCGGCGCGCGGACGCCGTCGACGCCGTGCGGGCCCTGGCCGCCCGGGTGCGGGAGGGCTGCGACATGGAGGCGCTGCTGGCGCTGGCGCGCAGTGCTCCCCCGCTCACGGACGAGCCCTGGGACCCGCGGGAGGCGGCGGCCGGTCCGGCGGCGCCGGGCGGACGGCCGGTGGTCGCGGTGGCGGGCGGGGCGGCGTTCACCTTCTCGTACGCCGAGCACCTCGAACTGCTCGCCGCGGCGGGGGCGGAGGTCGTCACCTTCGACCCGCTGCGCGACGACCACCTGCCGCCCGGCGCCGCGGGGCTGGTCATAGGCGGCGGCTTCCCCGAGATGTACGCCCACGAACTGTCCGCCAACGAGCCGCTGCGCAAGGCCGTCGGCGCCTTCGCCGGGCCCGTGACGGCGGAGTGCGCGGGCCTGCTCTACCTCGGGCGGGAACTGGACGGACGTCCCATGTGCGGGGTGCTGGACACCACGGCCCGCATGTCGGACCGGCTCACCCTGGGCTACCGCGAGGCGGTCGCGATCGCCGACAACGCGCTGGCGGCCGCCGGGACGCGGGTGCGCGGCCACGAGTTCCACCGCACCGTCGTGGAGCCCGTCGCCGGGGCCACCCCCGCCTGGGGACTGATCCGGCCGGAGCGGCGCGTGGAGGGCTTCGTGCGGGGCGGCGTCCACGCGTCGTACCTGCACGTCCACTGGGCCGCCGAGCCGTCCCTGGCACGGCGGTTCGTCGCCTCCTGCGCGGGCGGCTCGGGCGCGGGCGCGGCCGCGTGAGCGTCGTCGTCGGCGTCGGGGCGGGCCGCGGGGTGGCGGCGGCCGAAGTGCTCGCGCTCGTGCGGTCCGTGCTCGCCGAGGCCGGGGTGCCGGAGCCGTCCGTCACGGCGCTGGCGACCGTGGACGGCAAGGCCGGTGAGCCGGGTCTCGTCGCGGCGGCGGCGCGGCTGGGCGTCCCCCTGGTGACGTACGACGCGCGTACGCTGGCCGCGGTCGACGTGCCGAGCCCCTCGGCCGCCCCGCTGGCCGCGGCCGGCACGCCCTCCGTCGCGGAGGCGGCCGCGCTCGCCGCGGCGCCCGGCGGCGAACTGCTGGTGCCGAAGAGGAAGTCCGCCCCCGGGAGCGGTACGGCGAGGGCGACCGCGGCCGTGGCGCGGCACCGTACGCCCGATCCCGGCACGGACAGCAGGCACGGCACGCACGGCACGACGGAGGAGAAGGCACCGTGAGCAACCCCCCGCCCGAGGACGTGCTGGAGCGGCGCGTCGACGCCGCGCTGGGCGGCGGCCGCCGTACGCCGCTGGATCTGGCGGCGACCATGGTGCTGCTGGTCGGCGCCGGTTCCCCCGAGGCCGCCGGCAACGCCGAAGTGGCCCGCACCGCGCGGCTGCTGTGGGAGGGCCGGGGCTACGCGGGCGTGGAGACCGCCTTCCTGACGACGGCGGCGCCGGACGTGCCCGCGGGCCTGGAGCGCTGCGCACGGCTCGGAGCCCGGCGGATCGTCGTGCTGACCTGCTTCCCGGCGGACGCGACCCTGGAGGAGCGGGTCCGGCAGCAGGCGGAGGGTTGGGCCGAGGCGCGTCCCGAGGCCGACGTACGGCACGCGCCGCCCGGCGACGCCGGGGCCGTGCGGCAGGAACCCGGCGAGTGCGACCACGACCTGCGGCACCACGGCGACGCCGAGGTCCGCGACGGCGGCGGGGACCTGACGGACCTGGCCGTGAACGTGCGCGCCGGAACACCGCCCCGGTGGCTCAAGGAACGCCTCGGCGCCACCCTCGACGGGCTGGCCGGCTACCCCGACGACCGCGCCGCGCACCGGGCGGTCGCCGCCCGCCACGGCCGACCCGTGGAGGAGGTGCTGCTCACGGCGGGTGCCGCGGAGGCGTTCGTCCTGCTGGCCCGCACCACCCGGGCCCGCCACGCGGTGGTCGTGCACCCGCAGTTCACGGAGCCGGAGGCGGCGCTGAGGGATGCCGGGCACCCCGTGCACCGCGTCGTGCTGCGCGCGGAGGACGGCTTCCGCCTCGACCCGCGCGCGGTGCCCGACGCCGCCGACCTGGTCGTCGTCGGCAACCCGACCAACCCCACCTCCGTGCTGCACCCCGCGGCGGACCTCGCCCGCCTGGCCCGGCCGGGCCGCACCCTCGTCGTGGACGAGGCGTTCATGGACGCGGTGCCCGGTGAGCCCGAGAGCCTCGCCGCCCGCCGCGACCTGCCCGGCCTGGTGGTGCTGCGCAGCCTCACCAAGACCTGGGGCCTCGCGGGCCTGCGGGTCGGCTACGTCCTCGGCGACCGCGAGCGCGTGGCGGCGCTGCGCCGCGCCCAGCCCCTGTGGGCGGTCTCCGCGCCCGGCCTCACCGCCGCCGAGGCGTGCAGCGCCCCCGCGGCCCTCGCGGAGGCCGAAGAGGCGGCCCGCCGGATCGCCGACGACCGCGCCCACCTGCTGCGCCGGCTCGCCGAGTTCGACGCCGTCGAAGTCGCCGGTCCGGCGCACGGCCCCTTCGTCCTGCTGCGCCTGCCCGGAGCGGCCTCCGTCCGTGAACGCCTGCGCGACCTCGGCTTCGCCGTCCGCCGCGCCGACACCTTCCCCGGCCTGTCCCCCGACTGGCTCCGCCTCGCCGTCCGCGACCCCGCCACGACCGACCGCTTCGCGGCCGCCCTGTCGAAGGCGCTCGACGGCTGAGGCCCTGGCGGGCGGACCCGTTCCGACCCCGACACCCCGCCGGGGGAACCCGGCCTCCGTCAGGGCGCAGGAGCCGGAGGTGACCTCCGCTCCGGACCGGTGTCCGATTCACCGATCCGGCCGGCCAGGGAACGCAACGCCTCGGCGGACGGTGAGCCGGGTGGGGCCATGCACACGTACAACCACTGGTCCGGGTCACCGGGGAACACGAGGGTCTCGTAGTCGAGGACGAATTCCCCGAGCAAAGGGTGCCGACAGCGCCTGGTGCCGTGGGAGAACACCTCCACGTCATGCGCCGACCACCACCGGCTGAAGTCGGCGTCCGCGGCCGACAAGTGGCCGATCAGCTCGGTCAGACGCGTGTCGTCCGGATTCTGGCCCGCGTACAGGTGCAACCCCGTCACCACCATGCGGGCGGCCATGTCCCAGTCGATGAACAGTTCACGTGCCGCAGGATCGAGAAATACGAACCGCGCCAAATTACGTTCACGGACGGGCATGGCGTCGAAATCGACGAATAGCGCCCGGGCCATCCGGTTGACGGCGAGGACGTCCATCCGGCCGTCCAGGATCATGGCAGGGCTGTCCGCGAGAACCTCGAGCAGGGCGTACGCGCCCGGACGCACTCTCCGCGGAACCTCCGGCTGGCTGGCCCTGACCACGGACTGCGGCCTGGCCAGGTTGAACAGGTGCGCACGCTCGGCGTCGTCGAGCTGCAGAGCCCGGGCCACGGCCTCCAGCACCGCCTCCGAGGCGTTGGCCACCCGTCCGCGTTCCAGACGGATGTAGTAGTCCACGCTCAATCCGGCCGAGAACGCGACCTCCTCGCGACGAAGTCCCGGAACACGCCGACTGGCCCCCGGCGTGACCCCGGCCTGCTCGGGAGCCACCCGGGCGCGCCGCGAACGCAGAAAATCGCTCAGTTCCTTGTTGTCACCCGAACCGGACGCCGCTTTGGCCATATGCCAAGGCTAACGCTCTGCGCACCACCCCGGCAAAATCACGGTTCCCACCACGCCAATTCCCTCTCACTTCAATGCATTGTTTCGAACAATAGCCGTCGAGGGCGTTTCCCGAAAAGGCCCCCGCCCCAGTGGTCACCCGGCGATCGGCAGGGGGCCTGCCAGTACCCGCACCAGCAGACCACCGTCCAGGAGAGCCTGCCTGACCGCCCTCAGGCACCTCTCCGGCTGGTTCGCTGGAATTGCACGAAGATCGGCTTTTCCCGCGCCGCACACCTGAACGGATGCCGTCCGCCACGGCGTCGGCCCCCTGCGTCTCAGGCTCATCAAGCACCAGGTCCTGACCTGCGAAGTCTTCGACAGCGGCAGTGGCCACCCGCGCCTGCGCCACGCTCGCGGCGTCGACGAGCACGGCCGGGGCCTCTTCATGATCGCTCAGCTGTGCCACAGGTGGGGCTTCCGGTCCGCGACCGGCGGCAAGCTCGTCTGGGTCGATCAGGACCTGCCCTGCGCACCCTCTCATCCGTATCCGCGGCGTCCCCCGCCGCACGCCCCGCTTGTCCTGACCCGGCGCCGCCCGGTCAGCCCTTGACCCCGAGGGCCTGGATGTCGAGGCCGCCCAGGGCCGGGTGGACGTAGGCGTTGGCCAGGCGGTCGGACCGGTAGTTGAGGCGGCGGTCGTAGAGGAAGGGCAGGAGCGTGCCGCGGTCCTGGGCGGTGGAGTCGACGGTGCGCCAGAGGTTGTCGGCGGCGTTGCGGTTGGTCTCGGAGTCGGCCTCGTCCATCAGGGAGTTGATCTCCCGGTCGTCCAGCCCCGCGTAGTTGCTGGGGCTGTCCGGCAGCAGCAGCGGGCGCAGGAAGCCGGCCGGGGAGGGCCAGTCGGACTGCCAGGTGGTCATGACGATGCCCCAGCCCTTGTCCTTGATCTGCTGCTGGTCGGTGAGGGCGGCGTAGAAGTCGGCGGCGTCGGGGGTCTGCACGGTCGCCGTGATGCCCACCTTGGCGAGCTGGCCGGCCAGCGACTGCGCGGCCTTGCGGGCTGCCTGATCGGTGGCGGAGACCGCGACGACCGTGCTGAACCCCTTGGCGTGGCCGCATTCGCCGAGGAAGCGGCGGGCCTGGTCGGGGTAGGAGCCGCCGGTCACGGTGCCGTAGGTGTCCAGGTGCCGGTCGTGGCCGCCGATGGTCGGCGGGAGCATGCCGCCGGCGACGTCGCCCGCGTCCTGGCCGCCCAGGGCGTCACGCAGCAGGCTGCGGTCGGTGGCGTACTGGACGGCCCAGCGGCAGCGGTAGTCGTCCAGGGGCGCGACGGCGGTCTGCAGGGAGAAGTAGCGGACCGCGCCGGTCTGCACGAGGTCCGCGCGGGACTTGAGCGCGTCGTCGGCGAGGATGCGGGTCCGGGTGGCCTCCTGGACGCCGGCCTGGGCGAGGTCGAGGTCGGCGGTGCCGTTCATCAGGGCGGTGTCCACGGCGGCCGCGTCCGCGGCGATGGTGAGCTCCACCTCGTCGGGCAGGGCGGTGCGTATCGCGTCGGTCGCCGGGTCCCACTTGTCGTTGCGCACCAGGCGCAGTCCCTTGGCGGCGTCGTAGGAGGCGATGCGGTAGGGGCCGCTGGCGACCGGCTGGTCCTGGTAGCTCTCCTTGGTGTCCTTCGCCTTCGGGACGGGCGAGGACATGGGCAGCGCGAGGACGTGGGGGAAGTCGGCGAAGGGCGCGTCGAGGTGGAAGACGATCGTGCCGTCGTCGGGGGTCTCGACGCTCTTCAGGCCGAGCCCGTCGGGGTCGGTGTCCTTGTAGGGGCCGGGGTAGTCCTGCCCCTGGTCGAGCAGGTCGCGCAGGTGGGTGGGGCCGCCGGGGTACAGGTCCCTGTCGAAGGTGCGCTCGATGCCGTACTTGACGTCCCGTGAGGTGATCGGCGTGCCGTCCTCGAAGGTGACGCCCTCCTTGAGGGTGTACGTGTAGGTGCGGCCGCCGTCGGAGATCGTGCCGGTGCTGGTGGCGAGGTCGGGGGCGAGCCGGGTCCCCGCGGCGCCGGGCTGCGGGGCGAAGTCCACGAGTTTGCGCAGGTAGAGGCGGCCGAGGTTCCACACGATCGGCGAGTAGGTGCGGGCCGGGTCGAGGGAGTCGGGGGTGTAGGCCGAGATGAGCCTGAGGGTGCCGCCCTTGGCGGTGGACGGGTTGACGGCGCCGGTGAGGGCGCCGTTGTAGCCGCCGGTGGGCCTGCGGGCGGCGATCAGGTCCTGGGCGGTGGGGGTGGACCGCCTCTTCGGGTCGTCTCCGAAGGGGTCGACGACGACCGTCACGGTGACCAGGACGGCCACGACCGCCGCGGTGACCGCGGACACCACGCCCCAGCGGCGGCGCCGGGGCCCCGGGACCGGGGTGTCCCAGGCGGGCCGGGTGGGGTAGGACGGCGGCCCGTACGAGGGCGGGTTGTACGCGGGGTGGGGCAGGGTGGACGGCCGTGCGGGCGGCGGGGGCAGGGCGGGCGGGCCCGTGGGCGGGGTCCGCGAGGCCAGCCAGGTGCTGAAGGCGCCCCTCATCTCCGCGGCGCTCCGCGGGCGCAGGGCGGGGTTCTTCGACAGGGCGGACAGCACGATCGCGTCGAGCTCGGGCGGCACCAGCGGGTTGCGCGCGGAGGGCGGCGCCGGTGCCTGGTGGACGTGGGCGTACATCACCGACAGCGGGGTGGCCCCGGCGAAGGGCACGGTGCCGGTGAGGAGTTCGGTGAGCATGCAGGCGACCGCGTACAGGTCGCTGCGGGCGTCCACGGCGTCGCCGGCGCACTGCTCGGGGGCCATGTAGCCGGGGGTGCCGATGGCGGAGCCGGTGCCCGTGATGCGGGACAGCGAGTGGACGACCCGGGCGATGCCGAAGTCGGCGACCTTGACCGTGCCCCCGGTGGCGATCAGGACGTTGGAGGGTTTCACGTCGCGGTGGACGAGTCCGCGGGCGTGGGCGTGGGCGAGGGCGTCCAGGATCTCGCAGGTGATGCGGACGGCCCGCTCGATCTCCATCGGGGCCTGTGCACGGGCGAGTTCGGCGAGGGTGCGGCCCTCGATGTGCTCCATCACCAGGTACGGCACGACCGCGTCGTCCGTCGTCACCTCGTCCTGGTCGTGGACGGTGACGATGCCGGGGTGGTTGAGCCCGGCCGCCGCGCGTGCCTCGCGGGCGAAGCGGCGGCGCGCCTCGGGGTCGCGGGCCAGCTCCGGCAGGAGCGTCTTGACGGCCACGGTCCGGCCGAGCCGGGTGTCGTACGCCAGATGGACCCGGGCCATGCCGCCGGAGCCGAGCAGCGCCCGCAACTCGTACCGTCCCCCGAACATGCGACCCCCCGGCCCCGTCCGCGACGGGCGCGCGGACACTCCCCAACAGGGTAGTGGAAAGTGCCCTTTTCAGACGCCCGTGAGCGAGCGGCCGGAGCGGGGAGCGGTGCGGGAAAGCGCGTGGAGGGCGGCTCCGGACACTCCGCCGCCCTCCACGTCCCCCCTCACCCCTGGTCCGCCCCCCGGGGTCGACCCGGGTTCGTCAGTCCCGGGCGCTCTCGGCCGCCGGCCTGCGGCGGGTCTTGCGGATCACGAGGAATCCGGCGGCGAACAGCAGCACCGAACCGCCCGCGAGGTACGGGGTCATGGAGCTGCTGCCGGTCTCGGCGAGGTCGCCGGCGGCCGCGGGCGCGGCTTGCGGGGACTGGTCGGCGCGCGCGGACTCCGACGGCCCGGCCGACGCCGAGGGCTCCGCGGACTGCGAGGGCTGCTCGGACTCGCCGCCGGTCTGCGGCTCCTCGCCGCTGCCGGAGTCGTCGCCCCCGTTGTCCCCGTCGCCGTTGCCGCCGCCGTGGTGCCCGCCGCCGCCGTGCCCGCCGCGGCGGGGCGTCTCACAGGTGGCCCCGGCGAGGGTGACGGTGCCGTTCACCTCGGCGACGCCGAGCTTGAGCGGGTTGACCTCCACCGACAGTTCCAGGGCGGTGGCGGCGGCGCTGCGCGAGGTGACGGTCCTCTTGGCGAGGTCGAGGCGGACCTCGCCCACGCCGGGCACCTTCACCAGGGTCGCGCCGCCGGCCGACACCTTGACGCGCTTGCCGAGGACGACGACGTGGCCGGGCAGCTCGACGTCGGCGACCGGCTTGCGGCCGGCCACGCACGTGGCGCGGGCGGAGATCGCGTCGGCCTTGATGAGCCCGAGCAACGGCAGTCCGGGCAGGCTGACGCGCGCCTTGACGAGGTTGGCGTAGCCCTCCGTCTTGTGGCGGTCGGCGGTGGCCCTGGCGGTGGCGACGTCGGCGCGCAGGACGCTGAACGGCCTGCCGTGGTCGACCCCGTCGAGGGTGGCGGTGAGCGCGGTCTCGTCGGCGCTCGCCGGTGCGTGGACCTCGTTGAGCGTCAGGTTCAGCGGGACGTCCACGGACTTGCGGAGCAGTGAGACCTCCAGGCCGGTCCGCAGGACGACCGCACCGGCCTTGCCGGAGGAGCCGTGGGTCCCCCCGGTCGCGGCGGCCGGGGTCGCCGGCCCGAGGGCGAGGGCACCCGCCGCCAGCGCGACGGCGGCCCCCAGCGCGGCGGCGGGACGGCGCGCGGGCATGCTGAAGGGAGAGCTGGACAAAGTGGAAAACCCCCAAGTGGTCATGGAGTCGCCACGGCGCCGCTGAAGGGGACAGCGCGCTCGCCGGGCGACCTCGACCCCGTAATGATTTACGTACGGAGAGTGAACCGGCGCCCGCCTGGGCCCGGTTCACTCCAAAGGGTGGTTTTCGCCTCCGTATTCGAAACCTGCGGCACATGCGTTCCCGCGCGTCACACCTGCGATCGCGCGTATTCGAGCACCTTGGCGAAGTCCACCGCGCCGGGGTCCCCGTGGGAGTTGTGGCACAGCAGGCCGCCGGCCACATAGGTGCGCGTCGAGGTCGACAGCGAGGCGATCGGCTGCTCCCCCAGGTGCTCGACCGCGAGCACCTCCGCCTCGGCGGTGACCCCGGCGACGGCGGCGCCCTCCCACGCCCCCGCGGGGGTGCCCTGCCGGTCGGCGACCGCGACGATCCGGTGCTTGAACGGGGTGAGTTCACGGCTGGTCACCCATGCGTCGCCGTGCGGCAGCCGCACCAGCCACGGATGGTCGGCCGTCGCGACGACCTCGCCCCGCGCCGTGGTCACCCGGAACGCGTCCTTGCGCGCCGGGTCGTTACGGGTCACCACCCCGCGGCGGAGCCGGCGTCGCCCCTGCCCGCCCGCGGTGTCCGCGGTGTCCGCAGCGCCCTGCGCCTCCTCCTCGTCGAAGCACGCGACCTCGTCACCGACGGCCAGTTCGGCCGCCCGGGCCCAGCTCAGGTCGGCGCGGAGCACGGGGGTGTCCGGGTGCACGCAGTTCTCCGGCACGTGCTGGTGGCCGCAGACGCCGCGGAAGACGTTCCACTCCCGTCCGGTCATCCGCTGGCCGCCCGCGTTCCCGTACGAGCGGGGGTAGGGCAGCCAGAGCTTCGGCCCCTTCAGCGGCACACCGTGGTGGGTGTGCATCCAGGCGAGGAACTCGGCGAGTTCGCGCAGCGCCCACTGCGGCGCCTTGGGCCAGTAGACGTGCCGGTTGGCGGCGCCCCAGTCCTCGTGCCGCTCGGGATCGCAGGTGCCCACCAGCTCCACCTGGCACACGTTGAGGGTGTTGGTCTCCACCCCGCCGGGCCGGTTGACCAGGGCGCGCGAGGAGATGTCGATGTCGAAGTGCTGGTACCAGACCAGCTTCTCGTCCTCGAAGTCCGGTTTCGCCGTCAGGTTGGGCGCGCTGCCGCCGCCCCCGTACGTCGGCACGCTGCGGCCCTCGGTGGTGTGCAGCACGACGGCGTTGACCTCCATCGCGTCGCCGCCGTAGTCGTCCTGGTACCAGTACCTGCGCGAGGCCCCCGGGTACTTCTGCGGTCCCTGCCTGGTCATCGTGCTCCCCGTCCCGTTGCGGTGTCGGCCGGTACGACCGATCGCAGCACGACAGAAGAGGACGGATCGACTTTTCCCGTACAGGATCACCCGAATCGGTGCTCCGGGATCATTCCGGGCGCATCGGTGGCCACGCTCCGCTTCCGTGGCGCCGCCGCGCCCGCCGGGTCACCCCACCACGCGACCGCGCAGCACGATGCGCCGGGGCGCGGCCAGGACGCGGACGTCGGCGCGCGGGTCGTCCGGGTAGACGACCAGGTCGGCGGAGGCGCCCTCGGTGAGGCCGTCGCGGCCGAGCCACTCGCGGGCGGACCAGGTGGCGGCCGAGAGCGCGTCGAGGGCGGGCAGACCGGCGGTGACGAGCTCCGCGACCTCGTCGGCGACGAGCCCGTGGGCCAGGGAGCCGCCGGCGTCGGTGCCGGCGAAGATCCGGATGCCCGCGTCGTGGGCGGCGCGGACGGTGTCGTAGCGGCGCTCGTGCAGCCGGCGCATGTGGTCGGCCCAGCGCGGGAACTTGGCCTGGCCGCCGTCCGCGAGACCGGGGAAGGTCGCGATGTTGACCAGGGTGGGGACGATGGCCACCTGGTGCTCGGCGAAGAGCGGGATGGTGTCCTGCGTGAGCCCGGTGGCGTGCTCGACGCAGTCGATCCCCGCCTCGACCAGGTCCCGCAGGGAGTCCTCGGCGAAGCAGTGGGCGGTGACGCGGGCGCCCTCCTCGTGGGCGGCGGCGATGGCGGCCTCGACGGCGCCGCGCGGCCAGCAGGCGGACAGGTCGCCGGTGTCCCGGTCGATCCAGTCGCCGACCAGCTTGACCCAGCCGTCGCCGCGCCGGGCCTCCCCGCGGACGTAGGAGACCAGGTCCTCGGGCTCGATCTCCCACGCGTAGTTGCGGATGTAGCGGCGGGTGCGGGCGATGTGCCGGCCGGCCCGGATGATCCGCGGCAGGTCCTCGCGGTCGTCGATCCAGCGCGTGTCGGAGGGCGAACCGGCGTCGCGGAGCAGCAGGGTGCCCGTGTCGCGGTCGGTGAGCGCCTGCTTCTCGGAGGTGCCCGGGTCGACCGGGCCGTGCTGGTCGAGGCCGACGTGGCAGTGGGCGTCGACCAGGCCGGGCAGGACCCAGCCCTGCACGGTGGTGAGGTCGCGGAGGCCGCCGGGGCGCTCGTAGGTGACGCGCCCGCCGACCACCCACAACTCGTCCCGTACGTCCTGCGGCCCGGCCAGGATGCGGCCCTTGACGTGCAGTGCGTGCGTCCCCTCGCGATCAGCCATGTCTGCACTCTACGAGCCGCCGGATACCCTCGGGCCGTACACCCCCCGACGAAGGAAGCAGCGCTGCCGTGTCCCACCCCCTCCTCGACCTGCCCCCGCTGACCGCCGCGCGCTTCGCCGCGATCGAGCGGAGGGTCGCCGCGCTCCTGCACACCGGGCAGGACGTCGTGATCACGCAGGGCGAGGCCCTGCTGCCGCTGGAGGGCTGCATCCGCGGCGGGGCGCGGCCGGGCTCGACGGCGCTGAACGTGGTGACCGGACCGTACGGCCAGACCTTCGGCAACTGGCTGCGGGACGCGGGCGCCACCGTGGTCGACCTGGAGGTGCCCTTCCACGCCGCCGTGAGCGCGCGGGACGTCGCGCGGGCGCTGTCCGAGCACCCGGAGGTCGACTTCGTGTCGCTGGTGCACGCGGAGGCGGCCACCGGCAACACCAACCCGGTGGCGGAGATCGGCGAGGTGGTCCGGGCGCACGGCGCCCTGTTCATGGTCGACGCGGTCGCCTCGGTGGCGGCCGAGCCGCTGATGGTGGACGCGTGGGGCGTGGACCTGTGCGTGATCGGCGCCCAGAAAGCCATGGGAGGGCCCGCCGGGGTGTCGGCGGTGTCGGTGAGCGAGCGCGCGTGGCGGCGCCTGGCGGACAACCCGGCGGCGCCGCGCCGCTCGTACCTGTCCCTGCTGGACTGGAAGGAGCGCTGGATCGACGCCGGGCGCAGGGCGCTGCCGCACGCGCCCGCGCAGTTGGAGATGCTGGCGCTGGAGGCCTGCCTGGAGCGGATCGAGGAGGCCGGGCTCGACGCGGTGGTCGCCCGGCACCGCGCCGCCGCCGCGGCGACCCGGGCCGGTGCGGCGGCGCTGGCCGCCGCCGTCGAGCCGTACGTGTACCGGGACCAGGACGCCGCGCCGGTCGCGACGACGCTGCGGACCCTGGACGGCGTCGCCGCCGACGCCCTGGTCACCGGCGCCCTCGCGCTGGATCCGGGGCTTCCGCTGGTCACCGGGGGCGGCGCGCTGGCCAAGGAGATGATCCGGGTCAACCACTACGGCCGGGACGCCGACCCGGCCGTGGTCGTCCGCACGCTGCGCGCGCTGGCCGGCGCGCTGGAGGCGGACCCCGGGCCGGCCGTGGCGGCTGCCGAGACCGCCTGGCGGGCCTGACCCCACCCCCACCCCCGAGGGGCCGCCCGGGCCGTTCGCGCCGGCCCGGGCGGCCCCTCGCCGTCGGCACCCGGAATTCCACGCGGCTTGCCCCAGGGAAATTCCGGGGAATTATCCAGGGAATCCGAAAGGATATTCAGCATTCAACTCCTGCCCCGGGATCACGACTTCAAACGCCAAGATTTCATCAACGCGACGTGATGATTTTGAGGATGTGACCGAGCCCACAAGCTCACCTTTCCGCCCCGATATATCCGGGCAAAGCATTGCATACCGACGGCCTTCACGCGCCTGATATCAGCAGCACCAGCCCGCCACAAGGGCCGCGCGGAATGCAATTCCGAATTCCGCGCGCTACGTTCTTTCCGCATGACCGCCGCAAGGGAATTGCTGCTCGACACCCCGCGAATAGAGGACGGCGCCGCACTGTGGCGCATTGCCCGTGACTCCCGGACCCTGGACCTGAACTCCCCGTACAGCTACCTCCTGTGGTGCCGGGACTTCGCCGGCACCTCCGTGGTGGCGCGAGCGGAGCACGGCGAACCGATCGGCTTCGTGACCGGCTACGTCCGTCCGGAGCGCCCCCGCGCCCTCGTCGTCTGGCAGGTCGCCGTGGACGAGGCGCACCGCGGTCAGGGGCTCGCCGCCACCATGCTCGACGACCTCGCGCAGCGGGCCGCCGCGTCCGGTGTGCGCGAGGTCGAGACCACGATCACCCCGGACAACGAGGCCTCGCACCGCCTGTTCACGTCATTCGGCGCCCGCCACGGAGCCCGCACCGAACGCGAGGTGCTCTTCGACGCTGCGCTGTTCCCCGACGGCCACCAGCCCGAAGTCCTGTACCGCATCGGGCCCCTCGTCTGACCCGGCCGTCCTCGCACGACTCCTCTCTCCCCCACAGAAGGAATGCACGGTGACCCTCACCCCGCCCGCCCTGTCCGTCTTCGAGACCCTCGAGTCCGAGGTCCGCAGCTACTGCCGCGGCTGGCCCGCCGTCTTCGACCGCGCGCAGGGCAGCCGGCTCTTCGACGAGGACGGCCACGACTACCTCGACTTCTTCTCCGGCGCCGGGGCCCTCAACTACGGCCACAACAACCCCGTGCTCAAGCGCGCCCTGCTGGACTACCTGGAGCGCGACGGCATCACGCACGGCCTCGACATGAGCACCACCGCCAAGCGCGCCTTCCTGGAACGCTTCCAGGACGTCGTGCTGCGCCCCCGCGGCATGGACCACAAGGTGATGTTCCCCGGCCCGACCGGCACCAACGCCGTGGAGGCGGCGCTGAAACTGGCCCGCAAGGTCAAGGGCCGGGAGTCGGTGGTGTCCTTCACCAACGCCTTCCACGGCATGTCGCTGGGCTCGCTCGCCGTCACCGGCAACTCGATGAAGCGGGCCGGCGCCGGCGTCCCCCTGGTGCACGGCACCCCGATGCCCTTCGACAACTACCTCGACGGCCGCGTCCCGGACTTCCTGTGGTTCGAACGGCTGCTGGAGGACCAGGGCTCCGGCCTCAACCAGCCCGCCGCCGTGATCGTCGAGACGATCCAGGGCGAGGGCGGCATCAACGTCGCCCGCCCCGAGTGGCTGCGCGGCCTGGCCGACCTGTGCGGGCGCCGCGACATGCTGCTGATCGTCGACGACATCCAGATGGGCTGCGGCCGCACCGGCCCGTTCTTCTCCTTCGAGGAGGCGGGCATCGTGTCGGACATCGTCACCCTCTCCAAGTCGATCGGCGGCTACGGCATGCCGATGTCGCTGACCCTCTTCCGCCCCGAGCTCGACATCTGGGAGCCGGGCGAGCACAACGGCACCTTCCGCGGCCACAACCCCGCCTTCGTCACCGCCACCGCCGCCCTCGACACCTACTGGGCGGACGGCGGGAGCATGGAGAAGCAGACGCTGGGGCGCGGTGAGCAGGCCGAGGCCGTCCTGCGGGAGATCTGCACCGAACATCCGCGCTCCGGCGCCCGGTACCGGGGCCGTGGCCTGGTGTGGGGCCTGGAGTTCACCGATCCCGGCCGGGCCTCGCGGGTGTGCGCCCGCGCCTTCGAACTGGGCCTGCTGCTGGAGACCTCCGGCCCCCGCGGCGAGGTCGTCAA
The DNA here is from genome assembly GCF_033792725.1 of Streptomyces sp. PA03-5A. NCBI lineage: Bacteria > Bacillati > Actinomycetota > Actinomycetes > Kitasatosporales > Streptomycetaceae > Streptomyces > Streptomyces sp. PA03-5A. Next base: position 117,078 of record NZ_JARAVL010000018.1, on the reverse strand, counting down.
GCTGCTGCCCGCCCTGACCATCACCCCCGAGGAGCTCGACGAGGGGCTGCGCACCCTCGCCCGCTCCGTCCGTGAGACCGCCTGACGAAAGGAACCGTCCGACCGTGATCGTGCGATCCCTGAAGGACATCGAGGGCACCGACCGCGATGTCACCGCCGAGACCGGGACCTGGCGCAGCAAGCGCATCGTCCTCGCCGACGACCGCGTGGGCTTCTCGCTGCACGAGACCGTGATGTACGCCGGGACCGAGACCTCCATGTGGTACGCCAACCACGTCGAGGCGGTGCTGTGCGTCGAGGGCGAGGGCGAGCTGACCGACGACGAGACCGGCGAGCGTCACGCGATCTCCCCCGGCACGCTCTACCTGCTCGACGGCCACGAACGGCACACCATGCGCCCCAGGACCGACCTGCGCTTCGTCTGCGTCTTCAACCCGCCCGTCACCGGGCGCGAGGTGCACGACGAGAACGGCGTCTACCCCCTGCTCACCGAGGGAGCGTGACCAGCGATGACCACCGTGACGACGACCGACCTCTACCCCACCCGTGGCACGGCCGAGGTGCTGACCCCGCGTCAGGACCCGGTCGTCTGGGGCGGACCCGGCACGTCCGGCCCGATCCAGCCGTCCGCGCTGCGTGACTTCGACCGCGACGGCTTCCTGCCCGTGGACGCGATCATCGGGCCCGAGGACGTGGCCCGTTACCGCGCCGAGCTGGAGCGGCTGTGCGCCGACCCGGCGGTGCGCGCGGACGAGCGGTCCATCGTCGAGGCGAAGTCCCAGGACATCCGCTCGGTCTTCGAGGTCCACAAGATCAGCCCGGTCTTCGCCGAACTGGTCCGCGACCCCCGCGTCGTCGGCCGCGCCCGGCAGATCCTCGGCTCGGACGTCTACGTCCACCAGAGCCGGATCAACGTCAAGCCGGGCTTCGGCGCCTCCGGCTTCTACTGGCACTCGGACTTCGAGACCTGGCACGCCGAGGACGGGCTGCCCCGCATGCGCACGGTCTCGGTCTCCATCGCGCTGACCGAGAACCACGCCACCAACGGCGGCCTGATGATCATGCCGGGCTCGCATCGGACGTTCCTGGGCTGCGCGGGCGCGACACCGGAGGACAACTACAAGAAGTCCCTCCAGATGCAGGATGCGGGCACGCCCTCCGACGCGGCCCTCACGGAACTGGCGGGCCGCCACGGGATCCGGCTCTTCACCGGGCCGCCCGGGTCCGCGGTGTGGTTCGACTGCAACGCCATGCACGGCTCGGGGGACAACATCACGCCGTACCCGCGCAGCAACGTCTTCATCGTCTTCAACAGCGTCGACAACGCGGCCGTCGACCCCTTCGCGGCGCCGGTCCGCCGCCCCGAGTTCATCGGAGCGCGCGACTTCACGCCTGTGCGGTAGCCCTCCGCGGGTGCGGGTTCTGCGTGCGGCGCCGCGTTTGTTGCTGTTGGGGTTTCTCCCCCGCCCGCCCTCCCCCAGCTCGGCGCTCGCGGCGCTGCCCCACATCATCCGGCACCGCACGCACCGCTCGTCTCCCCCAGCCTTCGGCCCGGGGGGGACCCCCATGGGGGCACCCCGCCACACCCCCTCCGGTCGTGTGGACGGCTGACGGCCGGGCGGGGTTCGAGGGCGGTCCGGGGTTGCCGCAGGTGCCTTACTCGCCCCCACCGGACGTCGTGCGCCCGCACTACGGGAGGGGGTGTGGCGGGGTGCGCCCGGAAGCGACGAGCGGCGGACCCGGGCGCCGAATGACGTAGGGCCAAACCGCGAACGCTGAGGACGTGCGCCGGCGCGGCACCGACCCAGGCACACGATGCGCAGGCCCGCACTGACCGCGCCGGGCAATCGGGAGGGCGGGCGGGGAAACCGCCCGCCGCAGGCGCACACAACCCGCACCCGCACACAACCACCGGGCAGCCCGGCGCAGCCGCCCGCAGACGGGAACCCCGTCAGGCCTCGCGGCGCCCGTTGAAGCGGCGCGGCAACCCCAGGGGGTTGCCGTCGCGCAGCTCTGCCGGAAGCAGCCCCTGCGGCGCGTCCTGGTAGACGACGGGCCGCAGCCACCGCTCGATCGCCGTGCCGCCGACCGACGTGGACGTCGAGGTCGTGGCCGGGTACGGCCCCCCGTGGTGCATGGCCGGGGCCACGGCGACCCCCGTGGGCCAGCCGTTCACCACGACGCGCCCCGCCAGCGGGGTGAGGCGGCGCAGCAGGTCCGCGCCGGAGCCGTCGGCGTCGGCGTCGGTGCCGGACGCCTCGGCCTCGCTCAGGTGCGCCGTCGCCGTGAGGTTGCCGGGGAGCCGTCCGAGGACCCCCTCGACCTCCTCCGCGCCGCCGTAGCGCGCGACGACCGTGACCGGTCCGAAGTGCTCCTCCAGCAGCGCGTCGTGCACGCCGCCCTCCGCAAGCCGCGCCGCCGGGACGGAGACGAAGCCGGCGCGCACCAGGTGCTCGCCGCCGTCGCCGGGCTCGACCGGCGCCTCCACCTCGGGCAGCGTGGTCAGTTCGCGCACGCCCGCGATGAAGTTGTCCCGCATGCGGGCGTCGAGCAGGGTGCCGGGGGCGACGTCGCCGACCGCGGCCGCCAGGGACTTCAGGAGGCGGTCGCCGGCTTCGCCCGCCGGGGCCAGTACGAGGCCGGGCTTGACGCAGAACTGGCCGACGCCGAGGGTCACGGACCCGGCGAGTCCCGCGCCGATCTGCTCGGCGCGCTCCTCGGCCGCGGCCTCCGTGATCACCACGGGGTTGAGGCTGCCGAGTTCGCCGTGGAACGGGATCGGCACCGGTCGTGCCGCGGCGGCGTCGAACAGGGCGCGCCCGCCCCGTACGGAGCCGGTGAACCCCGCGGCGGAAACCAGCGGGTGCTTGATCAGGTCGATGCCGGCCTGGAAGCCGTGGAGCACCGAGACGACGTCGGCGGGCAGGCCGACGGCGACGGCGGCACGGCGCAGCGCGTCCGCGCACAGCTCGCTCGTCGCCGGGTGGTCGGGGTGGGCCTTGACGACGACGGGGCAGCCGGCCGCCAGCGCGCTGGCGGTGTCGCCGCCCGGCACGGAGAAGGCGAGGGGGAAGTTGCTGGCGGAGTACACGGCCACGACGCCGAGCGGGATCTTGTAGCGCCGCAGGTCGGGCCGGGGCGGGGCGAGCGTGGCGTCGGCGTGGTCGATGATGACGTCGAGGAAGGCGCCCTCCTCGACGATCTCGGCGAAGGCCCTCAGCTGGTAGGTGGTGCGCCCAAGTTCGCCGGTGAGGCGGGCAGGACCGAGGGCGGTCTCCGCGTCGGCGGCCTCCAGGATGCGGGGGCCGGCCTCCTCCAGGAAGTCGGCCGCGGTGCGCAACAGCCGGGCGCGCACCTCGCGGTCGGCCAGCGCCGGGAAGGCCGCGGCGGCGGCGCGCACCGCGGCGTCGACCTCCTCGGCGGTGGCTTCCACGGCGACCTGCTCCCGCTGCTTCCCGGTTCGGGGATCGACGCTCCACACTGGTACGGCCACCGCGGGTACCTCCAGGCCTTCCGTTCGATATACTGAACAGCATCCGCAACTGTGAATCTGTTCGGGAGCCTACTTGTGCGGGTCCCGGCCGAACAAGGGGGGTCCACTCCAGATGGCTGCAGGTGAGGGCGGCGCGCAGGTCAAATCCGCGGTGCGGACGGTGGAGCTGCTGGAGTTCTTCGCGGGGCAACCCGGCATGCACAGCCTGGCCGCCGTGCAGGAGGCCGTGGGCTACCCCAAGTCCAGCCTGTACATGCTGCTGCGCACGCTCGTGGAGCTGGGCTGGATCGAGACCGACGCCACCGGCACCCGCTACGGCATCGGCGTGCGCGCCCTGCTGGTCGGCACCTCGTACATCGACGGCGACGAGGTCGTCGCCGCGGCCCGCCCGACCCTGGACCGGCTCTCGGACGACACCAGCGAGACCATCCACCTGGCCCGCCTCGACGGAACCAGCGTCGTCTACCTGGCGACCCGCCAGTCCTCGCACTACCTGCGGCCGTTCACCCGGGTCGGCCGCCGGCTGCCGGCCCACTCCACCTCGCTCGGCAAGGCGCTGCTCGCCACGTACACCGACGAGCAGGTCCGCAAGCTGCTGCCGGAGACGCTGGAGCCGCTCACCGAGCACACCCACACCGACCGCGAGAAGCTGATCGCGGAGCTGCACCAGATCCGCGAGCAGGGCTACGCCGTGGACCGCGAGGAGAACACGCTGGGCCTGCGCTGCTTCGGCGTCGCCATCCCGTACCGCACGCCCGCCCGCGACGCGATCAGCTGCTCGGTCCCGGTGGCCAGGCTGACCCCGGCCCACGAGCAGCTGATCAAGGACGCCCTCTTCGACGCGCGCGACCGCCTCACGCTGGCGACCCGCCGTCTGTGACCCTCCCGGTCAGGACTCCTCGCGCAACACCCGGACGGCACCCGGCGGCACGCTGAGCCGGCCGATGACCCGTTCGCCGGTGAGCAGTTCCGTACCCGGCGCGTCGAGGGGCACCTTCGCCTCGGACCCGGTGTGGTTGATCACGAAGAGGTACCTGCCCTGCTCACCGGCGCGGCGGACGACCTCGACGTCACGCGGCAGTTCGGCCCGGTCCGGCAGGCCCGCGTCCTCCGCGGCGGCGGCCAGGACCGCGCCGATCTCCGCGGGGCCGAGCCGGGTCGAGACGTACCAGGCCGTGCCCTCGCCCAGGGCGTGCCGGGTGACGGCGGGGCGGCCGGCGGCGGGGCCGTCGGCGTACGTCCACACCGGCTCTGCGCCGCGCGGCACGACGACCTCGGTCCACAGGTCGCCGGTGAGGGCGGGGCCCTCGGGGCCGTCGAGCCGGACCCGTTCCCCGTCGAGCAGGGGCGCGAACTCCTCGACGGTCAGCCCGAGCACGTCCCGCAGCGCGCCGGGCGCGGGGCCCGGGTGGACGGTGTCGTGCTCGTCGACGACGCCGGAGAAGTAGGAGACCAGCAGCGTGCCGCCGCCCTCGACGTAGGCGCGCAGGTTCCGTCCGGCGGCCTCGGTGGTGAGGTAGAGGGCGGGGACGACGACGAGGGGATAGGCCGACAAGTCGGCTTCTGGACGCGTGAAGTCGACGGTCAGGTGCCGGTCGAAGAGGGCCTCGTAGTAACTGTCGGCGCGTTCGCGCGCGTCGTGGTCCTGGCTGGGCCGCCACTCCAGCTTCTGCGCCCACCAGGACTGCCAGTCCCACAGCACGGCGGCGTCCGCGACGGTCCGGGTGCCGGCGACCTCGGCGAGGGCGGCGACGTCGGCGCCCAGCCGGACCACCTCGCGCCAGACGCGGCTGTCGGTGCCCGCGTGCGGCAGCATCGCGGAGTGGAACTTCTCGGCGCCGTAGCGGGACTGCCGCCACTGGAAGAACAGGGCGCCCTCCGAGCCGCGGGCCACGTGCGCGAGGCTGTTGCGGGCCATCTGGCCGGGGGCCTTGGCGGGGTTGCGGCGCTGCCAGTTGACCCCGCTGGTGGAGTGCTCCAGCAGCAGCCAGGGGGCGCCGCCGGCGACGGAGCGGGTGAGGTCGGCGGCCATCGCCAGGTTGACGTGGGTGCGGCGGCCGTCGGTGATCAGGTAGTGGTCGTTGGTGACGAGGTCGACCTCGCGGCCCCAGGCCCAGTAGTCCATCGAGTCGCACTGGCTGAGCGCGGTCATGAAGTTGGTGGTGACCGGGATGCCGGGTGACAGCCGGTGCAGGATGTCGCGTTCCGCGGTGAAGTTGCCGCGGACGGTCTCGTCCGTGAAGCGGGCGTAGTCCAGCTGCTGGGCCGGGTTGGCGACGGTGGGGGTCAGCCGCGGGGCGTCGACGTGCGCCCAGTCGCCGTAGGTCTGCCCCCAGAAGGCCGTGCCCCAGGCGGCGTTGAGGGCGTCGAGGCCCTCGTAGCGGGCCCGCAGCCAGTGCCGGAACTCCTCGGCGGACGCCTCGCAGTAGCAGGCGCCGACCGGTACGCCGTACTCGTTGTGGACGTGCCACATCGCCACGGCCGGGTGACTCCCGTAGCGCTCGGCCAGCCGCTCGGTGATCCGGGCGGCTGCCCGGCGGTATGCGGCGGAGCTGTGGCAGATGGCGCCGCGCGAGCCGAAGCCGTAGCGGATGCCCTCGCGGCTCACCGGGAGCGCCTCGGGGTGGGCGGCGTAGAACCAGGCGGGCGGCACGACGGTGGGGGTGCCGAGGTCGGCGCGGATGCCGTGCTCGTGCAGCAGGTCCAGCAGCCGGTCGAGCCAGGCGAAGTCGTAGCGGCCGGGCTCGGGCTCCAGCTTCGACCAGGCGAAGATGCCGACGCTGACCATGGTCACACCGGCCTCGCGCATCAGCCGGACGTCCTCGTGCCAGACCTCCTCGGGCCATTGCTCGGGGTTGTAGTCGCCGCCGTAGGCAAGGCGCGCCATGGGATCTCCTGGGTCAACTCTGGGAACGTGCACAGCAGCCCGAGGGGCGGCTCGGCCAAGGTAACCGCACGGCCACAAGCATTGACAAGTGTCGGAGATGTTTCTCTACTGTGAACGCTCACAGCGCCCCCGCGCACCCTCGTCAGGGGAGGAACCCATGAACAAGCGCCTCGTCGCCGCATTCGCAGCGGCCGCGCTCTCCACCACGCTGCTGGCCGGCTGCGGTTCGTCGGACGACGGCGGAGACGGAGACAAGGCGGAGTCCGGACCGGTCAGCCTCACGTACTGGGCCTGGGCCCCCGGCCTGGACAAGGTCGCGGCGATCTGGAACGCCGGTCCCGGCAAGGAGGCCGGCATCACGGTCACGGTGAAGAAGCAGGCGTCGGGCGACGACCTGGTCACCAAGATCATCACCGCCTCGAAGGCGCACAAGGCGCCCGACCTGGTGCAGGCCGAGTTCCAGGCCCTCCCCACGCTGGTGAGCAACGACGTCCTGGCCGACATATCCGGGCAGGCGGGCGACGTGAAGAAGGACTTCGCCGACGGCGTGTGGCAGCAGGTGACCCTCGGCTCCGACGCGGTGTACGCGATCCCGCAGGACACCGGGCCGCTGATGTTCTACTACCGCCAGGACCTGTTCACGAAGTACGGCCTGAACGTGCCCACGACGTGGGACGAGTTCGCGCGGACGGCCCGCGACCTGAAGAAGAAGGACGCCGAGAAGTCGCTGACCACCTTCTCGGCGACCGACCCCGGCCTGTTCGCGGGCCTGTCGCAGCAGGCGGGCGCGAAGTGGTGGACGACCTCCGGCGACGAGTGGAACGTCGCCGTCGACGACGCCGCCTCCACCAAGGTCGCCGACTTCTGGGGCGGCCTGGTCAAGGAGGGCGTCGTCGACAACCAGCCGATGTACACCCCCGCGTGGAACAAGGCGCTCAACACCGGGACCCAGATCGCCTGGGTCAGCGCCGTGTGGGCGCCGGGCGTGCTGACGACCGCGGCCCCCGACACCAAGGGCAAGTGGGCCATGGCGCCGCTGCCGCAGTGGAACGCGGGTGAGAACGTCACGGGCAGCTGGGGCGGCTCCACGACCGGCATCAGCAACGACTCGAAGCACAAGGACGCCGCGGTGAAGTTCGCGACCTGGCTGAACACCGACCCGGAGGCCGTGACGGCGCTGGTGAAGAACGGCGGCATCTACCCGGCGGCGACGGCCGCCCAGACCGGGGACGCGCTCGCCCAGGCGCCGGAGTTCTTCTCCAACCAGCCGGACTTCTACACCAAGGCGGCCGAGATCGCGAAGACCACCGCCCCGGGGGCGTGGGGTCCGAACGTGAACGTCGCCTACAGCGCGTTCAAGGACGCCTTCGGCAAGGCGGCGCAGGACAAGGCCGGCTTCGGCCCGGCGCTGGGCACGGTGCAGTCGACGACGGTCGCCGACATGAAGAAGCAGGGCTTCTCGGTCGCGGAGTAGCGCGCGGCAGCCCCTCAGGCCGACCGGGGGCACCACGCGCCCCCGGTCCCGCCCGCCCGTCCGCTGCCCGTCCGTCCGCCCTCAGCCGTCAGCCGTCAGCCGTCAGCCGTCAGCCGTCCGAAACGAGCCGCCCATGCCGCCCACGTCCGCTGCCCGGCGCACCCGACGCCTCGCCCCCTACGGATTCCTCGTCCCCGCCGTCCTCCTGTTCGCCGCGACCTTCGCGCTCCCCATCGGCTACGCCGTCTACCTGAGCTTCCGCAAGATCGAGGTCAAGGGCCTGGGCCTGGGACGGGGCGCACGCGGCGAGGCCTGGGCGGGGCTGTCCAACTACACCTCCGTCCTGTCCGACACCGAGCTCCTGCACGGCGCCGCCCGCATCCTCGGCTACGGCGCGATCGTCGTGCCGGTGATGCTGGGCCTCGCCCTGCTGTTCGCCCTGATGCTGGACGCGCAGCGGACCCGGCTGCGCGGCTTCTCGCGGCTGGCGATCTTCCTGCCGTACGCCGTGCCGGGGGTGGTCGCGGCGCTGCTGTGGGGCTTCCTCTACCTGCCTTCGCTCAGCCCGCTCCACTACGCGCTGGGTGCCATGGGCCTGCCGGAGCCGGACCTGCTGACCGGCGGCGCGCTCTTCGGCGCGCTGGCGAACGTGGCCGTGTGGGGCGGCACGGGCTTCAACATGATCGTGATCTACACGTCGCTGCGGGCGGTGCCCTCCGAGATCTACGAGGCCGCGCGGATCGACGGCTGCTCGGAGCTGCAGATCGCGCTGCGGATCAAGATCCCCACGGTGGCGCCGGCGCTCGTGCTGACCTTCTTCTTCTCGATGATCGCCACCTTCCAGGTCTTCGGCGAGCCGATGACCCTGAAGGGGATGACGAACTCGATCTCCACGGCCTGGAGCCCGCTGATGAAGGTCTACCAGGACGCCTTCGTGCGCGGCGACCTCCACTCGGCGGCCGCGACGTCCGTGGTCATCGCCGTCGTCACCCTCGTCCTGTCCTTCGGCTTCCTGCGGGCGGCCAACTCCCGTACCCGGCAGGGAGCCTCCTGATGAGCGTCACGGCAACCCCCCTCGCCCAGCGGCCCGGCGCCACCACGGCGGCCCGCGCCTCCGCGCCGCGGCGGCGCCGCGGGACCGGCCTGGTCCCGACCGTCGTGCTGCTGCTCGGGGCGGCCTACTGCCTGCTCCCGGTCGCGTGGGTGCTGGTGGCGTCGACGAAGAGCAGCCGCGAGCTGTTCGCGACGTTCACCTTCCTGCCCGGCACGGGCCTGGTCGACAACGTCTCCGCGCTGACGGCGTACCGCGACGGCGTCTACTGGCGGTGGATGCTCAACTCCCTCTTCTACGCGGGCCTCGGCGCGCTGCTGTCCACCGCGGTGTCCGCGGTGAGCGGCTACGCACTGGCGAAGTACCGCTTCCGCGGCCGCGAGGCGATCTTCAACGTCCTGCTGACCGGGGTGCTGATGCCGCCGGTCATCCTGGCGATCCCGCAGTACCTGCTGATGGCCAAGGCGGGTCTGGCCGACAGCTACCTGTCGGTGCTGCTGCCGAGCGTCCTGGCGCCGTACGGCATCTACCTGGCGCGGATCTACGCCTCCGCCGCCGTGCCGGACGAGGTGGTGGAGGCGGCCCGGGTGGACGGGGCGGGCGAGTGGCGGATCTTCCGCACGATCGCGCTGCCGGTGATGCTGCCCGGACTGGTGACGGTCTTCCTCTTCCAGTTCGTGGCGATCTGGAACAACTTCCTGCTGCCGTTCATCATGCTGGGCGACGACGAGAAGTTCCCGGTGACGCTGGGCCTGTTCACCCTGCTCCAGCAGGGCGCCTCGGCGCCCGCCCTCTACACGCTGGTGATCACCGGTGCGATGCTGGCGATAATGCCGCTGATCGCACTGTTCCTGGTGATCCAGCGGTTCTGGAGCCTGGACCTGCTCTCCGGGGCCGTAAAGTCCTGAGGAGTCCCGAAGGAAGAACGGTATGAGCCGCACAGAACGACGCCGTCCCCCGACGATCCACGACGTGGCCCGCGAGGCGGGTGTGTCACGGGGCACGGTGTCGCGCGTCCTCAACGGCGGGCACAACGTGAGCCCGGCCGCGATGGAGGCGGTCAACGCCGCCATCCGCCGCACCGGATACGTGGTGAACCGGCACGCCCGCAGCCTGATCACCGGGCGTTCGGACTCGGTGGGCTTCCTTCTCACCGAGCCGCAGGAGCGCTTCTTCGAGGACCCGAACTTCAACGTGCTGCTCAGCGGCTGCACCCAGGCGCTGGCCGCGCACGACATACCGCTGCTGCTGATGATCGCCGGCGACGAGTCGGAGCGGCGGCGGATCACCCGCTACATCACCGCCGGGCACGTCGACGGCGTGCTGCTGGTGTCCAGCCACTCGGGGAACCCGGTCGCCGAGCGGCTGGAGAAGGCCGGGGTCCCGGTCGTCGCCTGCGGTGAGCCGCTGGGGCAGGGCGGCCGGGTCGCGTACGTGGCGGCCGACGAGCGGGGCGGCGCGCACCGGATGGTGCGGCACCTCGTGGCCTCCGGGCGGCGCACGATCGCCATGATCACGGGGCCGCTGGACACCCCCGGCGGTGTCCAGCGCCTGGCGGGCTACCGCGAGGAGCTGGCCGCCGCGGGGCTGCCCGCCGACGAGACCCTGATCGCCGAGGGCGACTACAGCCGGGCCAGCGGGGAGGCCGCGATGACCGCGCTGCTGGACCGCTCCCCCGGCCTGGACGCGGTCTTCGTCGCCTCCGACCTGATGGCCCAGGGCGCGCTGGCGGCGCTGGAACGGGCCGGGCGGCGGGTGCCGGAGCACGTCGCGGTCGGCGGCTTCGACGACTCCCCGGCGGCGCTGGCCACGCTGCCGCCGCTGACCACGATCCGCCAGCCGTGGGACCGGATCAGCGCCGAGATGGTGCGGCTGCTGCTCGCCCGCATCGCCGGTGACGAGCCGTCCGCGGTGATCCTCCCGACGGAGCTGATACGGCGGGAGTCGACCTGAACATCCCCTAGGATCATGGGAGTTGGGGCGTCGAAGCCGCCGCCCCCGGACTTGGAGGACCGGTGCGTCTCCCCCGCTCCCTTTCCGGCTGGACCATGGCCGTCTTCGGTGTGCTCGCCGCCGCGCTCGGCATCGTCGGGATCGTGTCGCCGGCCGTGCAGCTGTCCCTGCTCGGCTTCCACCGTCCGGACCACCGCGCAGCCGGCGACTACACCCTGGTCTTCCTCACCGCGTCCTCGATGGCGGCGCTCAACATGGGCGTCTACTACGTCCTGGCGGCCCTCGCCGACTGGCGCGCCTTCTTCCGCTGGACGGTCCCGTTCCGGCTGCTGACCTTCACCGTCTTCACCACGGCCGTGGTGATCGGGCGGGCGCCCTCCGGTTTCCTCGGGGTCGGCGTGTGGGAGGGCGTGGGCGCGCTGGTGACCGGTGCGGCCCTCTGGCACGAGGGCCGCACGGCCCGGGCCGCGACCCCCGAGGGCGCCGCGGCGGCGTGACCCGGCCGCGGGGCGGTCAGGACGTACGGGGCGGGACCGCGCACTGCTCGGAGAAGCCCTGGCTGGTCAGCCCGAGGGCGCTGTTGAGCCGGGAGCGCAGGTTCTCCACCGCGACCATGGCCGTGAGCTCGACGAAGGCGGCCTCACCGAGCCGGTCGAGCAGCCGGCGGGCCAGGTCGTCGGTGACGGACGGCTCCGTCTCGCTCATGGCCTCGGCATACTCCATCACCCACTGCTCGAGCTCGGTGAAGTCCTCCCGGTGGTCGCGCCAGACGGGCACCTTGCCCACCTTCTCCATGGGCAGCCTCAGGCCCTCGGCCTTCCAGTGGCCGAAGTCCACGCACCAGGAGCAGCCGATGCGGACCGCGGACGCCATGACGGCGAGGTGCTTGAGGCCCGGGTCGAGCGCGTGCCACTTCTCCACGCCCTGCTCGAAGCGGGCGTAGGACATCAGCACCTTCGGGTTGTGGCCGACCGCCCGGCCGGGGTCGAGGACCCTGCCGAACCTGCGGCGCGCGTACCACTCGGCGAGCCGGATGAACGGGGTCCGCGGCGGGTCGAGGGAGATGCGGGACATGTCGTGCCTCCTGGGGTCGTCCGCGTCGTGCCTGCGGGCGTACGACGGACGGCGGCCTCCCCGGTGTGACATCGGACAGGGGGCAGGTCCGGGAGGTCACACCCGCAGGGCGCACAGGGCGCGGTCCCAGAGCCGGTCCGCGGCGATCGGGTCCACGGCGTGGGCGGCGACGCCGCCGGGACGCCCTTCGTCCCCGTCCACGACCGGCGCCTCCTGGTTGTCCTCGAAGTAGCGTCCGGTCACCCCGTCGAGCAGCGGCGACGCCGCGAGCAGCACCGAGGTGGCGGCTCCCTGCTCCGCGGTCTTGTGGTACGGCTGCGGGATGACGGCGCCGTCCTCGTCCGTCACGCCCATCGCCCGCATGGTGCCGGCGTCGATGTGGCGCTGGAGGTTGGTGCTGAGGATCCATCCGGGGTTGAGCGCGTTGGCCGTGACGCCGTCGGCGGCCCACCGGCGGGCGCCCACCGCGAGCAGGACGTCGGCGGTCTTGGACTGCGCGTAGGCCGTCCAGGGGTCGTAGGGACGCCGCTCGAAGTGGGGGTCGCCGAAGTCGAACGCGGCGTTGTGGTGGGCTCCGGAGCTGACGACCACCAGCCGGGCCGACCCGGCCGCCCGCAGTGCGGGGTGGAGCGCCGTGGCGAGGGCGAAGTGCCCGAGGTGGTTGGTGGCGAGCTGCAGCTCCCACCCGAGGTCGGTGACCTGGCGGGTGGGGAGGGCCATGATCCCGGCGTTGGCGACGAGGATGTCGAGCGGCCCGCTCCAGGCGTCCGCGAAGTGTGCGACGGACGCGAGGTCGGCCAGGTCGAGGCCCCGTACGTCCACCGAGCCCGCCGGGGCGGTGGTGGCGAGTCCGCGGAGGGCCGGCTCCGCGGCGGCGGGGTCGCGCGTGGCGACGGTGACGTCCGCGCCGGCCGAGGCCAGGGCCCGGACCGTTTCCAGGCCGATGCCGGAGGCGCCGCCGGTGACGAGGGCGCGCCGGCCGGTGAGGTCGACTCCGCTGACGACCTCGGAGGCCGTGGCGTGCGAGGGGAAGGGGGTCTGCAGCAGGGGGTGGTCGAGCACGGTGACCTTCTCGGGAGGGGAACGGCTGGTACGCGAACCAGGCTATGGACGGCATCGCGTATTCTCCATAATGAAAACTCCGGAAAACTTCAGCCATCGTCCAGACCCAGGAGGTACGTCATGGATCCGCTCGAGGACGTGCTGGCCCTGCTGGAGACCAGGGCCCACCTGTCGACGGGCCTCGTGGCGGGCGGCGAGTGGGCGGTGCGCTTCGAGGCGCCGTCCGGGGTGAAGTTCAACGCGGTCCGGCACGGCGGGTGCCTCCTGGAGGTCGAGGGGGCGGACGGGCCGGTGGAGCTGGCCGCGGGCGACTGCTTCCTGCTCACCCAGGCCCGCCCGTTCGTGCTGCGCAGCGCTCCCGGCGTGGCCCCGGTCGCCGCGGAGCCGGTGTTCGCCGCGGCGGAGGGCGGTTTCGCGCGGGTCGGCCGGGGGGACGACGTCCTGCTGGTCGGCGGCCGCTTCTCCTTCGGCGACCGCGCGCGGGCCCTGCTGCTGGACGCCCTGCCGCCGGTCATCCACGTGCCCGCGGGGACCGCGCACGCGCAGACCGTGGGCTGGGCACTGGAGCAGATCGGGCAGGAGCTGCTGCGACGGCCCGTGGCCTCCACCCTCGTGGCGGAGCACCTGGCCGTCGTCATGCTGGTCCACGTGCTGCGTCTGCACCTCGCAGAGGAGTCGCACGGCGCGTCTGGCTGGCCGGCGGGCCTGTCCGACCCCGTCGTGGCGCCCGCCCTGGCCGCGCTGCACCGTGCGCCGGCGCACGGCTGGACGGTCGCCGAACTCGCCCGCACCAGCGGGGTGTCGAGGTCCACGCTCGCCGCACGGTTCAAGCGGACCGTGGGCTGTCCGCCGCTGGACTACCTCAGGCGGTGGCGCATCGAACTCGCCTCGCAGCGCCTGCGCAAGGGCACCGAGACCCTCGCCGTCATCGCCCGCGCGGTCGGCTACGGCTCCGAGAGCGCGCTCAGCACGGCCTTCAAGGAGGTCACGGGGAGCTCGCCCCGTGCCTACCGCGGCGGTCCCGTGGCCTGACGGGACGCCCGGGGGCGCGGGCCTCCGCCGGCCGGGGACGGTCGGCCGACGGGTGGGGTGGGTGCGGGGCGGCGGCCGGTCAGAGCCTTCCGCTGCCCGCGTGGCGGTCGACGACGTACGGTACGGCGCCCGCACGGTCGACCCGGGTGCGCAGGGCCGGGGTCCACCCCGCGTCGTCGCCGAGCTGCTCGGCGGGGACGCCCGCGTTGTGGACGGCGAGCAGGTCGACGGGGCGGCCGTTGACGAGGTTGCCGTCCTCGGTGAGGGCGGTGCCCTTCCACTTCTTGATGACGGTGGCGCGGTCGACGCCCGCAGGCAGGGTGAAGGCGTTGGCCTCCGCCACGAGCTGCGACTGGACGCCGACACCGAGGCTGTAGCCGTAGGCGTAGCCGGAGTCCGCGGTCGCCACGTAGTGGTTGTTGTAGGTGTCGACCTGGCCGAAGCGGACGCGCGGGGCGCGCTCGGTGACGTTCCGGTAGAGATTGTGGTGGAGGGTGACGCGCAGCCTGCCCGCGTCGGTGGCGGCGGCGCTGTCGCTGTTGCCGATGAGCGAGGTCTTGCCGTGGTCCCGGAAGACGTTCCAGGACCCGGTGACGAGGTCGGAGCCGTTGATGACGTCGAAGAGGCCGTCGTGCTTCTGGAAGACGCGGCCGAAGTACGTGGGCAGGGTCGTGTCGGGCTCGTCGCCGTCGGAGAAGGTGTTGTGGTCCACCCACACGTGCGTGGAGCCGACCACGCTGAGGTTGTCGTACTCGGAGTTCCAGTTGCCGGTGTCGCCGTCGGTGGGGTCCCAGGCGGGGAAGCAGTCGGCGGCGTTCTCGAAGGACAGGTTGCGGATGATGACGTCGTCGGCGTCCTGGACCATGAGGTTGCCGCCGCGGAGGGTGGCGCCCCGGCCGAGGCCGACGATGGTGGTGCGGGAGCCGACCCGCACCTGGACGCGTTCCGCCTGGACCTTCTGCGAGGCGGCGCGGGCGTCCTCGAGCGGGCCGGACGGCTCGCGGTCGGTGCCCCACACCGCGGGGTCGTAGGCGGCGAGGTAGCCGTCGAGCGTGTACCCGTCGGTGGCGTAGTCCGCGCAGCCCAGGGGGGTGCCGTCGTCGGCGGTGTTGACGTCGATGACGCCCTTGACCTGAACGATCCGGGGGGTGCCGTCGCCGTCGCCGAGGGCGGCGACCAGTTCGGCGCGGTTGCGCACGGTGAAGACGTGGGCGGCGTCGGCGGCCGAGCCGCCCCTGGTGCCCCGGCCGGCCGAGGCCCAGCCGTCACCGGCGGGCAGTACGGCACGGCCGAGGGCGGCCCCGCGCGGGACGGCGGCCTGGGCCGCGGCCGGAGCGGTGAGGGCGAGGGCGAGCGTCGTGCAGCCCATCAGGACAGGAATGACGCGCGCATGACACATAGATCTGCGCATTGCGGCTCCTTTGGGAGGAGGTGGGGATGGGAGAGGGAGCGGGAGCGGGAGCGGGGACGGCCGGCGGCTCACGGCGCGGCGTGGGCGCCGCCGGCCGTCCCGTACCCGGGCACGCGGATCAAGAGGTGTGCTTCTTCCAGTCCGCCTGCGCGGCGTTGAGCTTCCCGGCGAAGGCGTCGAGGAAGTCCTTGGCGCTCAGCCGGCCGAGGACGACCTTCTGGAACTCCGGTTCGCTGTCGGCCTTGCTGAGGGTGTTCCAGTCCGGCAGGTAGTACGGCAGCTGGACGATCTTCGTCTTGGGGTCGGTGAGCGCCTCGATGGCGATCTTGGTCGCCCCGGCGGAGGCGATCCAGTCGTCGTCCTGCGCCTCGGTGTTGGACGGGATGGCCCCGGCCGACTCGTTCCACAGGCTGTTCGCCTCCGCGGAGGCGGCGAACTCGATGAACTTCCAGGCGGCCTCCTTGTTCTCGGAGCTCTTGAACAGACCGAGCCCGTCCACCGGGTTGGAGACCGTGGTGCGCACCCCCGCCGCGTCGACCGGCATGGCCACGCCCGCGAACTTGCCCTGGCCGAGGGCATCCAGGTGGTTCTGGTAGGAGCCCAGGTTGTGCTGGAGGATGCCGATCTTCCCGTTGTCGAACTCGGCGACCATCTTGGTGAAGTCGTTGTTGAGGTCGGCCTCGGGCGTGGTCTTCTTGTACAGCGCGACGTACTTCTCCAGCGCCGCCACGTTCTTCGGGTCGTTGACGGTGGTCGTGTCGCCGTTCCAGAAGCTGTCGATGCCCGACTGCCCGTACATCATGTCCAGGGCCTGTGCGATCGAGCCGGCGCCGCCGCGGAAGGTGAAGCCGAACTCGTTGCTCTTGCGGTCCGTCAGCTTCTCCGTCGCCGTGAAGAACGCGTCCCAGGTGGTGGGCGCCGGCACCCCCGCGGCCTCGAAGAGGTCGGTGCGGTACCACAGGACGCCCATGTTCGCGGAGGTCGGCACGGAGAACAGCTCGTCGCCGCCACCCGCCACCTGCACGCTCTTGACCAGGTTGGGGTCGAACCTGCCCTTCAGGGGGCTGTCGTCGATGCGGTCGGTCACCGGGTCGAGCGCGCCCTGCGCCACCAGGCTCGCGAGCATCGCGGTGCCCACGCCACCGACGTCGGGCAGGCCCTTGCCGCCCGCGATGGCGGTGTCGTACTTGGACTGCACGTCGGCGGCGGCGACCCCGACGTACTTCACCTCGACGTCCGGGTTCTTCTTCTCGAAGCGGGAGATGATCTCCTTCCACACCTCGGTGCGGACACCGCCGTTGTTGTCCCAGAAGGTGACGGTGCCCTTGCCGCTGCCCTCGCTGCCCGAGCTGCCCTTGCCGTCGGTGCCGCAGGCGGACGCGGTCAGCGCCAGTGCGGAGACGGCCGCGACGGCGGCGGCGAGGCGCGCTCCGCGGCCCTTCGGTGCTCTCATGGTGACTCTCCTGTCGGGGTGCGTGCGGGTGGTGGGGACGTGAGGGGTGGCCCGGGGTCCGGCGCGGGCCGTCGCCGGTGTCCGCGGCGGTAGGTGCCGTCGCGGGGGGTCGGCGGTCCAGGGGCGCATCGTCAGCCGCTCCCGTCGACGAGGCGGCGGGCCAGCGCGCCGGCCTGCGCGGGTCCGAGCCGCCCGTCGGCGACGGCGGTGACGATCCGCCGGGTCACGGTGCCGCCCGCGGGGACGGGCAGCCGCCGCGCCCAGGCGAGGGCGGAGCCCACGCCGGGGTACTCGGCGGTGCGCACGAACCACGGGTCGCGGCGGGTCCCGGCGGTCGCCCCGGCGAAGACCAGCGTCCAGCCCTCGCCCGAGAGGGCCAGCCAGTCGGCCGCCCGGCCGTGCACGGCCTCCTCGCCCTCCGCGCCGGCCGTGAACACCCGCGCCCGCTCCGGCTCGGCGGGCGCCCGCCAGAAGAAGCCGCCGTAACCGGCGCCGGGGCGGCCGTTGGTGGCGGGGCTGCCGATGGTCAGCTCCCGGTCGCCGGGGTTGGCCAGGGCGAAGGTGACGTCGAGCGCCCAGCAGCCCTCGCCGAGCGCGCGGGCCGTGACCGTCCGTCGCTCGCGGAGCAGTTCGCGGTCCCCGGTGCGCCAGGACAGCTCCTCGGTGAAGCCGTCCGGGCCGCCGCGGAGCAGGCCCAGGTGCTCCTGGACACCGTGGTCGTCCAGCTCGGCCGGGCCCCGGTCGCGGACGTAGGTGCGCCCGCCCCAGAAGTTGCGCCCGTCGACGTCGGGGACGGCGACGCTCACCCCGAGGTGGTGGAGGTGGTCGCCGGGCATGAACTCGGTGACGGGCACCCCTGCCAGGGTGGTCAGCGGGTGCAGGTAGGGGCGCGGGGCGAGCCGCCCGGGCAGCTCGGGGCGGTGGACGTACCGTCCGACGGTGCGTCCGGCGGCGCGCAGCACGGTGGTCGTCATCGCCGGATCACCCCGTTCGGTGCGGCCCAGGGGGCGCCCAGCTCGGAGAAGAGGGCCAGGGTCTCCGCGCCGGCGGTGACCATGCCGTCGACCCCGGTGACGACACGTCGCGTGGACCGTTCGCCGGGCTCGGTGCGCCAGGCGCCGTCGGGGAGCGGCACCGGGTCCGGGGCGGTGCGCACGGCCTCGACGACCTTCATGAAGGCGCCGGTGGCGCGGGGCGGCACGAGCAGGTCCTCGCCGTGCCGCACGTGCGCGACCAGGTTCTCCAGCAGGTCCGTGCGTCCGTACCGCTGCTCCTGCGGGCCGCGCCCGGCGCGTTGCAGCAGGACGCGGTCCTGCTTGTACCAGAACGTCACACGGCCGCGGTCGCCGTGGACGACGACGTACGGCTCGGCGTTCCGCTCGGCGCACAGGGTGGCGGTGACCGTGACGACCGTGCCCCGCGCGGTGCGCAGCCGCAGGGCGGAGGTGTCGTCGGCCTCGATGGCGTTGGCCCGGAAGAGCTCCAGCTCGATCGCCCCGACGTCCTCGGCGCGTTCGCTGCCGTCCAGGGCGAGCGCGGTGGCGACGGCGTGGGCGAGGGGGTTGGTGAGCACCCCGTCGACCACGTCCGTACCGCCCATCCTGCGCCGCCCCGACCAGGCGGCCCGGCGGAAGTAGTGCTCGTCGCGCACCCAGTTGCCGGCGGCGCCGATGCCGCGCACGGTGCCTATCGCGCCGTCGGCCACCAGCGCGCGGACGGCGTCCAGGGCGTGCGAGCCCAGCGACTGGAAGCCGATCTGGCAGGCCCGCCCGCTCGCCTCGACCCCGGCGACCAGCCGTTCGTACGCGGCGTAGGAGGGTGCGGGCGGCTTCTCCAGCAGCACGTGGGCGCCCTGCGCAGCCGCGGCCAGCGCCAGGTCGGTGTGCGTGTGGAGGGGGGTGCAGACGATGACGATCCCGGCGCCGGTCCGCGCGGTCAGTTCGCCCAGGTCGGTGCCGTGGGCGGGTGCGGGGAACCCGGCCGGTTCCCCCGGTGCCGGCGGGACGGTGTCACAGATCCCGGCGAGCCGCACCAGACCGGTGGCCGACAGCCTCCTCAGGTTCTCCAGGTGCCAGGCGCCGTGACCGCGGGCCCCGGCCAGGACGACGGGCACGGGCGCGTCGCCGGGCGGCGTCGCCGCCGGGCCGCCGCCGACGGGCCGCGTGGATGCATCTCGCACGGTTCGGACCTCCTCGTCCGCGGGACAGGGGCGGGTGGCGGGACGGGCGTCAGCCCTTCACCGCACCCGCGCTGAAGCCGGTGACCAGCCACTTCTGGATGAAGGCGAAGACGATGACGACGGGCACCGCGGCCACGACGCCGCCCGCGGCGAGCGTTCCGAGCTCGACGCTCTCGCCGGAGCCGATGGTGTAGCTGAGGCCGACGGGGATCGTGTACTTCTCCTGCGTGCTGAGGAACATCAGCGAGAAGAGGAAGTGGTTCCAGCTGTGCACGAAGGCGAAGGAGCCCACCGCGACCAGCCCCGGCCGCAGCAGCGGCAGCACCACCGCGCAGAAGGCCCGGATCCGGCCGCAGCCGTCGACCCAGGCGGCCTCCTCCAGCGACACCGGGACGTTCCTGATGAAGCCGCTGATGAGGATGATCGACAGCGGCAGCTGGAAGACCGTCTCGGCGACGATGACGCTCCACAGGGAGTCGATCATGCGCAGTTCGCTGAAGATCTGGAAGAGCGGCACCAGCATGAGCGCGCCCGGGATGAACTGCGAGCACAGCAGGGCGAGCAGGAAGGCGCGCTTGGCGCGGAAGTCGAAACGGGCCAGCGCGTAACCGCCGAGCAGGGCGATCACGGTGGTCATCACGAGCGTGGCCACGCCGATGAGCAGGCTGTTCTTGAAGAACACCGCGAAACCGAGGTCGTTCCACACCTTCGAGAAGTGCGCGGTGGTGGCCGGCCACGGCACCAGCGAGGTGGACCCCGAGGGGCGCAGCGCGAACAGCAGCATCCAGTAGAAGGGGACGAGCGTGAACAGCAGGTACAGGCCGAGCGGCAGGTAGATCTGCCAGCGGGGCGCACCCGCGCCGAGCCCCCGGCGCCCGCGGCGCCGCCCGGCACCGCCGCCGTCGTCGTCGTCGGGGCGCGCGGCGGGCGCCACGCGCGGCAGGGGGAGGCCGTTCCTCTCCGGCACGGTGGTCGTCATGTGCGGTCGCCCCCGAACTTGCTCAGACGCAGGTAGACGATGGAGCAGAACAGGAGGATCACGAAGGCGACGGTGGTGAGCGCGGACGCGTAGCCGAAGTCGTGGCCGTCGATGCCGGTGTTGGCCACGTACAGCGGCAGCGTGGTCGTCGAACCGGCGGGACCGCCTCCGGTGAGCGTGTAGAGCAGGTCGACGTTGTTGAACTCCCACACCCCGCGCAGCAGCGTGGACAGCACGATGGCGTCCCGCAGGTGGGGCAGCGTGATGTGGAAGAACCGCCGGAAGCGGCCCGCGCCGTCGACCGAGGCCGCCTCGTACAGCTCGTTCGGGATGGACTGCAGGTCGGCCAGGATGAGGATGGCGAAGAACGGGACCCCGCGCCACAGTTCGGCCAGGACGGCGGCCGGGAAGACGGTGTCGGGGTCGGAGAGCACCGAGGTGCCGTACTCGCCGATGCCGGCGTCCGCCAGGTAGCGGCTGATGCCCGTGGCGGGGTTGTACAGCAGCATCCAGATCGTGGTGGTCAGCACGCCGGAGACGGCCCACGGCGAGAAGACCAGGGCGCGCGCCAGTCCGCGGCCGACGAAGGTCTGGTTGACGACCAGGGCGAGCGCCAGCCCGAGGGCGAGCTGCAGCCCCACCTCCGCGGCGACCCACTTGAGGCTGAAGAGCAGGCTCTGCCAGAACAGCGGGTCGTCGAAGAGGATCCGCTGGAAGTTGCCGAAGCCGGCGAAGCCGTTCCGCCAGGGCTTGGTGACGTTGTGGTCCTGCAGGCTGTAGTAGAGGACGCTGACCATCGGGTAGGCGATGAAGCCCAGCATCAGCAGGACGGCGGGGGCGATCAGGAGGTACGGGGTGCGCCGGGCCGCGCCGGACGGCCGGCGCCGCGAGGGCCGGGGTGGTTTCGCCACGGCTGTGGCCATGACCGGTACTCCTTCGTACGGGTGCGGGGAAAGCGCTTGCCTAGTGGTGCGGGGCCGCCACGGGCGCGGTGGCGGTACGGGCGCGGTGGCGGTACGGGCGGTACGGCGTGGTGCGCGGCGGGGCGTCAGCCCGCGTAGGGCTCCGGCACTTCTCCGGGCCGGGTCAGGAAGCGGAAGTCGCAGCCGGTGTCGGCCTGGGTGATCTGGTCCTGGTACAGCGCGCCGTAGCCGCGTCCGTAGCGGGGCGGCGGCGCCTGCCACTGCGCGCGCCGGCGTTCCAGTTCCGCGTCGTCGACCTCCAGGCGCAGGGTGCGCGCCTGGACGTCCAGGGTGATCGGATCGCCAGTGCGGACGAGGGCGAGCGGCCCGCCCACGTGCGACTCGGGCGCCACGTGCAGCACGCACGCGCCGTAACTCGTGCCGCTCATCCGGGCGTCGGAGATCCGCACCATGTCCCGCACCCCCTTCTTCAGGAGGTGGCCGGGCAGCGGCAGCATCCCGTACTCGGGCATGCCCGGGCCGCCGAGCGGACCGGAGCCGCGCAGCACGAGCACGCTGTCCTCGGTGATGCCGAGCGCCGGGTCGTCGATGGTGCGCTGCAGGGTCCGGTAGTCGTCGAACACCACGGCCGGGCCGGTGTGCTTGAGCAGGTGCGGCTCGGCGGCGATGTGCTTGATGACCGCGCCGTCCGGGCACAGGTTGCCGCGCAGGACGGCGACGCCGCCCTCGGCCGCGAGCGGCCTGTCCAGCGGGCGGATCACGTCCTCGTCGTGGACGAGGGCACCGGCGAGCTGTTCGCGGAGCGTGGCGTGCGCGACGGTCGGCCGGTCGAGGTGCAGGACACCGGCGTCCCGCAGCCGGGTCAGGAACCCCGGGAGGCCGCCGGCGAAGTGGAAGTCCTCCATCAGGTGGCGGCCTCCCGGCCGGAGGTTCGCCAGGACCGGCACCGTGCGGGCGATGCGGTCGAAGTCGTCCAGCGTCAGCGGGACACCGCTGCGCCCGGCCATCGCGATCAGGTGGATCACGGCGTTGGTAGAACCGCCGAGGGCGAGCACCGTGGCCACCGCGTCCTCGTACGCCTCGCGGGTCAGGATCGCCGACGGCCGCAGGTCCTCCCGCACGAGGTCGACGATCCGCATCCCGGAGGCGGCCGCCATGCGGTCGTGCCCGGAGTCGACGGCGGGGATCGACGACGCGCCCGGCACCGTCATCCCCAGCGCCTCCGCCGCCGCGGTCAGCGTGGAGGCGGTGCCCATGGTCATGCAGTGGCCGGGCGAACGGGCCAGCCCGCTCTCCAGCTCGGCCATCTCGCAGTCACCGATGAGGCCGGCCCGCTTGTCGTCCCAGTACTTCCACATGTCGGTGCCGGAGCCGAGCACCTCGGAGCGCCAGTGCCCGGGCAGCATGGGTCCGGCCGGCACGAACACCGCCGGCAGGTCGGCGCTCGCGGCCCCCATCAGCAGCGCCGGGGTGGACTTGTCGCAACCGCCCAGCAGGACCGCCCCGTCCACCGGGTAGGAGCGCAGCAACTCCTCGGTCTCCATCGCGAGCAGGTTGCGGTAGAGCATCGGCGTCGGCTTCTGGTACGTCTCCGACAGCGTCGCGACGGGGAACTCCAGGGGGAAGCCGCCCGCCTGCCACACCCCGCGCTTGACCGCCTGGGCCCGCTCGCGCAGGTGGACGTGGCAGGGGTTGATGTCGCTCCAGGTGTTGACGACCGCGATCACCGGCTTGCCCAGGTGCTCCTCGGGCAGGTAGCCCAGCTGCCGGGTACGGGCCCGGTGGCTGAACGAGCGCAGGCCGTCCGTCCCGTACCACTGGTGGCTGCGGAGCTCTTCCGGCTTCTTCATGGCGGCCCTCCGTCCCGTCCCGGCTCACACGTCCCAGCCGGCGAGCAGCGCGGCCACCCGCTCGCGCCGGCCCCCGGTCAGCAGGCGGCTGGGCGGGCGCACGTCGCGGCGGCACAGTCCCAGCACCGCCAGCGCCTCCTTGACCACCGACACGTTGTTGGCGGACTGCTGTTCGGCCCGCAGGTCCTCGAACTCCCTGATCTGCTCCCACACCTTCATCGCCGCCGCGTAGTCGCCGTCGCGCAGCGCGCGCAGCATCTCCAGGGACACCCGGGGCGCGACGTTGACCAGGCCCGAGGTGAAGCCCCTCGCGCCGACCGCCCAGTACGCGGGGGCGTACAGCTCGGCGAGGCCGGCGACCCAGGTGAAGCGGTCCAGCCCCGCGTCCCGGGCCACCGCCGCGAAGCGGGCGGCGTCCGGCACCGCGTACTTCACCCCGACGACGTTCGGGCACAGCTCGCCGAGGCGCGCGATCAGCCCCCCGTCCAGCGCCGCGTTGCGGACGTACGGGACGACCCCGGTCTCCGGGACGGCCTCCGCGACGGCGCGGTGGTAGTCCACCCAGCCCTCCGGCGACACGTACGGGTGGATCGGCTGGTGCACCATCACCATCTGCGCCCCGGCGTCGCGTGCGTGCCGCGCGGCGGCCACGGCGGTCGGCACGTCGTGGCCGACGCCCACCACGACCTGGGTGTCCGGGTCCGCCTCGGCCATCGTCAGCTCGACGACCAGCCGCCGCTCGGCCGGGTCGAGGGCGTAGAACTCCCCGGTGTTGCCGTTCGGCGTGACCGTCCGCACCCCGCTGTCGAGCAGTCTGCGCAGCAACGCCCGGTACGCGGTGGGCTCCACGCCCCCGTCCGCGCCGAACGGGGTCACCGGGATCGCCACGACATCGGCGAGCGCCGACGACTGCTCTGCGAATGACATGCGGTTGCCCTTCAGCTCGGGTCGCTACGGGATGCCGTGGGGGCGGCATGGGGGGAGCGGGCGCGCGGAGGGCCGTCCCCTCACCCCGCGCGCCCGCGGCTCAGCGGGCCGTTCCTTCGCCGCCGTCCGGGCCCTCGGGGAACGCCCGGGCCACGAAGCTCGCGATGTGGTCGTGGAGCAGCCGCGCCGCGCCGTGCGCGTCCCCGTCGAGGGCACGCGCCAGGATCTCCCGGTGCTCGCGGGCCTCCTGCTCCCACGACGGGGTCTCCTGCCAGACCACCGCCGAGACCAGGGCCGCCTGGTCCCGCACGTCGTCGAGCATCCGGGCCAGCAGGGGGTTGCCGCACGGCGTGTACAGCGCCCGGTGGAACTCCCGGTTGGCGAGCGACCGGTCGGCCCGGTCCCCCGCCTCGTCGGCCCGCGACAGCGCGTCCCGCGCGGCGTCCAGCGGGGCGCGGTGCGTGACGGTACGGCGCAGCGCCTCCGGCTCCAGCAGCAGGCGCACGTCGTACACCTGACGCGCCATCTCCGCGTCCACGGCCCGCACGGTCACGCCCTTGTACTGGCTCATCACGACCAGCCCGGTGCCGGCGAGCGTCTTGAGCGCCTCCCGCACGGGCGTCTTCGACACCCCGAACTGCGCGGCCAGCTCGGCCTCCACGAGTGCCTGACCGGGCTTCAGCTGCCCGGTCAGTATCCCGTGCTTGATCGTTTCCAGCACGACCTGGGTACGGGACGGAATCGGCGTCGGCGCGGTGCCGGCGAGCAGGTCCATGGGGGCTCTTTCGGATCTCACGTAGGGCGTCTCATATATGACGTACGAAGTACGACGCGATGAAAGTAGGGCGGGGGGCGGGGTTCGTCAATGGGCCCGACGCACTTTGTGTGCGGTGCGGTTGTTGTCGTGTGCGGGTTGTTTGCGCCTGCGGCGGGCATCCCCCGCCCGCCCTCCCTCCCCCAGCCTTCGGCCGGGGGGACCCCCACAGGGCTCGCGGTTTACCCCTGCAGTATTCGGCGCCGGGTCCGCCGCTCGTCTCCCCCAGCCTTCGGCCGGGGGGACCCCCATGGGCGCACCCCGCCACACCCCCTCCCGCTGTGTGGGCGACTGACGGCCGGTGGGGGTGTCAGGGGCGCACGTTCCAGGGCAGTCCGCAGGATGCGAGCACGAGGTGCAGGCGTTCGTCGGTGGCCTCGGCGAGAGGGGGGACCAGCAGGGTCGCGATGCCCGCCTCGACCGCCGCACCGTCATAGGCGCAACGGTCCCCGACCATCAGCGCCTCGCCCGGACCCACCGCGAGCTCGTCCAACGCCAGTCGGAAGATGGCGGGATCGGGCTTGCACACACCATGCTCGAAGGACAGCACGAACCGGTCGACGTAACCGTCGAGGCGCGCCTTCTCGAACCACGGGCGGATGTCGAAGTGGACGTCGCTGACCACGGCAACCCGCACCCCGGCGGCCTTGAGCGTCGCAAGTGTCGGCCCCACGTCCACCGCGAAGAGATCGACGTCCGGTTGCGCCAGTTCGGCATACAGGGCGTCCACCAGCGTCTCGTCGATGCCCGCGGCCGAGGCCCAGTGCCTGAACCCGGCCCGGTACGACTCCACGGACACGTCCGCGCCGTTCATGGCCCGTGCCACTTCAGGTTGCCTGATCGCCGCGTCGAGACCAGCGCTGAGCCGCCGCACCTCCGACGGCGAGGCGTCCCGGGCGAGACGCCTCAACGCGCCCTCGATCCACGCCCCACCCTTCGGACCGGCATGGTCAGGACCCCACTTGGGGACGATGAGCGTTCCCACCCAGTCCAGAAGGACGGCCCTCACCTTTTCGACCACCCCGCCGGTATACCGGTGCGCTTATGTCGGCGGAAGGGCACCCCCGTCATTACCACCCTCCGGCCGTCAGTCGCCCACACCGGCAGGAGGGGGTGTGGCGGGGTACGCCCCCGGCCGAAGGCTGGGGGCGTACCCCGGCGCGGCACCGACCCCATACGTACGCAGCGAGGCGGTCACTGACCGCGCCGGATGGGGGTCCCCCCGGCCGAAGGCTGGGGGAGGGCGGGCGGGGGGGGATGCCCGCCGCAGGCGCAACCAACCCGCACACAACAACCCACCCGCACCCGAGGCGCAAGCCTCACCCCACCCCCGCCAAGAACGCCCGCACCCCCGCCAGGTCCCCCGCGGACGCGAGCCCCGCGTGGTAGAGCCGCAGCTCCGTCGCCCCGGCCGCAGCCGCCCGGGAGGCGTCCGCGGTCAGCGTGCCGGGGCTGCCCCCCATTCCCGCGACCACGGGGAAGTTGGCGGCCAGCACGGTGCCCGCCCGTGCGTGCGGCACGCAGGCCGCCACCAGGTCGGCCCCGGGCAGCACGAGCCCGTCCGCATGGTCCAGGACGTACGCCGGGTCGACGCCCACGTTGGCCCCGCAGCGGTGGGCGTGCGGATCCGCGTGCAGCAGCACCTGGAACCCCGGTGCGGCCCCGGCCCGTGCCGCCGCACCCCGTACAGCCTCCACCGCCGCCCGCTGCAACTCCCGCGCGACGGGGCCCCGCCACGCCATCGTCAGCCCCGCGAGGTCCGCCCCGAGCAGCTTCTCGACGTCGGCCCACTCGTCGGGCCCCGGGGTCCACTCCCCCGCCCACACCGGCGCCAGGGCGTCGCGCACGGCCGCGCGCAGTTCGTCCGGGTCCGCGCCCAGCGCGGCGTACCCCGCCGCGCACGTGGGGCAGAAGCACAGGGACATCAGGTACTGCGCGGCCCCGGGCAGCGGCACGCCGCCCGTCTTGTCGTGGGCGTGCAGGTGGGCGAGGCCGTACCAGCCGCAGGACTCCAGTTCCGTACCCTCCGTCCCGGTCCCCGGCCGCACCGCGGCCTCCGCCGCCAGCGTGACGAGGTACTCGCGCACCTCCGGCTGGGCGATGCACGGCGCCCACGGGTAGGGGTCGCCGTAGGCGTTGCGCACGCTCACCCGGGGGTGTTCGTCCCCGAGACGGGAGTTGTGGGCGAGCACGACCCAGGAGTGCACGGCCAGTCCGGCCGCCCGCAGGGCCCGGGCGGCCTCGCCGTAGGCGTCCTCGGCGCCCGCCCAGTCCTGGGTGTACGGCCGCAGGGCGCGCCCCGCCCAGCGCCGCTCGTCCGGCGGGTAGAGCACGGCGGCGTGGCGGGCGGTGACGACGCGGTGCCCGGGATGGCGTGGGGTCAGCGCCCGCGTGGAGTGGTACGCGGAGGCGAGGGTGACCTGCTGCACGCCGAGGCCGGCGATGCGGTCCGCCGCCTCCGGGTCGCCGACGACGTCCCACGGGTAGACGAAGGTGGAGGCTCTCAACGCGGCTCCTGGGGGTGGGGGTTGACGCGGGTCACCGTACGTCAGTCCTCGCCGAGCAGGGCGAGTCCGCGGTCGATGAGTTCGGCCAGTTCCTTGATGTGCGCGGGCGCGGGCTCGGACAGCGGCGGGCGCACCTCGCCGACGTCCAGCCCGCGCAGCCGGACGCCGGCCTTGACCAGGGAGACGGCGTAGCCGCGGCCCTGCTGGCGCAGTTCCACCAGCGGCCGGTAGAAGCCGTCGAGGAGGGCGTTCACGGTGGTGTCGTCGCCGCCGGTCAGGGCGCGGTGGAAGGCGAGGGCGATCTCGGGCGCGAAGCAGAAGACGGCGGAGGAGTAGAGGGTGACGCCGATGCCGCGGTAGGCGAGGCCGGTGAGTTCGGCGGTGGGGAGGCCGTTGAAGTAGCGGAAGTCGCGGTCGGGGACCGTGCTGCGGACGGCGCTGATGATGCGCTGCATCAGGTCGAGGTCGCCGACGCCGTCCTTGAGGCCGATGATGCGCGGGATGCGGGCGAGTTCGGCGACGGTCGCGGGGGTGAGGACGGCGTTGTCGCGCTGGTAGACGATGACGTCGAGCGAGGTGCCCGCGGCGAGCGCCGCGTAGTGCCGCAGCAGTCCGGCCTGGTCGGCGACGACGAGGTAGGGCGGCATGGCGAGCAATCCGTCGGCGCCCGCCTCCTCGGCGAGGCGAGCGAACTGCAGGGCCAGGGCGGTGCCGTAGCCGGCGCCGGCGACGACGGGGACCCGGCCCGCGGACTCCTCGACGGCCGCGGCCACGCAGGCGCGGAACTCCTCGGGCGTCAGCGCGTGGAACTCGCCGGTGCCGCAGCACGCGAAGACCGCCCCGGCTCCGGCCTCGATCCCGCGGCGCACGTGCGCGCGGAAGACCTCCAGGTCAACGGCGCCGTCCGGGCCGAAGGGCGTCACGGGGAAGAACAGCAGGCCGTCGAGGCGCGCGGAGAGTGAGGCGGCATCGGTCATCGGGTTCTCCCTGAAGACTGGCGTCTGTGCGCTCATCTGATCGATGTCTATATTCATGAACGCGTTTACGCTAAGGCAGCACATAAGGAGGGGTCAAGAAAGACAGCCGCAGGTGGTGGAGTCTTGACGCTTCGACAAGCTCTCTTTAGCGTGTCCATGCATATGAATGACATCCACGAACGTGGACGTCCGATCGAGGAGACCTGCGCATGCCCGCTCCCCGCACCGTCCTGCTCACCGGCGCCGCAGGCGGCCTGGGCGCCCTGATGCGCGAGCTGCTGCCGGCCTACGGCTACCGGCTGCGCCTGCTCGACGTGCGGCCCGTCGAGGGCGCGCCCGACGCGATCACCGCGGACCTGGCGGACCGCGCCGCCCTGCGCGAGGCCGTACGCGGGGTCGACGCGATCATCCACCTCGCGGGCATCTCCCTGGAAGCCCCCTTCGAGAAGATCCTGCGCGCCAACATCGAGGGCACCTACCACCTCTACGAGGCCGCCCGCGAGGAGGGCGTGCCGCGGATCGTCTTCGCCTCCAGCAACCACGCCGTGGGCTTCACCCCGCGCCCGGTCGGGGAC
This sequence comes from Streptomyces sp. PA03-5A, assembly GCF_033792725.1. Lineage (NCBI taxonomy): Bacteria > Bacillati > Actinomycetota > Actinomycetes > Kitasatosporales > Streptomycetaceae > Streptomyces > Streptomyces sp. PA03-5A. The sequence goes on along the minus strand of NZ_JARAVL010000018.1, from coordinate 88,457 downwards.
GACCCTCTCATCCCGGTCGACACCCCGCGCCGCCCCGACACCTTCTACGGCGTGTCCAAGTGCTTCGGCGAGGACCTCGCCCAGCTCTACTGGGACCTGCACGGCCTGGAGACCGTCTCCATCCGCATCGGCTCCTGCTTCCGGGAGCCGACCTCGGTGCGCATGCTGTCGGTCTGGATGAGCCCCGAGGACGGCGCCCGGCTGCTGCACGCCGCCCTCACCGCCGAGGGCGTCGGGCACACCGTGGTCCACGGCAGCTCCGCCAACACCCGGCTGTGGTGGGACCTGTCCTCCGCGCGGGCGCTGGGCTACGAGCCGCAGGACGACTCCGAGCCCTTCGCGGCCAAGCTCATCGCCGAACAGGGCGAACTCGACCCGGACAACCCGGACCACGCGCACCTCGGCGGCCACTTCACCACGCATCCGCCCCTCTGGCCCCACTGACGCGGCGGCCCTCAGCGGCCGCGTTCCGCGCCGCCGTTCACCTGGTGGATCTGCGCGGTGATGTGGGCGGCACCAGGGGAGGCGAGCCAGTGGGCGAGCGAGGCGACGTCCTCGGGGACGCCGACCCGGCCGGTGAGGGTCTGGCCGACGAGGAACGCGCGCCGCTCCTGCGTCATGCGCCCGCCGAAGAACTCGGTGTCGTCGATGAAGCCGGGCGCGATGACGTTGACCGTGATCCCGCGCCCGCCCAGGTCCGCCGCCAGGTCGTAGGCGTACGGGTGCAGGGCGGCCTTGGCGGCGCCGTACGAGCCGGACCCGCCGCCGCGCACCGCGGCGATGGAGCTGAGCAGCAGCACCCGGCCGCCGTCTGCCAGCAGGTCGCGCAGCGCCTCGGTGAGGAGCACGGCGGTCAGCACGTTGGACCGGAAGTTGCCCGTCCACAGTTCGGTGAGCGACGGCTCCCCGCCGCCGAGCGCGACGTTCCCGCCCGCGTTGTTGACCAGGACGTCCACCCGCCCGAAGCGCTCCGCCACGAGCTCGCGGACCCCGGCCGTCCCCGCCTCGTCGGTCAGGTCCGCCGGGACCGCCAGGGCCGATCCGGAACCCAGCCGGGCGACCGCCCCGTCCAGGACGTCCTTGCGCCGTCCGACCAGCACGACCTGGTCCCCGTCGCGGACGAACGCCTCCGCGACGGCCAGGCCGATCCCCGTACCGCCGCCGCTGATGACCACGATGCGTGACACGTGAAAACCCCGTTCGGTAATGGAACCGTAAACCCGGAACGATCGTTAAGCGGAACATGACCGCAATGACACCCGGCTCGAACATCCCGCTCTCCGCGGCACGCGTGGCAGTGGAGGTATCCGCGCCCGTGCGGCTTGATGTGTCGGGCCTCCTGATCGCCGCCGACGGCAAGGTGCGCTCCGACGACGACTTCGTGTTCTACAACCAGCCCGCGGGGCCGGGTGTGACCTACCGGTCCGGCGGCGGCACCTCCCCCGACGCGATCACGGTGGACACGGTGGCCGTGCCCGCCGGCATCGAGAAGATCGTCGTGACGGCGAGCCCCGACGCGCCCGGGGCGACCTTCGCCGGCACCGAGCCGACGGCGACGGTGCGGGACGCCGACAGCGGCGCCGTCCTGGCGACCTTCACCCCGCCCGCCCTGAGCACCGAGACCGCCCTCGTGGTGGTCGAGATCTACCGCCGCTCCGGCGCGTGGAAGGCCCGCGCGGTCGGCCAGGGGTACGCCAACGGGCTGGCGGGCATCGCGACCGACTTCGGCGTGTCCGTCGACGAGCCCGCGGCCGCCGCGCCGCAGACACCGCCCCAGGCGCCGCCCGTGGCTCCCCCGCCGCCCGCGCCCCCGGCCGCCGCCATGACGCCTCCCCCCGCGCCCCCGGCGCCGCCCGTGCCCCCGGCACCCCCCGCCCCACCGGTCGGCACCGGCAAGATCAACCTGGACAAGGGCCGGGTCAACCTCCAGAAGAATCAGACGGTCTCCCTGGTCAAGGGCGGCAAGCCGCTGATGACCTCGGTCCGCATGGGCCTCGGCTGGGAGCCCGCCTACCGCGGCAAGGACATCGACCTGGACGCCTCGGTCATCGCGTACGGGCCGCAGCGCAACCACATCGAGTCCTGCTACTTCGGCCGGCTCACCATCCTGGGCGGGGCGATCCAGCACTCCGGTGACAACCTCACCGGCGAGGGCGCGGGCGACGACGAGGTCATCACCGTCCACCTCGGCGGGCTGCCGCCCGAGGTCACCGGACTGGTCTTCACGGTGAACTCCTTCTCCGGCCAGAAGTTCAACCAGGTGGCCAAGGCCTACTGCCGCCTGCTGGACGGCACGACGGGCGAGGAGCTGGTGCGCTTCGACCTCACCGGCGCCGAGCCCCGCACGGGCGTGATGATGGCCAAGTTCGTCCGCCAGTTCTCCGGCGAGTGGGAGATGACGGCGCTGGGCGACTTCGTCGACTCCCGCACCGTGAAGGGCATGGTCAAGCCCGCCGCGCAGGCGCTCTGAGCGACGCGGGTGCGCCCGGTGGTCCGTGCGGGGCACGGACCACCGGGCGCGGGTGGTGCGGTCGGAGCTCAGCAGGCGCCGCCGTGGCCCTGGCGGCGCCACGGTCCGGTGATGGCCAGCATGATGCCCGGCACCTGGATGTTGGCGAACAGCGTCCTGCCGTCGGGCGAGAAGGTCACACCGGTGAACTCGCTGTACTCCGGCTCCTGCGCGGTGCCGATGTTCAGCTCGTTGCGGGCGATCGGGTAGGTGCGGCCGTCGCCGAGCGCGCCGAACAGGTGCTGCTGGCCCTCGCCGTCCTCGGCGATGACCAGGCCGCCGTAGGGCGAGACGGTGATGTTGTCCGGGCCGTCGAAGGCGCCGTCGACCGACGGGTCGGGGTTGACGCCCAGGAGGACCTTGAGGGTCAGGGTGCGGCGCTTGGGGTCGTAGAACCACACGGCACCGTCGTGGGCCGCGCCCGGGCTCTCCTCGCGGGCGTAGGAGGAGACGACGTACACGCCGCCGTCGCCCCACCACATGCCCTCCAGCTTGCGGGCCCGGGTGACCTCGCCGGCCGCGAACTGCTTGCGGACGGAGGTGGTGGCGGCGTCCCGGTCCGGGACGTCCACCCAGTCCACGCCGTAGACCGTGCCGATCTTCGTGGCACGGGACAGGTCGTCGACGAACCTGCCGCCGGAGTCGAAGCACTTGAAGGCCTGCAGCACACCCGCGTCGGCCTTGAGGGCGCGCAGCTTGCCGCGGCCGTGGTGGAAGCCGGCCGGCGGGGTCCAGCGGAAGAACAGGCCGTTGGGGTTGGAGGCGTCCTCGGTGAGGAAGAGGTGGCCGCGCTTGGGGTCGACGACGACCGCCTCGTGCGCGTAGCGGCCCAGGGCCTTGATCGGCTTGGGGTCGCGGTTGGCCTTGCGGTCGTACGGGTCGACCTCGAAGACGTAGCCGTGGTCCTTCAGGAAGCCGTTCTTGCCGGCCTTGTCCTCGGTCTCCTCGCAGGTCAGCCAGGTGCCCCAGGGGGTGCGGCCGCCCGCGCAGTTGGTGACCGTGCCGGCCACGCCGACCCACTCCACGACGTGGCCGCCGTGCTGGGCGACCTCGACGATGGTCACGCCGCCGGCCGCGCCGGAGTCGTAGACCAGGCCCTCGGTCAGCGGGACCGGGTGCGGCCAGTCGGCGCGGGCGCCGGCCAGCTCGTGGTTGTTGGCGAGCAGCGTGGCGCCGCGCAGGCCCTCGAAGGTAGCGGTGCCGTCGTGGTTGGAGGGGGTCGACTCGCCGGACTCCAGCTTGGTGACGCCGGTCCGGGTGATGACGCGGTACGAGAAGCCCTTGGGCAGGGCCAGAATGCCCTTGGGGTCCTTGATCAGCTCGCCGTAACCCAGCTGGCCGTGGTGCCGGGACGCCCCGGCCTCCGCGGCGGTCGCCGGGGCCTCGGCGGCGAGGGCACCCGGTGCGGTCGCGAGGACGTCGACGGTTCCGGCCAGCGCGACTCCGGCGCCGGTGATCGCCGTGCGCTTGGCGAAGTCTCTACGGGTGAGCGGCATCGTTGTCTCCTGGGGCCACGAGGTCACTGCTCTGCCGCAGTCACGCTCCCGCCCCGTGGCGAACGGGAGTTGAACTGAGCGGGACATTCCGACGCCCATTCCCTGAGGCGTTCGGGCCTCCTCCGCGCCCCGTTCCGCGCCGCGGCAGGCGGCTCAGGGCGCCGTGGGTCCCGCCGAACGGGCCTTGAACGCGGCCTTGCGCGCCTCCTTGGCCAGCCGCTTGTCGGGGTGGATGCGGCCCATGGCCTCCAGGACGTCGGCGGTCGCCGGGTGGTCCACCCGCCAGGCCGCGGTGAAGAACCCGTCATGCCGGGCGACAAGGTCGGTGACCAGCTCGCGCAGCAACTCGGGGTCGTCGTCGGCGTCGAGCTGGGCGGCGATGGTGTCGACCGTGAGCCAGAAGATCATGTCCTCGTCGGGCGCGGGGACGTCCGCCGCCTCGCGTTCGGTCAGCCAGACCCGGGCCAGTCCGCCGAGCTGGCGGTCGGGCAGGACCTCGCGCAGGGCCGGCTCGGCCTCGTCGCCGAGCAGGCTCAGGGTCTGCTGGGCGACCAGCCGGCGGCCGGGTGCGTTGCGGTCCTCGCCGCGCGCCGCCTCCAGCAGCTCACGGGCCGCGTCGTACGGCTTGCGGTTGCCGAGCCACGCGTCGGCCTCCCGGCGGGCGATCTGGTCCGGGTACCGGAACAGCGCCTCCAGGAGGGCGGCGGCGGGCTCCCCGGCCAGGTCACCGGCGACCGGGGCGTGCAGGCCGGCCTCGACCATCCGGGACCGCACGCCGTACGCGCCGAGCGGGGTCAGCCGCACCAGGCCGTACCGGGAGACCTCATCGGGCCCGATCTCCTGCGGGAAGGCCACCGTCCCCTCGGCGGGACCGGCGTCCTCGGACTCGGCCTCCTCGATCAGCGCCTCGTCCAGCGGCTGGTACTCCAGCAGCCCGGTGGTCGTGAGCAGCCGGAAGTGCTCGTCGAGGCGCATCATCACCTCGGTGACGTCCTCCAGCAGGGCGTCGCTCGGCTCCTCCACGTCCTCGGGGACGACGAGGGAGGCGGCCAGGACCGGCAGCGGCACGGCGTCCTTGGCGTCGCCGCCGGAGTCCTCCATGACGGTGAAGAGGTACAGGTTGGCGAGCGCGCCGTCGAGGAACTCGGCCTCCTCCTCCGGGTCCCAGTCCAGGGTGCTCAGGTCGACCTCCCCGTCCGGGCCCAGTTCCTCCAGCAGGCCGTCCAGGTCGGGGGTCGCGGCCTCGGCCAGCGCCGTGTCCAGTGCGGCGAGCCACAGCTCCAGCACCTCGCGGGGCTCGCCCGTGTCCAGCCGCGTCAGCGCCTCGCCGGGCACGGCGCGCCCCGCGGGCTCGTCCAGGGCCACGCTCGGGGCGCCGCCCTCCTCGTCCTCGTCCGCGGTGTCCGCGATGTCCAGGTCGACGAGGCCCGCGTCCACGGCCACGCCCCAGGCCTGGGTCGTCTCTGCCGGGCCGTCCGGCTGCTCCTCCAGACCCAGCTCGCGGACCGCGCGCGGGACGTCCTCGGCGGTCAGCTCCCCCATCGCGTCCACGGTCACGTGCGGCGCGCACCAGCGCGCCAGCCGTACCGCGCGGTCGAGGAGCGGTACGGCGAGTGCGAGCCGCGCCAGCTCCTCCTCGGGCAGCAGCCTCACCGGCGGCAGGTCGAGGCGGTCAGCGGCCATGGCGGGATCTCCAATGCAGCGGTGTCCGGGGGCGCGTGAGCGCGCAGCACCAGCCTAGACGTGCGGGCGCCCGGCGGGTGCGCTTCGGCCTCCCGTCACCCGTCGTTACCGCAACGGACGCGCGAGGCGGCGGCATTGGCGCGCGTCGGCGGACCCCGGAGGGCGACCACGGCGGCTCCACCCGTCAGCGGTGTCACTTCCGCCCCACCGCCGTGGCCGGGCACCGGTGCGCACGTCCCGGAGCCCGCGCCACACGGCGCGCACCGGTGCGCGCCGTGGCGTACGGCGGGGCCCCTCGCGCCCCACGGGGTGGGGCGGGGTCGGGCGCCGGGCACCTGACATGGTCCCCGCCATGACGACGAGCGGGGCGGAGCCGACGCAGGAGGCGCTCGACCGGCACGTGCGGAGGTTCTTCGCGGGCCACCCGGTGGGCACGGCCGACCACGACCTGGGCGACGGACGGCGCGGCACGGTCCCCGGGCTGCGCGTCCTGGAGGTGGGCCCGGGCCCCCGCGGCGGCTACTGGACCTACGTCACGGCCGGTCGCGGGTCACGGGCCGACCGCGACGGCCACCGCCTGGAGTTCGTGCTGACCGCCCCGGTCCGCGACCCCCGCTTCGCCGACCTGGTCGCCATGACCGCCCACCACCACCGCGGTCCCCGGCCGCATCCGCTCGACGTGGGCCACAGCCTTCCGGTCGGCGAGCCCTGGGTCCCCGGTTCGGCCTGCGACCACATCCTGGTCAGCCTCCCGTATCTGTACGGCCCCGATCTGGAGGTGTGCCGGCTGCCGGACGGCCACGCCCGTCTGCTGTGGCTGCTGCCGGTGACCGCGTCCGAGATCGCCTTCCGCCGGCCCTGCACCGGGCGCCGGTCGTCTGAGCCGGGTCGCTCCGCGGGCACGGCCGTGGTCAGCCCTGCGAGAGGAAGTCCTCCAGGGCCTCCAGCCAGGCGTCCGGCTGGTCGACGTGGGCCATGTGCCCCGCCTCCTCGATCACCGCGGCCCGCGCGGACGGGAGGAGCCGCAGCGTGGGTGCGACCAGGCCGGCCGGGAAGGTCATGTCCTGCCGCCCGTGCAGCAGCAGCACGGGCACGCCGAGCGCCGCGAGCCGCCCGGGGTCGCCGGGGCGGCGCGGCCCCGGCAGCGTCCCGGCCTGCCAGGGGCGCAGCCACTCCCCGGTGAAGCGGACGCCGCGCAGGACGTCGAGGTAACCCGGCAGGGCCTCCTCCCGCCACACGTTCGCCCGTGCGGAGGCCACGGCGGCCGCACGTGTGAGGGCCGCTCCGGACAACGAGCGGTCGGACCACACCGCGGCCTCCGCCGCCAGCCGCTCCTCGCGCTCCGGCCAGCCGTCGAAGGCGTCCGGCGGCACCGGCAGGACACTGCTCGACGCGATCACCAGGCGTCGTACACGCCCGGGCGCGGCCAGGGCGAGGCGCTGCGCGATCAGCCCTCCGTACGAGAAGCCGAGGACGTCCGTCCGCCCGATCCCCAGGGCGTCCAGCAGCCGCACGAGGTCGGCGGTGGCCGCGTCCGGCGTGTAGTGGCCGTCGGCGAGCCCGCGCGTGGAGCGCCCGCAGCCGCGCAGGTCCGGGAGGACGATCCGGCGGTGCCCGGCGAGCCGGTCCAGGGGCCGGCGCAGATAGGTGTGGTCCCAGTCGGGTCCGCCGTGCACCACCAGCAGCGGCGGCCCGGGCGGACGGCCCGCCCGGGCAACGAACAACTCCACCGCCGGGTCGTCCGAGACCGGCACCAGGATCTCCTCGAACACGGGGGCCAGTATGACGATCCGACAACGTCCCTAGGATGGCCGGGTGACGACGGACACCGCTACGCCGGACCGCACCGAAGACGCCGCCGGCGGCCCCCGGGCGGCGACCGCCGCCGACTGGCCGCTGCGACTGCGCCGGTTCGGCCACAGCCCACGCCCCCGGACCGACACGCGCGAGCGGCTGGTCCCGCCCTTCCCCGAACCGGGCACCCGAACATGGCAGGCCCTGGGCCTGGGTCCGGCGCGGGCGCACCGCGCCGCACGGGCCATGGGCTGGCTCGGCCCCGCCCTGGTCGCCGTCCTCGCCGGAGTGCTGCGCTTCGTGGACCTCGGCAGCCCGCGCGCCATCGTCTTCGACGAGACGTTCTACGCCAAGGACTCCTGGTCCCTGCTCCGGCTCGGCTACGAGGGCACCTGGCCCGACCGCAAGGTCTCCGACCCGCAGATCCTGGGGGACCCCCAGGTCATCCCGCTCTCCGGGACCGGCCACTTCATGGCGCACCCGCCGATGGGCAAGTGGGTGATCGCCCTCGGCGAGTGGATGTTCGGCCTGAACCCGCTCGGCTGGCGTTTCATGGCGGCCGTGCTCGGCACGCTGTCGGTGCTGATGCTGTGCCGCATCGGCCGCCGGCTGTTCCGCTCGACGGCACTGGGCTGCCTCGCGGGCGGCCTGATGGCGGTGGACGGGCTGCACTTCGTGATGAGCCGGGTCGCCCTCCTCGACGTGGTCGTCATGTTCTTCGTGCTGGCGGCGTTCGGCTGCCTGCTGATCGACCGCGACCGCGCGCGGGCCCGGCTCGCGGCGGCCCTCCCGGTGGACCCCGACGGCTTCGCCGGGCCCGACGCGGTCACCGGCGCCCGCGCGGGAACAGGCCCGCGGCCCTGGCGGCTCGCGGCCGGCGCGCTCCTGGGCCTGGCCTCCGCCGTCAAGTGGAACGGCCTGTACTACCTGGCGTTCTTCCTGCTGATGACCGTGCTCTGGGACGTCGGCGCCCGCCGTCTGGCCGGGGCCCGCCGCCCCCGCCGCGCGGTGCTCCGCCGCGACCTCGGCTGGTCCTTCCTGTCCCTCGTCCCGGTCGCCCTGGTCACGTACCTGGTGACCTGGACCGGCTGGTTCCTCAGCGACGACGGCTACGGCCGGGACTGGGCCGACGGGCGCGGCGGCACGTGGTCCTGGATCCCGGCGCCGCTGCGCAGCCTGTGGCACTACGAGTACGCGGTCTACCAGTTCAACGTCGGCCTGGAGGACCCGCACCCGTACCAGTCCAACCCGTGGAGCTGGCTGGTGCTGGGCCGCCCGGTGTCCTTCTTCTACGAGTCCCCCAAGACGGGGCAGGACGGCTGCGGCGCCGCCAACTGCTCGCGGGAGATCCTCGCCCTCGGCACGCCGCTGCTGTGGTGGGCGGCCTGCTTCGCCCTCGTCTACCTGCTCTACCGCTGGGCGCTGCGCCGTGACTGGCGCGCCGGCGCCCTCCTGTGCGCGGTCGCCGCGGGCTACCTCCCGTGGTTCCACTACCAGAACCGCACCATCTTCTCCTTCTACGCCGTCGTCTTCCTCCCCTACCTCTGCCTGGCCCTCGCCATGACGCTCGGCGCGCTCCTCGGACGGCCCGGCGCCGGCGAACGCCGCCGCACCTACGGGGCGGTGGCCGCGGGCGTCCTCGTCCTGCTGATCGTCTGGAACTTCCTCTACTTCTTCCCGATCTACACAGGGCGGACGATCCCGTACGACGACTGGCACGCCCGGATGTGGCTGAACACCTGGATCTGACCCGGCCGCCCAGGGCCGGGATACCATGCCCGCCCGTCCAGGTAGCCCCGTCCGGAGGTGTGCGATGGCACGTCCCGTCTTCCCCGAGGCCCCCGTCCCGCCCGGTGAACTGGACCGCGCACTGCGGCCGTTCGGAACCTCGACGATGCTGCCCGGCGAGGCGTACACCTCGGCCGCCGTCCTCGACTGGGAGCGGCGGCACCTGTTCGCCGGCACCTGGTGCTGCCTCGGCCGCGCCGACGACCTGTTCAGCGGGCCGGACGGGACCGCCGTCACGCAGCGCGCCCTGGTCGTGGGCGACGTCCCGGTCCTGCTCACACGCTCCGGGGACGGCGGCGCCGTCCGCGCGTTCGCCAACACCTGCCGGCACCGGGCCCACGAACTCCTGCCCGAGGGCGGCACGGGCACCCGGGAGATCGTCCCGTGCCCCTACCACGCCTGGGCGTACGGCCTGGACGGCGCGTTGCGCAGGGCGCCCGGCTTCCAGGACGTGCCCTCCTTCGACCGCCGGGACCACGGGCTGGCCGAACTGCCCGCCGTCGAGTGGCACGGCTGGGTCATGGCCAACGCGACCGGCGGCGCGGCACCGTTCGCCGAGCACCTCGGCGGGATGGGCCCGCTGGTCGACCCGTACGCCCCCGGGGAGCTGAAGGCAGCCGAGCGGCACGCGTACACGGTCCGCGCGAACTGGAAGGTGATCGCCGAGAACTACCACGAGTGCTACCACTGCCCGCTGATCCACCCCGAGCTGTGCGCCGTGTCCCCGCCGGCCAGCGGCGACAACTACGACCTCCCCGGCGCATGGGTGGGTGGGGCGATGGACCTGCGGGACGGCGCGGAGACGATGTCCCTGACCGGCCGGTCCCGGGGGACCTTCATCGACGGCACGGACCGGCGCCGCGTGCTGTACCTCGGCCTCTTCCCGAACCTGCTGCTCTCCCTGCACCCCGACTACGTGATGACCCATCTGCTCGTCCCGGAAGCCCCGGACCTCACCCGGGTCACCTGCACCTGGTACGTACCCCAGGGCGTGGCCGACGCCTCGTACGCCGTGGAGTTCTGGGACCGCACGAACCGGCAGGACTGGGCCGCCTGCGAGTCGGTGCAGCGCGGCCTGGCCTCCCCGCACTACCGCCCCGGCCCCTTCGCCCCCAACGAGGACGCGGTCCACCGCTGGGTCACGATGGTCGGCCGCGCCTACCGCGGCACGCCCCCGTGGGAACCGCTCGACCCCGCCTAGTCCACCGCCCGGGCGGGTCACTCCACGAAGCTGCCGCTCCGATACCCCATGCGCGCGTCCCCGACCTCCAGCAGTACGTCGGAGATCGTGAAGTGCTTTTCGAGGGCCGTCCGCAGCGACTCCAGGGCGGCGCGGATCTCGGACAGCTGCTCGCGCGGCTCGCGCTCCCGCAGGTACCGGACGACGGATTCGTACGTCGACGGTCCCCATGGGGACGACGTGGCGAGCGCGGTGTCACGCCACCGGGGCGCGAACTCCTCCAGGTTGGCCATCATCCGGCGCTGCCCCTCCCTGCTGCCGGGATGACCGACGTCCATCGCCCTCGCGAGGTCCTCCTGCGTCGGGGCGAGCGGCAGGGCCCCGGAGCGCATGATGGCGAGGAGCACCTGCAGGGCGTTGAACTTGCCGCTGAGCAGCGGCTGGAGCCGGTTGTAGGCCTCGGGGTCGATGATCTGCAGCGCCACACCGTGGTCACCCATCAGACCGGAGATCCGCGCGAGGTTCACGATCTGCCTCTGCACACCCCGGGCGACCCAGCCCCCCGCGCCGAGCGCGTACGCGTCGTCACCGTGCTCGAGGTGCCGGCCCATCCGCTCCGCGTAGCCCTCCAGGTTCCTGACGATGCCTTCCGCCTCCAGCATCACCTCGTTGAGCCGCACGTAGAGGATGAACAGCTCCGCGCCGAGTTTGCTGCGCCGCTTCTCCTCGCGGATCGCCCTCAGTCCCGGCAGCCCTTGCACGAGTGCCTCGACCAGGGTCCGTACCAATTCGACCATCGTTGTCCTTCGCGGTCCGATCGCTCATGGATCCTCCGCCGCCTGCGTACGGTGGCGGGAACCGGCAAGGCCGGACTCTAACAGCCGGTCGAACGCCGCAGGCCCCGGATGCGCCGCCCGGGTCCGCACACCTCCCGGCGCGCCAGTCCCGCTCTGGGCGCGGCGGGCCGCATACGCTGCGAGGACGTACGACCCGGCGCCCGCGGCTACGCGTACGCACAGGGAAAGGGTGTGGCATGACGTCCCCAGGCGTGCACCTCCGGGAGATCACCGACGACAACCGCGAGGCCGTCCGTGCCCTGCGCGTCCGGCACAAGCAGAAGCAGTTCGTCGCGTCGGTGTCCCTGTCGCTCAAGCAGGCGGCGAAGATGCCGGACGCCAACCCCTGGTACCGCGCCGTGTACCGCGGCGACGAGCCGGTCGGCTTCGTGATGCTGTCGTGGAAACCGCCGGCCGGCCCCTACCAGGGACGGCACTTCATCTGGCGCCTCCTCATCGACAAGCACCACCAGGGGCACGGCATCGGCCGGGAGGTGCTCACCCAGATCGCCGACCTGGTCCGCGCCGACGGCGCCACCGAGCTGCTGACCAGCTACGAGCCCGGTGACGGCGAACCCTGGCCCTTCTACCGCAAGTTCGGCTTCGAGCCCACCGGTGAGATCGACGACGGCGAGATCGTCCTGCGGCTCGCCCTCCCACCCGGCTGAGCACCGCGCGGGCGCGTGAACGCATCGGTCATCCGTCGAAGCGCCGCCACGGGATGTCGAGCAGTCCGAGCGGATGCAGTGCGCCGCGGTGCCGGCCGCCGACCCAGACGTCGAGCTTTCCTTCGTCCCCGCTGGGGCTGACCGTGGCGACGAGACCAGGGGCCGACCAGGAAGTGCGTGACGCGACGGGGGCCGGTGCGAGGCCGACCAGCCGGAACTCCCGGTCGTTCCACACCCCGCTGACGTCCGGGTCGTCCCCGGGGTCCGCGACGATCACCACCGACAGGGGTCCGACCACGACGGTCGCCCCGGGCACGCGGAACACGTCACCGCCCGGCCCGGCAAACCGCAGGCCGCGTCCTCATCGACGTGGGTCAGGGGCGCAGGCATCATCCCGGAAGGATATTCGGGCGACGATCGACGCCGGGCTCACGGTGCTGACCCTCCGCCGGCTGTTCCCGGACCTCAATGCCGTTGACCACAGTGCCTGTCGGTGACGGGTGTGCCGAGGCAGTAGGCGCCGGTTCAGCCTGGCTGTTACGGTCCTGGCCGTGATCGACACGCTCCCGGACTCCGCTTGAGCCCGTCTCCCCACGCACGGCAGGTCCCCCACGAGCGCGTACAGCACCGGTGAGATACCGCAATCCCCGAACCATCACTGACCGGCGGCGGCGCAGGCTGACCCCGTCACGCCCTGAGCAAACGTCGTTGACCGACCCTGCCCGGCCTTGGCCGGGCACCACCGGCACCCTGGAGGCCAGCACGTGATGCGCCCTACCCCTGCTGTCAGGCGGGCGACCTTCCTCGCGATACTCGTGTCCGAATTCCTGAACCTGCTGGGTGCGGGAATGGCGTCGATCGCCGTCACGCTCACCGTCACGACGAAAACCGGCGAGGCCTCCACGCTCGCGGTCCTGCTGGCGGTGCGCACGTTCACGAGCGTCTTCTTCGCCCCGTTCGCGGGCGTCATCGTCGATCGTTTCCCTCAACGGCACGTTCTGCTCGGGGCCAACGCCGTGCTGGCCGCGACGGTCGCCGCGCTGTTCCTCATCGTGCGCGACGACCACGTCGACTTCGTCCTGATCGGCGTCGTCCTCGTCGTGCAGGCCCTCGCCGACAGCGTGGCGCAGTCGCTCATCGTCAGTGTGGTGAGGCACCTGGCGAGCGATGTCGAACTGGTCCGCTCCAACGCGCTCGTCCACCTGGTGCAGAGCGTTCCGCAGATCCTGGCACCGGCGATCGGCGCGTGGACCTACGCGGTCTCCGGGCCGGACGTCGTGCTGGGAACCAGTCTCACCGGGCTGCTGCTCTCCTTCTCCCTCATGGCGGTGCTGGCCCGAGGGTTGCCCATGGTCGAACGGGGGGCGAGGCAGTCGCCGTTCGCGCATGTCGCGGCCGGTTTCCGGTTCATCTGGGCGCATCGCGGCCTGCGCCGGCTGCAGCTGTCGTACAGCGCCCTGAACTTCTTCAACGGCCTCTCGGCAGCCGGGCTGGTGGCCTACGTGACCCGGCACGCCGGCAGTGTCGGCTGGGGGTCGTACTCCGCGTTCGGCGGAGTGGGGCTGGTCTCCGGCGCCCTGTACATGACGCTGCGCAAGCGGCCGCACCGCGCCGACGTCCTCCTGCCCGCCGCACAGGCCACCGCGGCCGTGGCAGGCCGCATCCTGCTCGTCGTACCGGGTGCCCACTGGCTCTGGTACCTGGGGAGTTTCGGCCGCAACGCGGGGCTGCAGCTCACCGGCGGCCCGATGACCGCGATCTGGCAGCGCCAGTCACCCGGCGACGCGCTCGGCGTCGTCAGCGGCTGCCGCCGCCTGATCTCCCAGGGCGCCTACCCGGTCGCGGTGCTCATCGGCGGCCTTTCCTACGACTGGTGGACGGCAGCGATCGGTTCCGGCGGCATGTTCTTCACCGTCCTGGGGGTCGCGGAACTCTCGGCGGTCTCGCTGTGGCTCTCCGGCCCGGTACGGGCGGTGTTCCTCGCCGAGAACACGCACGTCGACGAGGAGCGGATGGGGAAGATCGACGCCAAGGCGGCCTAGGTCGTGTCGTCAAATGAGCGCCGGCCGCCCGAAGGGCGGGCCCAGCGGCGTCTGGTGCGGTGCATCGCAAGGCGGCGAGTCGTCCTCGTAGTGGGCTACTCGGTCGATTCGACAACGCAGCGTGGGGGCACCCCCGGCCGAAGGCTGGGGGAGTGCCGTGCCAGGCGCCGCGGGGCAGGCGGGCATTTGACGACACGGCCTAGGGCGAGGCGATCTGACGCATACGAGGCACAGCTCCCTCAACGCGCGAGCGCCCTCCCGCGGGGGGCGCTCGTCACGTCGGCCAAGGCCGCCGCCACCGGTTCAGGGTGTCCCATGAACGTCGATGGCAGCCGGAGGACGAGCCGAGAGCCCCGGCGACCTGAAGGGCCTCTGAAGAGGTCGCCCGGACTGCGATGAGTTCCAGCACGGTCTCGGGTCTTCAGGTACATCCACCTTCCGCACGCGAATTTGGAGGCACCTTGAAGCTCCTGCTCACGTCAGGCGGCGTCACGAACCCGAGCATCCACACGGCGCTCGTCAAGCTCCTCGGCAAGCCGATCGCCGAGTGCCACGCCCTCTGCATCCCGACAGCACAATGGGGTCACCCGATGTGCGGGCCGACATCGGTGCGGGGCCTCGTAGCCGCCGAGCCCCGGTGGCAGCACCTGACCGGCCTCGGCTGGGCGTCACTCGGCGTCCTCGAACTCACCGCACTGCCCACCATCGGCGCAGAACGATGGGTCCCCTGGGTCCGGGAGGCCGACGTGCTCCTGGTCGACGGCGGCGACGCGACGTACCTGTGCCACTGGATGCGGGAGTCCGGGCTGGCCGATCTGCTGCCTTCGCTGCCCGACACGGTCTGGGTGGGAGTGAGCGCCGGAAGCATGGTGATGACGCCCCGGATCGGAGCGTACTTCGTCGAGTGGGCGTCCGCGCCGGACGACCGCACTCTGGGAGTCGTCGACTTCTCGATCTTCCCGCACCTGGACGCCTTCCCAACGAACACCCCGGCTGACGCGGAGCGTTGGGCCGCCGACATCGGCGTCCCGGCCTACGCCATCGACGAACAGACGGCCATCCAGGTCGTCGACGGCTCCGTCGAGGTGGTCTCCGAAGGGCAATGGACGAAATTCGGGTCATAGCCGCCCGACAGTCGTGACGTCGCGTCGTTCCGCGAGACCCCATGACGTGCCGCGACCTCGACCACCGGGGCGCCCGCGGCCACCTCCATGACCGCGTGATCCCGCTGCTCGACCACGCCCAACTCCACCAGCGCGGCCCCGGCCCTCCCGCACGCGCCGAATCAGGCCCCGCACCCGACAGCGCCGTCACCCGAATGGCGCATCGTGACGTGCCACCCACATGGGTGAAGATCAAGCTGACTAGTGTCCGAACCGAGGCAATGCGTGAAAGGGGAACCACATGCGCATTCGACGAATCCTCGCCGCCGTCATCGCCACGGCAGCCCTCACGGGACTCGGCCTCACCGGCGCCGCCACCGCCACCGCAGCCACCGCCGCCACCACCGCCAGCCCCACCCCGGGTGAGTGCGAGCAGGGCGGCGGAACGGTCGACTGGGCGACCAACACCTGCAAGGGCGGCACGTACGACGGGCAGATGGTCGACTAGTACCCGGTATGCGCCCCGCAGCCACCCGCTGCGGGGCGCTCCCGCGCGAGCGTGGCCGGGAGAGTCGCTGGGCCCCGCAGGCTCGTCCCGACCACACGGTGGTACCGCCGGACGGCGCCCGGATCGAACTCCTGGAGCGGGGCTCCTGCACGAGCGCCCTCCCGGGCCGTCCTCGGGCCGTGGAAGGGCGCTCGGCGATGACCAACGTCGACAACTGCCGACAGCTCAGCAGCGGATCAGGACGTTGATCGAAAAGACAGCCGCAGGTCACGGCCGCCGGCGGTCAGTTGTGGCTGTGCAGGATCTCGTTCAGCCCGCCCCACGAGCCCGTGCGCTGGAGGACCTCGACCGCGCCGGTGATGGAGTTGCGGCGGAAGAGGAGGTTGTTGGCGCCGGAGAGCTCCTTGGCCTTGACGATGGTCTCGTCGGGGAGGAAGACCCGGGTGCCCGCGGTGACGTAGAGGCCGGCCTCGACGACGCAGTCGTCGCCCAGGGAGATGCCGATGCCGGCCTCGGCGCCGAGGAGGCAGCGCTCACCGATGGAGACGACCGCCTTGCCGCCGCCGGAGAGGGTGCCCATGATCGAGGCGCCGCCGCCGATGTCGGAGCCGTCGCCGACGATGACGCCCTGGCTGATGCGGCCCTCGACCATGGAGGTGCCCAGCGTGCCGGCGTTGAAGTTGCAGAAGCCCTCGTGCATCACCGTGGTGCCGGACGCGAGGTGCGCGCCGAGGCGGACGCGGTCGGCGTCGGCGATGCGGACGCCGGCGGGGACGACGTAGTCCGTCATGCGCGGGAACTTGTCCACGCCGTAGACCGACAGGTGCAGCCCCTCGGCGCGGGCGGCGAGGCGGGCGCGCTCGATGTCGCCGACGGGGACGGGCCCGATGGAGGTCCAGGCGACGTTGGCCAGGAGGCCGAAGATGCCGTCCAGGTTCTGGCCGTTGGGCTTCACCAGGCGGTGGCTCAGCAGGTGCAGCCGCAGGTATGCGTCGTGCGCGTCGAGCGGCTTGTCGTCGGTCGAGGCGATGACGGTGCGTACGGCGACGACCTCGACGCCGCGGCGCGGGTCCGGCCCCAGGGCCTTGGGGGCGGCGTCTCCCAGCAGCTCGGCGGCCTGCTCGGCGGAGAGCCGTTCGGTCCCGGCGGGGCCGGGCGCCGCCACGAGCTCGGGCGCGGGGAACCAGGTGTCGAGGACGGTGCCGTCGGCGGCGATCGTGGCGAGGCCTGCGGCAACGGCACCGGTGGCGCGAGAGGTGGCGGTCGTTTCAGTCATGTGTCGAACGCTAGTCGTTGCGTCCCGCACTTGCCCAACCGGCCCGCCATCCGGAACGCCGGCGCCCGCCCGCCTCGGCCCCGGCCGATCCGGTGTCCCGCGCACCCGCGTCGGCGGACCCGGAGCCGCGCCGCCACCGAGCGGCGGCCGCCAGCAGCACCGCCCCGCTGAGCGCGGCCAGCACCGCGCAGACCGGCCACAGCGCGCCGGGCGCGGCCTCGTACAGGCCGCCGCCGAGGGGCGGGGCGAGGACGGTACCGCTGACCGAGGCGCCTGCGTACAGGGACTGGAAGCGGCCCTGCAGGTGGTCGGGGGCGCTGTCGGCCACGTAGGCGGTGGCGGTGGTCTTGTAGAGGATCTCCCCCGCCGTGAGAAGCAGCATCATCGTGACCGCGGCGGCGATGTACGGGCCGCCGGCCAGGGCGGCGTAGCCGGCGCCGACGAGGACGAGCCCGGTGCCGATGATCGGCAGCGGCGGGCGGCGGCGCAGGGCGACGGTGGCCGGGATCTCCAGGCAGAGGATGACGCCTCCGTTGACGGCGATGAGCAGGCCGTACGCGGCGGTGCCGATGCCGTGGTCGGCGAGCCAGACGGGCAGGGTGGAGTACTGCTGCCGGTAGACGGTGTCGGTGACCAGGACCGTCGCCAGCAGCACCACGACGGCGGGCCGGGCGCGCAGTGCCGCCCACAACCCGTCGGCGCCGGCGGCGCGGACGGCACGGGCCCGGCGGGCGCCCTGGGCGGGCAGCGCGCGGGCGGCGTAGCCGGCGAAGAGCAGGGTGCCGAGGCCGTCGGCGACGAAGAGCCAGGTGTACGAGGTGCGGGCGGCCAGCAGCGCGCCGAGCGGCGGCCCCACGGTGAAGCCCGCGTTGGAGGCGAAGCGCAGCACGGCGAAACCCTGGCGGCGCGCGCCCTCGGGGACGGAGACGGCGACGAGCGCGGAGTTGGCGGCCCGCACGGTGCCGGACGCGTACTGCGCGAGCAGCAGGACGGGCAGCAGCGCGGCGGTCGGCAGGGCGGGCAGCAGGACGAGTCCGGCGCCAGAGACGGCGGACCCGGCGAGCAGGACGCGGCGGTGCCCGAGGTGGTCGCCGAACCAGCCGCCGGTGAAGTTGCCGGCGACCAGGCCCACCCCGCCCGTGCCGGCGATCAGCCCGGCCTCCGGGACGGGCAGGCCCCGTACCGAGGTCAGCCAGACGAAGAGGTAGACGAACGTGAAGCTCACGACCGCGTTCGTGAAGACCCCGGCGGCCAGCAACCAGACGACCCTGGGCACCTCGCGCATGCCCGTACCCCCTCCTCCGCCCAGTGAGTTCCTTTTGGAAACTCACTCCCGGCTGGCAGGATAGCGGCATGGCCCGCCGCACAGAACTCGGTGACGCGAATTGCTCCATCGCCCAGGCCCTCGACGTGGTCGGCGACTGGTGGACGCTGCTGATCGTGCGGGACGCCGCCCGCGGCGTGGACCGCTTCGACGACCTGCAGCGCGAACTCGGCGTCTCCCGCAAGGTGCTGGCCGAGCGGCTGCGCCTGCTGGTCGACGCGGACGTGCTGGCCCGTGAGCCGTACCAGGACCGCCCCGTGCGCCACGCGTACCGGCTCACCCCGCGCGGCCGGGCGCTGCTGCCGGTGCTGATCGCCCTCCAGGACTGGGGCGACCAGTGGGTGCTGGGCGACGGCACGACCACCGGCACCGCACCGGACGGCTCACGGGAGGCGGAGCGCGTGCACGCGCTGACGGGGACCCGCGTGCCCGCGCTGCTGCTCCCCGCGGGCCCGGACGGCGAACTCCGCGACCCGGTGGCCGCGGACCGCCCGTTCACGGTCCTCTACTGCTTCCCCGGCGCCTACGCGCGGCCCGCGTCCTACCCCCCGGGCTGGGGCGACATCCCGGGTGCGGCGGGTTGCACGCTGGAGTCCTGCACCTACCGGGACCGGCAGGCGGAGTTCACCGCGGCGGGCGCGGCCGTGCACGGGGTGAGCACCCAGCGTCCGGACGAGCAGGCGGAGTTCGCCGAGCGGGAGCGGTTGCGCTTCCCGCTGCTGTCGGACGCGGAGCTGACCCTGTCCGCGGCGCTGCGGCTGCCGACCTTCCGCGCGGGCGGCGCGGTACGGCTGAAGCGGCTGACGCTGGTGGTCGGCGCGGACCGGGTGGTCCGGCGGGTGTTCTACCCGGTCACGGACATCACGGCGAGCGTGGCGGAGGCGCTCGAGGCGGTCAGGACTGCGTCGCGGCCTTGACCGCGTCCGGTTCGGCGGCCGCGTCCCGTACGCCCGGCAGCCGCTGGGCACCGAGTACGGCCGCGCCGGCGATGACGCCGAGCACCGCGCACAGCGGCCACAGCGCGCCCGGCGCGTGCTCGTAGAGCACGCCGCCGAGCGGGGCGGCCAGCACCACGCCGCTGATGGACGCGCCGGCGTACATGCTCTGGAAGCGGCCCTGCAGGTGGTCGGGGGCGTTGTCGGCCACGTAGGCGGTGGACGGCGACTTGTAGAGGATGTCGCCCACGGTCAGCAGGATCATCATCGCGACGGCGGCCGCGACGTACCATCCGCCGGTGGTCAGCGCGGCGAAGCCGAGCCCGACCAGGATCACGCCGAGGCCGATGATCGGCAGCGGGGCGCGCCGGCGCAGGGCGATGGTGACCGGGAGTTCGAGGAGGATCACCAGCGCGCCGTTGATGGCGATGAGGGCGCCGTAGACGCCCGTGCCGATGCCGTGGTCCTTCAGGTACACGGGCAGGGTGGAGTACTGCTGGCGGTAGATGGTGTCGGCGACCAGGATCGCGACGAGCAGCACCAGGACGGCGGGCCGGGCGCGCAGCGCGGTCCACAGGCCGGGCGCGTCGGGCGATGCCTCGCCCTTGGGCCGGTGGTTGCCGTTCGCCGGCAGGATGAAATGCGCGTAGACACCGAAGAAGAGCATGCCGAGGCCGTCGGCCACGAACAGCCAGTCGTACGAGATCGTCGTGGCGATCAGCGCACCGAGCGGCGGGCCCACGGTGACGCCGAGGTTCGCCATGAAGCGCAGCAGGGCGAAGCCCTGACGGCGGGAGCCCTCGGGCACGGAGAAGGCGATGAGCGCCGAGTTGGAGGCCCGGGTGATGCCGGTGGCGTACTGGGCGACCGGGAAGACCACCGCGAGGGCGGCGGTCGGCGTCAGCGGCAGGGCCGCCAGGCCGAGACCGGACACGACCATGCCGGTGATCAGGGTGCGGCGGTGCCCGAAGCGGTCGCCGAACCAGCCGCCGGTGAAGTTGCCGGCGACCATGCCGACGCCGCCCACACCGGCGATGAGTCCTGCCTGGGAGGTGCTGAGCCCCCGCGGTCCGGTCAGGTAGACGAAGAGGTAGACGAAGGTGAAGCTCACCGCCGCCACGAAGAACATGCCGCTGGCCAGGAGCCACACCACCCTCGGTATGTCCTTCATCGCCTGTTTCATACTGCCCTCCGATCGACGCTCTACAAGAATCGATCACGTGAAGGCGTGAATGCGGCGCGTGAGGATGCCGGATCAGGTCGCGGCCGGTATAGGTCAGCGAACCCGGTCACAGGTGCCGATGATCCGGGCGAAGACCTCGCGGGCCTCCTCCCGGTCGATGTCGCGGCCGGTCAGCAGTGCCTGCAGGCACATCCCGTCGGTGAGGGCGGCCAGCGCGCGGGCGGTGACCGGGTCGGTCCACCGGGTGAGGAGCGCGGCCATGTGGTCCACCCACTCCGCGGCGACCGGGCGTACGGCATCGTGGCGGAGCGCGGCGAGGTAGAGCTCGTACTCCAGCTGCGCACGCGGACGGTCCCGGGAGACCGTCTCCTCGACGAACCGGGCCAGTTCCGCGGCGAGGTCGGCGCCGGGCGAGCCGAGCAGGGCGCGCTCCCCGACCTCCCGGAAGAAAACCTCGTTGCACTGCCGCAGCGCGGCCACCAGCAGGTCGTCGAGGGTGGCGAAGTGGTACGTGGTCGAGCCGAGCGGGACGTCGGCCGCCGCGGCGACGGCCCGGTGGCTCAGCCCGGCGATGCCGCGCTCGCCGACGACGCGGATCGCGGCGTCGATGATGCGCTGCCGCCGCTCCGGGTCGTACCGGCGGGCCATCAGTGGGCGCCGCCGAGGTTGAGGACGACCACCCCGGCGATGACCAGGGCGATCCCCGTCAGCTTGGCGGCGGTGGCCGCCTCGCCGAGGAAGACCATGCCGATGGCGGCGATGGCCGCGGTGCCGACTCCGGCCCATATCGCGTAGGCGGTGCCCACGGACATCGACTTGAGCGTCTGCGCGAGCAGCGCGAAGGCGATCAGGTAGCCGGCGGTGGTGCCGAGGGAGGGCCACAGCTTGGTGAAGCCGTCGCTGTACTTCATGGACGTCGTACCGAGCACTTCGGCGAGGATCGCCCCGCCCAGCAATGCGTATGCCATGCGTACGAGCGTACACATCGATGTGTACGCTCGTACGCATGGCGGGCCCCTCAGGACCGGCGCGGCCACCACCGCTTCCGGGCGGTGTCCGGCGCCGGCGCCAGGCCCAGCGAACCCGTCAGGAAGAACTCCCCGTCCACCCAGTGCCCCGGGGCCGGGGTGTCCGTCAACTCCTCGCCGGCCACGGCGACATCGACCTCGTGGCCGCCGATGGTGCGCACCCGCAGCCGGTGGAAGCGGCCGCCCCCTGCCCCGCCTTCGTGGACCTCGGCGAGCAGGACCTCCCCGGCGAACGCCGCGTGCGCCGAGGGCACCCAGTCCTCGCCCGCCCCCTCGGGCGCGAACAGGCCGAAGGGAAGGAGGTAGTCGGGCGCGAAACCGATCTCGCCCTCCTCCTGCGCGGCGTCGTACGCCTGCCTGCCCCCGGTGTGGAGGGTGAGCCGCTCCGCGAGCGCGGCGAGGCGCAGTTCGCCCTCGGGGGCCGTACCGCCCCGGGAGCGCAGCACGGCGCGGTCCTCCAGCTCCACCGCGAGCGGGCACAGCATCGTCCCGCAGGGACGTTCCAGCAGTTCGAGCCGGGCGGTCTCCTCGTCCACCAGCGCCACGCGGGCCACCAGCACCGGCTCGGCGGGCACCAGGCAGGGCAGCACCTGGGCGATCGAGCGCCCCTGCGTCTCGATGACGACCCGGGCGCCTCCGGCGCCCGTCCACACGTGCCGCCTCAGCTCACCCTCGACGTGCTGCGTGTCCGCGCGTTCGAGGAGCCCGACGACGAGTGAACGGAAGGAGTCCCGGTCGGTCACGCCGAGTCCGATGGCGGCGAAATGACTGCTCATGCGCGGAGACTCACCGACCCGGGGGAACCCCCGCAAACGAAAATACGACCGCGGGACGCCGCTCCTCCCCGGAGCGGCGTCCCGCGGTCGTGGTCCCGTGCGGGTCAGACGTTGAAGCCGAGCGCGCGCAGCTGGTCGCGGCCCTCGTCGGTGATCTTGTCGGGGCCCCACGGCGGCATCCAGACCCAGTTGATCTTCAGGTCGTTGACGATGCCGTCGGTGGCCGACTTCGCCTGGTCCTCGATGACGTCGGTCAGCGGGCAGGCCGCCGACGTGAGCGTCATGTCGAGGGTCGCGACGTTGCTGTCGTCGATGTGGATGCCGTAGATCAGGCCGAGGTTGACGACGTCGATGCCCAGTTCGGGGTCGACGACGTCGTAGAGGGCCTCACGGATCTCCTCCTCGCTCGCCGGCTTCGTCGTCGTCACTTCTGCGTTCTCGCTCATGCGGACTCCCTGACCGCGCCATCGCCCAGTGCCTGGGCGGTGGCGTCCTTCCACGCCATCCAGCTCAGCAGCGCGCACTTGACGCGCGCCGGGTACTTCGAGACGCCCGCGAACGCGACCGCGTCCTCCAGCACGTCCTCCATCGCGTCGTCGGGCTCCAGCTTGCCCTTGGACTGCATCAGCTCCAGGAAGACCTCCTGGACCTTCACGGCCTCGTCGACCTGGCGGCCGACGAGCAGTTCGTTGAGCACGGAGGCACTGGCCTGGCTGATGGAACAGCCCTGGCCCTCGTAGCTGATGTCCCGGATGGACGTGCCGTCGAGCTTGACGCGCAGCGTGATCTCGTCGCCGCACGTCGGGTTGACGTGGTGCACCTCGACGTCACCGTCGCGCAGGCCGCGGCCGTGCGGGTTCTTGTAGTGGTCCAGGATGACTTCCTGGTACATCGAATCCAGCTTCACAGGCTTCGCCGTCCGTCCCTCAGCCGAAGAAGTTCCGTACGTGCTCCAGGCCCTCGACCAAGGCGTCGACCTCGGCCGGAGTGGAGTACAGATAGAACGACGCTCGTGTGGTCGCGGGAATTCCGTACCGCAGGCAGACCGGCCGCGCGCAGTGGTGGCCGACGCGCACGGCGATGCCCTGCTCGTCCAGGACCTGGCCCACGTCGTGCGGGTGGATGTCGCCCAGGGTGAAGGAGATCGCGGAGCCGCGGCCCTCGGGGGTGTCCGGGCCGATGATCTTCAGCTCGGGCACCTCCTTCAGCCGCTTCAGCGCGTACTCGGTGATCGCGTGCTCGTGCGCGGCGATCTTGTCCATGCCGATGGCGCTCAGGTAGTCCACGGCCGCGCCGAGACCGACGGCCTGGGCAATCGGGGGCGTACCCGCCTCGAACTTGTGCGGCGCGGGCGCGTACGTCGACTCGTGCATCGAGACGGTCTCGATCATCTCGCCGCCGCCCAGGAACGGCGGGAGGTCCTCCAGCAGCTCCTGGCGGCCCCACAGCACGCCGATGCCCGTCGGGCCGAGCATCTTGTGGCCGGTGAAGGCCACGAAGTCGGCCTGCAGCGCCTGCACGTCCAGCACCATGTGCGGCGCGGCCTGCGAGGCGTCGATCAGCACCAGGGCGCCGACCTCCTGGGCGCGGCGCACGATGGCCTCGACCGGGTTGACCGTGCCCAGGATGTTGGAGACGAGCGTGAAGGAGACGATCTTCGTCTTCTCGGTGATGACCTGCTCGATGTCGCTCAGGTCGAGCCGGCCGTCGTCGGTCAGGCCGAACCACTTCAGCTTCGCGCCGGTGCGCTGCGAGAGCAGCTGCCACGGGACGATGTTGGAGTGGTGCTCCATCTCCGTGATGACGATCTCGGTCTCGCTGTCCACGCGGTAGGGCTCGTCGGCCCAGCCCAGCATGTTGGCGACCAGGTTCAGCGATTCCGAGGCGTTCTTGGTGAATATCACCTCGTCGCGGCTCGGGGCGTTGACGAACGCGGCGACCTTGTCACGGGCGCCCTCGTACAGCGCCGTGGCCTCCTCGGCGAGCGTGTGCACACCGCGGTGGACGTTGGCGTTGTAGCGCTCGTAGTACTCGCTGAGGGCGTCGATGACCTGGCGCGGCTTCTGCGAGGTCGCCGCGTTGTCCAGGTAGACGAGCTTCTTACCGTCGTGGACCAGCCGGTCCAGCACCGGGAAGTCCTTGCGGATCGCCTCGGTGTCCAGCAGGCCCGGCAGCTGCAATGTCATGCGGACGCGCCTCCCTTCACATAGGCCTCGTAGCCCTCGGCCTCCAGCTTGTCCGCCAGCTCCGGGCCGCCGGACTCGGCGATCCGCCCCGCGGCGAAGACGTGGACGTGGTCGGGCTTGATGTAGCGCAGGATGCGCGTGTAGTGGGTGATCAGCAGGGTGCCGACCTCACCGCTCTCGCGCACCCGGTTGACGCCCTCGGAGACGATGCGCAGCGCGTCGACGTCCAGGCCCGAGTCGGTCTCGTCGAGGATCGCGATCTTGGGCTTGAGCAGTTCGAGCTGGAGGATCTCGTGGCGCTTCTTCTCACCGCCGGAGAAGCCCTCGTTGACGTTGCGCTCGGCGAAGGAGGGGTCCATGTGCAGGCGCTCCATGGCCTCCTTGACCTCCTTCACCCAGGTGCGCAGCTTCGGGGCCTCGCCGCGGATGGCGGTGGCCGAGGTGCGCAGGAAGTTGGAGACGGAGACGCCGGGGACCTCGACCGGGTACTGCATGGCCAGGAAGACGCCCGCCCGGGCCCGCTCGTCGACGGACATGGCCAGCACGTCCTCGCCGTCCAGGGTCACGGTGCCACCGGTGATGGTGTACTTCGGGTGCCCGGCGAGCGAGTAGGCCAGGGTCGACTTGCCGGAGCCGTTCGGGCCCATGATGGCGTGGGTCTCGCCCTGCTTCACGGTCAGGTCGACACCGCGGAGGATCTCCCGCGGACCGCCCTCGGCCTCGACGGAGACGTGCAGGTCGTGGATCTCAAGCGTTGCCATGGGTGTCTCAGGACTCCTGGGTGACGGAGACGAGCACATCGTCCCCTTGGATCTGAACGGGGTATACGGGGACGGGCCGCGTCGCGGGCAGCCCGGACGGCTTGCCGGTCCGCAGGTCGAAGGAGGAGCCGTGCAGCCAGCACTCGATCTGGCAGTCCTCCACCTCGCCCTCGGACAGGGAGACGTTCGCGTGCGAGCAGATGTCGTTGATCGCGAACACCTCGCCCTCGGTGAGCACGACCGACACCGGAACGCCACCGAGCTCGACACGCTTGGGCGTGTCCTCCTCGAGCTCGCTCAGCGCGCAGGCGCGGACGAAACCTTCGGCGGCGGTCATACGACGGACGCCTCCAGTTCCGCGTCGATCTTCTCCAGCAGGCGCTCCTGCAGGTCGGCGACGCCGATCTGCTGGATCAGCTCGGCGAAGAAGCCGCGGACGACCAGCCGGCGGGCCTCGTCGGCCGGGATGCCGCGGGCCATCAGGTAGAACAGCTGCTCGTCCTCGAAGCGGCCGGTCGCCGAGGCGTGACCGGCGCCGACGATCTCGCCGGTCTCGATCTCCAGGTTCGGCACCGAGTCGACCCGGGCGCCGTCGGTGAGCACCAGGTTGCGGTTGAGCTCGTAGGTGTCGGTGCCCTCGGCCTCGGCGCGGATGAGCACGTCGCCGATCCACACCGCGTGCGCGTCCCGGCCCTGCAGCGCGCCCTTGTACGCCACGTTGGACCGGCAGTGCGGAGTGTCGTGGTCGATGAAGAGGCGGTGCTCCTGGTGCTGGCCCTCGTCGGTGAAGTACAGGCCGTAGAGCTCGGCCTCGCCGCCCGGGGCGCCGTAGACGACCCGCGGGTGCAGCCGCACGACGTCGCCGCCGAAGGTGACCACGACGGACTTGAAGGTCGCGTCGCGGCCGACCAGCGCGGTGTGCTGGGCCGCGTGCACGGCGGTGTCGTCCCAGTCCTGGATCGACACGACGGTCAGCTTGGCGCCGTCACCGATCAGGTACTCGACGTTGGCCGCGACGACGGCGTCACCGGTGTGGTCGATGACCACGACCGCCTCGGCGAAGGCGCCGACCTCGACGACCTGGTGGCCGAAGGCGACCCCGCCCTGGCCGTGCACCGAGATCCGCACCGGCTCGGTAAGCACCGCGTCCTTGGGGACGGAGATGACCGACGCCTTCTCGAAGGAGCTGTAGGCCTGGGCGGCGACCCGGTCCACCGGCTTGCCCGCCTTGCCGACCCGGGCGTCGTCCCGGCCGACGGTCTCGACGGTGACGCCCGCGGGGGCGTTCACCTCGACCTTGACGCCGCCACCGGTCGCGACGGCGGTGCCGTCGTGCAGACCGCGCAGCCGCTCCAGCGGGGTGAAGCGCCACTCCTCCTCGCGGCCGTTCGGCACGGGGAAGTCGGCCACGTCGTAGGACGCGGGCGCGCTGACCCGGGCGTCCCGGGGCTGGCCGACCTGGATGGCGCCTTCGGTGGTGGCACCGGCGGCCGGGATGGTTTCAGCCATGGCTGTCTTACTGCCTCTTTCTGCCTATGTGTGCTCGCTCGCCTCCGGGCGCTCGAATCCGCTTCCGACGTTCCTCGACACTGCGCTCGTTCCTCGCTTGGTCTCGTCACTTTCGGAAGCGGCGCGCCCGTTGGCTCGCTCACGGCCCTGCAGGGGCATCGGTTCGTGGTGGACGGAGCAGCCGGGCGTCAGCCGACCGCGCCCTCCATCTGCAGCTCGATCAGCCGGTTGAGCTCCAGCGCGTACTCCATGGGCAGCTCGCGCGCGATCGGCTCCACGAAGCCGCGGACGATGGTGGCCATCGCCTCGGTCTCCTCCAGGCCGCGGCTCATGAGGTAGAAGAGCTGGTCCTCGCTGACCTTGGAGACGGTCGCCTCGTGGCCCATCGACACGTCGTCCTCGCGGACGTCCACGTACGGGTAGGTGTCCGAGCGGGAGATCGTGTCCACCAGCAGCGCGTCGCACAGCACGTTCGACTTGGAGCCGGCGGCGCCCTCGCCGATCTCGATCAGGCCGCGGTAGGAGGTGCGGCCACCGCCGCGGGCCACCGACTTGGAGACGATCGAGGAGGAGGTGTTCGGCGCCATGTGCACCATCTTGGCGCCGGCGTCCTGGTGCTGGCCCTCGCCCGCGAAGGCGATCGACAGCGTCTCGCCCTTGGCGTGCTCGCCCATCAGGTAGACGGCCGGGTACTTCATCGTCACCTTGGAGCCGATGTTGCCGTCGACCCACTCCATGGTCGCGCCCTCGTACGCCACGGCGCGCTTGGTGACCAGGTTGTACACGTTGTTCGACCAGTTCTGGATCGTCGTGTAGCGGCAACGGCCGCCCTTCTTCACGATGATCTCGACCACGGCGCTGTGCAGGGAGTCCGACTTGTAGATCGGCGCCGTGCAGCCCTCGACGTAGTGGACGTAGGCGTCCTCGTCGACGATGATCAGCGTCCGCTCGAACTGGCCCATGTTCTCGGTGTTGATCCGGAAGTAGGCCTGCAGCGGGATCTCGACGTGCACGCCCTTCGGCACGTAGATGAAGGAGCCGCCGGACCACACCGCGGTGTTCAGGGAGGCGAACTTGTTGTCACCCGCCGGGATGACCGTGCCGAAGTACTCCTGGAACAGCTCCGGGTGCTCCTTCAGCGCCGTGTCGGTGTCCAGGAAGATGACGCCCTGCTCCTCCAGGTCCTCGCGGATCTGGTGGTAGACGACCTCCGACTCGTACTGCGCGGCCACACCCGCGACCAGCCGCTGCTTCTCCGCCTCGGGGATGCCCAGCTTGTCGTAGGTGTTCTTGATGTCCTCGGGCAGGTCCTCCCAGGACTCCGCCTGCTTCTCCGTGGACCGCACGAAGTACTTGATGTTGTCG
Organism: Streptomyces sp. PA03-5A; assembly: GCF_033792725.1. Lineage (NCBI taxonomy): Bacteria > Bacillati > Actinomycetota > Actinomycetes > Kitasatosporales > Streptomycetaceae > Streptomyces > Streptomyces sp. PA03-5A. The sequence continues at coordinate 60,507 of NZ_JARAVL010000018.1, read as the reverse complement.
AAATCGATGCCGGACAGGTCCGAGCCCCAGGTGGGCATGGGCTTCTTCCCGAAGAGCTTCAGGCCCTTGAGACGCAGCTTGAGCATCCACTCGGGCTCGTCCTTCTTCGCGGAGATGTCGCGGACGACGTCCTCGCTCAGACCTCGACGGGCGGCGGCACCGGCTACGTCCGAGTCGGCCCAGCCATACTCGTAGTTGCCCAGACCCTCGAGTTCAGGGTGAGCCGTCTCCAGGGGGGCAGTCATGCGGGGTTCCTCCCGGCGTTGCTTGCGGTGTTGGTCGGTGCGGTGGTTCCGGCCGGCGACGCGGTCTTCGGCACGAAGGTGGTGCAGACACCGTCTCCGTGCGCGATGGTCGCCAGCCGTTGTACATGGGTGCCGAGCAGGCGCGAGAAGACCTCGGCCTCCGCCTCGCACAGCTGCGGGAACTGCTCGGCGATGTGGGCCACCGGGCAGTGGTGCTGGCAGAGCTGCTCCCCGGCGGAGGCGGGCGCGCCGCGCGTGGTGGCAGCGTACCCGTCCTGGCTGAGGGCCTTGGCGAGCGCCTGCGTGCGCTCCTCGGGGTCGGCCGCCTCGACGACCGCCCGGTAGCGCTCGGCCTGCGCGGCGACCCGGGCGCGGGCGAAGGCGGACACCGCGGCGTCGCCCTCCTCCCCGCCTCCGGCGGACTCGGCGATCCAGCGCAGGGCGTCGGCGGCGAGCTGGTCGTAGGCCTGGTCGAAGGCGTCGCGGCCGCAGTCGGTCAGCGCGAACACCTTGGCCGGGCGGCCGCGGCCGCGGTTCCCGTACACCCGCTTCTCACGCGGCTCCACCATGCCCTCGGCAAGGAGCGCGTCCAGGTGGCGACGTACGGCCGCCTGGGTCAGCCCGAGCCGTTCCGCCAGGTCGGCGGCGGTCGACGGCCCGTGGACCAGGACGGACCTGGCGACCCGGTTGCGGGTGCTCCGCTCCCCGGTCGTCTGCTCCTCCTGAGCCTCGGACACGTTTTTCACAAGACCAGTGTTGCGTAATTCATCTCGGAGAGGCAAGCGGCGGTCCCCCGGGCGGATGTCTGCTGCATCACTTAGGGAAACCTAACCTGACCTGCGGAAACGATCTTCGCCGGTGCCCGGGACCCGGCCCCCGCCCGCCGCGACCGGCGGCGGCGGCATCGGGCGCCGCCCTCCCGGCGGAGCGCGCCCCGGGGGTTCGTAGACTTCCCGTCATGCGAATGGACCCCGCGGTCGAGGTGACCGGACTGGTCAAGCGATACGGCCCCAAGACCGCGGTGGACGGGCTCGACCTGACCGTCGCCCGGGGCACCGTGGCCGCCGTGCTCGGACCCAACGGAGCCGGCAAGACCACGACCGTCGAGACCTGCGAGGGGTACCGCCGTCCCGACGGGGGCCGGGTCCGCGTGCTGGGGCTCGACCCGGTACGGGAGACCGCCGCGCTGCGGCCCCGGATCGGCGTGATGCTGCAGTCCGGCGGCGTGTACGCCGGTGCCCGCGCCGAGGAGATGCTGCGGCACACCGCCAAGCTGCACGCCCACCCCCTCGACCCCGCGCTGCTGATCGAACGGCTCGGCCTGGAGTCCTGCGGCCGTACCCCGTACCGCCGGCTCTCCGGCGGCCAGCAGCAGCGTCTGGCGCTCGCGATGGCCGTCGTGGGCCGCCCGGAGCTGGTGTTCCTGGACGAGCCGACGGCCGGACTGGACCCGCAGGCCCGCCGCGCCACCTGGGAGCTGGTGCGCGAGCTGCGCGCCGACGGCGTCACCGTCGTCCTGACCACGCACTTCATGGACGAGGCCGAGCAGCTCGCGGACGACGTCGCGATCGTCGACAAGGGCCGCGTGATAGCGAGCGGCACCCCCGAGGAACTGTGCCGCGGCGGCGCGGAGAACACCCTGCGCTTCAACGGCCGCCCGGGCCTGGACCTCGCCTCGCTGCTCAAGGCACTGCCCGCCGACTCCGCCGCCGTGGAGCTCACCCCGGGCAGCTACCGCATCGAGGGCAAGGTCGATCCGCAGATGCTGGCCACCGTCACCTCCTGGTGCGCCCAGCACGGCGTGATGCCCGACCGCCTCGCGGTCGAGCGGCGCACCCTGGAGGACGTCTTCCTGGAGCTCACCGGCAAGGAGCTGCGTTCGTGACCGCCACCGGCACCTTCACCCCCGACCCCGGCGCGGCCCCGCTGCCCCGGATGATCGGCGCGCAGACGGCACTGGAGACCCGGATGCTGCTGCGCAACGGCGAGCAGCTGCTGCTGACCGTCGTCATCCCCACGCTGCTGCTGGTGCTCTTCAGCGCCGTCGACATCGTCGACACCGGCGCCGGCAAGGCCGTCGACTTCCTGGCCCCCGGCGTCCTCGCGCTGGCCGTGATGTCCACCGCCTTCACCGGCCAGGCCATCGCCACCGGTTTCGAGCGGCGCTACGGCGTGCTCAAGCGGCTCGGTGCGTCGCCGCTGCCGCGCTGGGCGCTGATGACCGCCAAGACCGGCTCCGTGCTGGTCACCGAGATCCTCCAGGTCGTCCTGCTCACCGTGATCGCGTTCGCCCTGGGCTGGTCGCCGCACGGCAACCCGCTCTCGGTGCTCCTGCTGCTCGCCCTGGGCACGGCGGCCTTCTCCGGCCTCGGCCTGCTGATGGCCGGCACACTCCGCGCCGAGGCCACGCTCGCCGCCGCGAACCTGGTCTTCCTGCTGCTGCTCGTCGGCGGCGGGGTGATCGTGCCGCTCGACAGGTTCCCCGGCGCTGCGCGCTCCGTCCTGGAACTGCTGCCGATCTCGGCCCTGTCGGACGGTCTGCGCGACGTCCTCCAGCACGGCGCGGGCGTGCCCTGGGGCGACCTCGGGATCCTTGCCGTGTGGGCGGTGCTGGGGCTCGGCGCGGCGGCGCGCTGGTTCAGGTGGGAATGACGCGGTCCCCGTAGTGGGCGAAGCCGGCGTCCTTCCGCTGGTCGACGCCGCTTCTGTCCCCGTCCCCTCCCCTGGGCGTCCCCCTCGTGAAGGAATGCACAAGGGGGCCCCTACGATGGTGGCCGTGCCGAATCTCAGCCAAGCAGGCCAAGCCGTGCGAAACCCCCTGGCCTTCATCGCCCAGCGCTGGACCCCGTCCCCCGAGACGGTCCGGCGGGCCGCGCTGGCCGCGCTCGTGATGAGCGTCGTCATCGTGGTGACCGGCGGCGCCGTCCGGCTGACCGGTTCCGGTCTCGGCTGCCCGACCTGGCCCAAGTGCACCGACGACAGCCTCACCGCGACCGGCGCCATGGGGCTGCACGGGGCGATCGAGTTCGCCAACCGCATGCTGACCTACGTGCTGTGCGCGGCCGTCGGCTGGGCGATCATCGCCGCGCGGGCCGCGGAGCCGTGGCGGCGCGGGCTGACCCGGCTGGGCTGGGCCCAGTTCTGGGTCGTCATGGGCAACGCCGTACTCGGCGGCATCACCGTCCTGACCGGTCTCAACCCGTACACCGTCGCCGCGCACTTCCTGCTCTCCAGCGCGCTGATCGCCGTCGCGCTGCTGATGTGGCAGCGGGCCGGCGAGGGCGACGCGGGACCGCGCCCCCTGGTCGGCAAGCCGGTCAGGCAGCTGGCGTGGGTGCTGGTCGCCGCCTCCGCGGCGCTCATCGCGGTCGGCACGCTCGTGACGGGGGCGGGGCCGCACGCGGGCGACAGCAGCGATGTGCCGCGCGTCCCGGTGAAGTGGGAGACCATCTCGCAGCTCCACGCCGACCTGGCGTGGGTGGTGTGCGGGCTGGCGATCGCGCTGTGGTTCGTGCTGCGCGCCGTCGACGCCCCCGGGGGACCGCGGGCCCGGGTGCGGGACCTGCTGATCGTGCTGCTGGCGCAGGGCGTCATCGGCTACGTCCAGTACTTCACGAAGCTGCCCGAGGTGCTGGTGGCCCTCCACATGCTCGGCTCGACGCTGGTGTGGATCGCGGTGCTGCGGGTGCTGCTGTCGATGCGGGAGCGGCCGGAGACCGAGCCCGGCGAGGCGCCGGTGACCGAGGCCGTCGCAGCCGCCCCCGAGCCCGCGCCGGCCGCCTAGCCGCCACCGGCCCGGTCAGCCGAGCCGGTACAGCCGTCGCGCGTTGTCCGCGGCCACCATGGCCGCGACGCGCCGGGCGTCGGCCGCCGACCAGGCACCGTCCGCGACCCAGCCGCCCAGCACGTCGCGCACCGCGCCGCGGAAGACCTCGGCGCCGGTCACGTACAGCTCGGGCAGCCCGTAGGCGTCCGTGGAGAACAGCAGCTTCCCGAACGGCGCCAGCTCCAGGAACTCCGCGAGGACCGCGCCCGCCCGTGCCCCCACATGGGTGAGGGCCAGACCCACGTCCGCGTGCACGTGGGGGAAGACGTTCGCCAGGTAGGCCGCCTGACGGTGGTACGGGTAGCAGTGCAGCAGCACCAGGGCGATCCCCGTGCCCGCGGTCGCCCGGGCGAAGTCCGTCAGCAGCGCCGGATCGGCGTGGTCGAGCCGCAGGTCCGGGTCGCCGAATCCGGTGTGCAGTTGCAGCGGCAGCCCGGTCGCGACGGCCGTCCACAGCAGGTGCCGCAGCAGGACGGGGTGGTCGAGCCGGGTGCCGCCGGCGCGCCGCGCGTCCAGCCACGCCCCGGCGGCGTGCCGCACCTCACCGGGCGCCGGGGGCTCCGGGGCCAGGCCCAGTCCGTGGCGGTAGGCGGCGATCGACTTGAAGCCGGCGGCGGTGCGCGCGGCGGCGTGGACCGCCTCGGCGATGCCCTCGACCAGGGCCCCGGGCGAGTCGCAGGTCCCGGCGACGTCCTCGGCGAGCCGTTCCAGCCGCACGATCTCCCGCTGCGCTCCCCCACCCGCCGCGGCCAGCTCCGCGGGCGTCGTCAGGTCGCCCGTCAGTCCGGTGTCGACGACGTACGTGCCGATGCCGCTGCCGTGCAGCAGCCGGTGCGTGGTCTCGTGCGACCCGAGCTCACGGCGCCGTGCGAGGTAGCTCGCCGGCGGGCAGTGCGGCTCCAGGCCGAGCAGCGGCGGGCACCAGCGGCGCACGGCGAAGCCGGTCTGGGTGTCGAAGTAGGTGGTGCCGGGCGCCGCGGGCGCGTCGGACTCGGTGAGGTACCCCTCGAAGGCCGCGATGCCGAGCTCGCCGCGGACGACGCCGTGGCAGTGGTGGTCGACCAGCGGCGGCAGCTCGATCACCAGCGCCACCGGGTGGCCTCCGCGAGCTCGGCGGGACCGTACTCGGCCAAAGCCTCGGACTCGGCGCGCCGCACCGCGACCACCGCGCCGAACAGCGCCTCCCCCAGCGCCTCCTTCAGCGTCCCGCTGCGCACCAGGTGCGAGACGGCCTCGCTGAGCGAGGTCGGCAGCCGTTTCTGGTCGCCGCGCTCGCCGGGATCGCCGCTGACCGGAGGGGGCAGCGTTCCCGCGCCGTCGCGCAGGCCGGCCAGGCCCGCCGCGATGACGGAGCCGACCAGGAGATAGGGGTTGGCCGCCGCGTCGAACGGCTTGAGCTCGGCGTGGCCGCCGTCGGGGTCGTCGGACTCGCCCGGCACCAGGCGCAGCGCCGCCTCGCGGTTCTCCACGCCCCAGCAGCGGTGCACGCCGGCCCAGTGGGAGGGGACGAGCCGCAGGTAGCTGGCCGGGGACGGGGCGCCGATGGCGCAGAGGGCGGGCAGGGCGTCGAGCACGGCCGCCAGGAAGGTGTTCGCGGCGGGCGCCAGGCCGTACGGGGTGCTGGGGTCGCGGTGCAGGTTGTGCCCGTGCTCGCGCAGGCTCAGGTGCAGGTGGCAGCCGTTGCCTACCTGCCCGGCGACGACGGTCGGGGCGAAGGAGGCGCGCAGGCCGTGGGCGGCGCTGACGGCGCGTACGGTCTCGCGGACGAGGACGACCTCGTCGGCGGCGCGCACCGGGTCGGCGGGCGCGGTGGAGACCTCGAACTGGCCGGGCGCGTACTCGGGGTGCACCTGCAGCACCTCGATGCGCTGCGCGGCGAGCGCGTCGTGCAGGTCGAGCAGGTAGTCCGAGAGTTCGGTCACCCGCGTCAGGCCGTAGGCCGGGCCGCGGGAGGCCCAGTCGCCGCTGCCGTCGTCCTTGACCACGACCCACTCGGTCTCGAAGCCCATCCGCAGCTCCAGGCCGCGCTCGGCGGCCCGCTCCGTCATGCGCCGGGCGAACAGCCGCTGGCAGGCGGGGTGCGGGCGGCCTTCCTGGTCGTAGCGGTCGGCCGGGGCCCAGGCCCAGCCGGGGCGGGCGGCCAGCACGGTGAGGCGGTCCAGGTCGGGGAAGAGACGCAGGTCACCGTCGGGGCCGGCGATGTGCGGGGAGGAGGTGATGGCGTCGTCGGAGGTGAAGACGTCGAAGACCGGCGACATGCCCACCCCGCGGTGCGCGGCGTGCGGCAGCCGGGCGGGCGGCACGGTCTTGGCCCTGCTGATGCCCGCGTTGTCGACCCAGCTGACGGCGACCGCGCGCACGCCCTCCGCGGACAGCCGCGCCGCTTCCCGGCGGGCCGTCAGCCGCCGTTCGTCCCGTTCCTCGGTCTCCACCGACGCCTCCTCGTACCGGCCCGTCCGGTCGACCGGACCACTCCCATGGTGGTCCTAACGGGCGGGCCCGGCGTCAGGTGTTGGCGCGTCCGCCGATCTGGATCCCGGCCATCCGCGACCACTCGTAGCGGCCGGTGCGCACCTTGGCCGCCAGGTCGCCGTCGAAGGACTCGTGCACCGTGATCCCGGAGCGCTCGACGGCGCTGCGGGCGATGTCGTACGTGGGCGCCACCAGGTCGCCCCACTCGCCGTTCTCGCCGACGAGCACGATGCGGGTGCCGACCTCGCCGATGTACGCGATCTGGCCCTCGGCGCCGCCGCCGTGGCTCTTGGCGAACGCGGTGATCTGCTTCGCCAGGCGGGCGGCGCGGCGCTCGGCACGGGCCGCGGCCCGGCGGTCCGCGGCCTGGGTGACTGCTTCCTGGGTCTCTGCCATGAAGGGAATGCTACCCGCCGGTAATCAGCGCAGGAAGGGGTCCACGGCGACGGCGACGAACAGCAGCGTCGCGTAGGTGATCGACCAGTGGAACAGCCGCATCTCCTTCAGCTTGGCGCCGACCACACCGGCCTTCGCCCGCCCGTACAGGGCGTGCGCCTCGACCAGCCAGAAGGCGCCCAGCAGCACGGCGGCGGCCGCGTAGAACCAGCCCGCCGCGCCGAGCGGCCACCACAGGGTGAGCGAGACCAGCACCATCACCCAGCTGTAGATGACGATCTGCCGGCCCACCACGACGTTGCCCGCCACGACCGGCAGCATGGGCACGCCGACGCGCGCGTAGTCGTCCTTCACCTTCATCGACAGCGGCCAGTAGTGCGGCGGCGTCCAGAAGAAGAGGACGAGGAAGAGGACGAACGGCGCCCAGGCCAGTTCGTCCCGCACCGCCGACCACCCGATGAGCACCTGCATGCAGCCCGCGATGCCGCCCCAGACGATGTTCTGGGCCGTGCGGCGCTTGAGGCCGAGGGTGTAGACGAAGACGTAGTAGAGGATGGCCGTGAGGGACAGCGCCGCCGACAGCGGGTTGACGAGCACCCAGAACCAGGCGGTGGAAACCACCGAAAGCGTGATGCCGAAGACCAGGCACTCCCACGGCGCGACCATGCCGGTCACCAGCGGGCGCTGCTCCGTACGGTGCATGAGCGCGTCGATGTCACGGTCGATGTACATGTTGAGGGCGTTCGCGCCGCCCGCCGACATGTAGCCGCCGATCATGGTCGTCGCGACCAGCCAGAGGTCGGGCACACCACCCGCCGCAAGGAACATCACCGGAACCGTCGTGATGAGCAGCAGCTCGATGATGCGCGGCTTGGTCAGCGCCACGAACGCCATCACACGGGCACCGAACGGCCGGTGGCGATGGCTCGATCCGATGGCTCCGGCGGGCCGGGATTCGACGGCCGTCACGAACACCCCTGAGGAAAAGTCCAGCAAGCGGCTCCGCTTGCGCGTACCACGCCACTTTAGACGTAGCGGATACTCCACCCGCGCTCGGGGGTGGCACGTGTTGGCCTCCATAGCGCAAGAGAGGCGCAACCTGAAGGTGTTCTGTGTTCAACAGGCGAAGAAACGCTGACCGGGGCACGCTGGTGACACCACCGGTGCCGGGGAGGGAATGTGGCTGCCCGGGGATCGGTTGCCGCAGGCGTCGAGCCCGCACTCGAATAGGTGCACGTACGTGCAGGGGTAGGCTCGGCAACGCCCGGTGTGCACTTCGTCACCGGCGTAATACATGTGGAGAGGAGCCCTCTCAGGTGAGCACCGAGCCGACCACCACCGAGCTGGAGTGGACCGAGCTTGACAGGCGTGCGGTTGACACCGCCCGGGTTCTGGCGATGGATGCCGTGCAGAAGGTCGGCAACGGCCATCCGGGTACGGCGATGAGCCTCGCCCCCGCGGCCTACCTGCTGTTCCAGAAGCTGATGCGGCACGACCCCTCGGACGCCGGGTGGACCGGTCGCGACCGCTTCGTCCTCTCGCCGGGACACACGTCCCTGACGCTTTACACGCAGCTCTTCCTTTCGGGGTACGGCCTGGAGCTGGAGGACCTCAAGGCCTTCCGCACCTGGGGCTCGCGCACCCCCGGCCACCCCGAGCACGGTCACACGACGGGTGTGGAGACCACCACCGGCCCGCTGGGCCAGGGTGTCGCCAACGCGGTGGGCATGGCGATGGCCGCCCGCTACGAGCGCGGCCTGTTCGACCCGGACGCGGCGCCGGGCGAGTCGGTCTTCGACCACACCATCTGGGCGATCGTCTCCGACGGCGACCTGGAGGAGGGCATCTCCGCCGAGGCGTCCTCGCTGGCCGGGCACCAGAAGCTGGGCAATCTGATCGCCCTCTACGACGACAACCACATCTCGATCGAGGGCGACACCGCGACCGCCTTCTCCGAGGACGTGCTGAAGCGCTACGAGGCCTACGGCTGGCACGTGCAGCGCATCGAGCAGGACCCCTCGGGCGACTTCGACGTCCAGGCCCTGTACGCCGCCTTCGCGAAGGCCAAGGCCGTCACCGACCGCCCCTCGATCATCGCGGCCCGCACGATCATCGCCTGGCCCGCCCCGAACGCGCAGAACACCGAGGCCGCCCACGGCTCGGCACTGGGCGACAGCGAGGTCGCGGCCACCAAGAAGGTGCTGGGCTTCGACCCCGAGCAGGACTTCGAGGTCGTCCCCGAGGTGCTGGCGCACGCACGCAAGGTCGCCGACCGCGGCCGCGAGGCCCACGCGGAGTGGACCAAGCGGTTCGAGGAGTGGCGCTCCGCCAACCCGGAGCGGGCCAGGACCTTCGACCGTATCCACGCCGGCGAGCTCCCGGCCGGCTGGGAGGACGTCGTCCCGGAGTTCCCCGCGGGCAAGGACGTCGCCACCCGCAAGGCCTCCGGTGAGGTGCTGAAGGCGCTGGGCGGCGTGATCCCCGAGCTGTGGGGCGGCTCCGCCGACCTGGCGGGCTCGAACCTCACCACCATCGACGCCTCGTCCTCGTTCCTCCCGGCGGACAACCCGCTGCCGGAGGCGAACCCGTACGGCCGCACCGTGCACTTCGGCATCCGCGAGCACGCCATGGGCTCGACCATGAACGGCATCGCGCTGCACGGCAACACCCGCGTCTACGGCGGCACCTTCCTGGTGTTCTCCGACTACATGCGCCCGGCGGTCCGCCTGGCGGCGCTGATGAAGCTGCCGGTCTCCTACGTCTGGACGCACGACTCCATCGGCCTGGGCGAGGACGGCCCGACCCACCAGCCGATCGAGCACCTGGCAGCGCTGCGCGCCATCCCCGGCCTCAACGTCGTCCGGCCGGCCGACGCCAACGAGACGGCGATCGCCTGGGCGGAGATCCTGCGCCGCCACACGGCCAAGCCCGCCCCGCACGGCGTGGCGCTGACCCGGCAGAACGTGCCGACCTACCCGGCGAACGAGGACGCGGCCAAGGGCGGGTACGTGCTGTTCGACGCCGAGGGCGGCCAGCCTCAGGTGATCCTGATCGCGACCGGCTCCGAGGTGCAGCTGGCCGTCGAGGCCCGCGAGCAGCTGCAGGCCGACGGCATCCCGGCGCGCGTGGTCTCCATGCCGTCCGTGGAGTGGTTCGAGGAGCAGGACCAGGCCTACCGCGACAGCGTCATCCCGCCGAACGTGCGGGCGCGGGTCGCCGTCGAGGCCGGCATCGGGCTGACCTGGCACCGTTTCGTCGGTGACGCGGGCCGGATCGTGTCCCTGGAGCACTTCGGGGCAAGCGCCGATTACAAGGTCCTCTACCGCGAGTTCGGTCTGACCGCGGAGGCCGTGGCCGCCGCAGCGCGCGACTCGCTCGCCGCCGCCGCACGCTGACGCACGGACCCATACGACGTACCGAGGAGATGCAGAACCCATGACAGACGCACTCAAGCGCCTCTCCGACGAGGGCGTGGCGATCTGGCTCGACGACCTGTCCCGCAAGCGGATCACCTCCGGCAACCTGGCCGAGCTCATGGACCAGAGCCACGTGGTCGGTGTCACCACCAACCCCTCGATCTTCCAGAAGGCGATCTCCAGCGGGGACGGCTACGAGCAGCAGCTCACCGACCTCGCCGCCCGGAAGCTGACGGTGGACGAGGCCCTGCGCATGATCACCACCGCTGACGTGCGCGACGCCGCCGACGTGCTGCGCCCGCTGTACGACGCCAGCGGCGGCCAGGACGGCCGGGTGTCCATCGAGGTCGACCCGCGTCTGGCGCACAACACCGCCGCCACCATCGCCGAGGCCAAGCAGCTCGCCTGGCTGGTTGACCGGCCCAACACCCTGATCAAGATCCCGGCCACCAAGGCGGGCCTGCCGGCCATCACCGAGGTGATCGGCCGGGGCATCAGCGTCAACGTCACGCTGATCTTCTCCCTGGAGCGCTACCGCGAGGTCATGGACGCCTACCTGGCGGGCCTGGAGAAGGCCCGGGCCGCGGGCCTGGACCTCTCCCTGATCCGCTCGGTGGCCTCCTTCTTCGTCTCGCGGGTGGACACCGAGATCGACAAGCGCCTGGAGAAGCTGGGCAGCGACGAGGCCAAGTCCCTCAAGGGCAAGGCCGCCGTCGCCAACGCCCGGCTCGCCTACCAGGCGTACGAGGAGGTCTTCTCCTCCGACCGCTGGCAGGCGCTGGAGCACGAGGGCGCGCACAAGCAGCGTCCGCTGTGGGCCTCCACCGGCGTGAAGGACCCGTCCTACCCCGACACCCTGTACGTGACCGAGCTGGTCGCCCCGGGCATCGTCAACACCATGCCCGAGGCCACGCTCGACGCGGTGGCCGACCACGGTGAGGTCACCGGCGACACCATCCGCGGCACGTACGAGCAGTCCCAGGGCGAGCTGGACGCGATCGCCGCGCTCGGCATCTCGTACGACGACGTCGTCCAGCTGCTGGAGGACGAGGGCGTCGAGAAGTTCGCGGCGTCCTGGAACGAGCTGCTGGGCTCGACCGAGGCCGAGCTCAAGCGCCTGGCGCCGAAGGAGGCGTAAGCACGTTGAGCAGCGCCAACCCGCTGCGTGACGCATCGGACCGACGGCTCCCGCGCATCGCGGGACCGTCGGGCCTGGTGATCTTCGGCGTCACGGGCGATTTGTCACGTAAAAAGCTGATGCCTGCCGTGTACGACCTGGCCAACCGCGGGCTGCTGCCGCCGGGCTTCTCGCTCGTCGGCTTCGCCCGCCGCGACTGGGCGGACGAGGACTTCGCGCAGGTCGTCCACGACTCCGTCAAGGAGCACGCGCGCACCCCCTTCCGCGAGGAGGTCTGGCAGCAGCTCTCCGAGGGGATGCGGTTCGTCCCCGGCGACTTCGACGACGACCAGGCCTTCGAGAAGCTGCGCGGCACGGTCGACGAACTGGACAAGGCCCGCGGTACCGGCGGCAACTTCGCCTTCTACCTCTCGGTGCCGCCCAAGTTCTTCCCGACCGTGGTCCAGCAGCTGAAGAAGCACGGGCTGTCCGACCCGCCCGAGGGCTCCTGGCGACGCGCCGTCATCGAGAAGCCCTTCGGTCACGACCTGGCCAGCGCCCAGGAGCTCAACCAGGTCGTCCACCAGGTCTTCCGCTCCCAGGACGTCTTCCGGATCGACCACTACCTGGGCAAGGAGACGGTCCAGAACATCCTGGCGCTGCGGTTCGCCAACACGATGTTCGAGCCGCTGTGGAACCGTTCCTACGTCGACCACGTGCAGATCACGATGGCCGAGGACATCGGCATCGGCGGCCGCGCGGGCTACTACGACGGGATCGGCGCCGCGCGCGACGTCATCCAGAACCACCTGCTCCAACTCCTCGCGCTGACCGCCATGGAGGAGCCCGCCTCCTTCGACGCCAAGTCGCTGGTGCAGGAGAAGCTCAAGGTGCTGCAGGCGGTCAAGCTGCCGTCGGACCTCGGCAGGCACACGGTGCGCGGGCAGTATGCGCACGGCTGGCAGGGCGGGGAGGAGGTGCTCGGGTACCTGGAGGAGGACGGCATCGACGCCAAGTCCAAGACCGACACCTACGCCGCCATCAAGCTGGCCATCGACAACCGCCGCTGGGCCGGCGTCCCCTTCTACCTGCGCGCCGGCAAGCGCCTGGGCCGCCGTGTCACCGAGATCGCGGTCGTCTTCCAGCGCGCCCCGCACTCCCCGTTCGACAACACCGCGACCGAGGAGCTCGGGCAGAACGCCCTGGTCATCCGGGTCCAGCCGGACGAGGGCGTGACGATCAGGTTCGGTTCCAAGGTGCCGGGCACCTCGATGGAGATCCGGGACGTGACGATGGACTTCGCCTACGGCGAGTCCTTCACCGAGTCCAGCCCGGAGGCCTACGAACGGCTGATCCTGGACGTCCTGCTCGGCGACGCCAACCTCTTCCCCCGGCACCAGGAAGTGGAGGAGTCCTGGCGGATCCTCGACCCGATCGAGGAGTACTGGGACCGGCACGGCAAGCCCGAGCAGTACACCGCGGGCACCTGGGGTCCGAAGGCGGCGGACGAGATGCTCGCACGAGACGGCAGGAGCTGGCGCCGGCCATGAACATCGATCTGACCGAGACCACTTCAAGCAAGATCAATTCCGCGCTGATCAAGGCGCGCAGGGCCATCGGCAGTCCGGCCGTCGGCATGGTGCTGACCCTCGTCATCGTCACCGACGAGGGCAACCACTACGACGCCCTCAAGGCCGCCTCCGACGCCTCGCGCGAGCACCCCTCGCGCATCCTGGTCGTCATCAAGCGCCCCGGCCGCTCCCCCCGCGACCGGCGCAGCGCCCGCCTCGACGCCGAGGTGCGCGTCGGCGGCGAGTCCGGCACCGGCGAGACCGTCCTGCTCCGCCTCCACGGCGAACTCGCCGACCACGCCGAGAGCGTCGTGCTGCCGCTGCTGCTGCCCGACGCCCCCGTCGTCGTCTGGTGGCCCGAGGACGCCCCGGCGAACCCCGCCGAGGACCTGCTGGGCCAGCTCGCGGCCCGCCGGATCACCGACGCGGCGGCCACCGAGGACCCGGTCGCCGCACTGGGACTGCGCGCCGAGACGTACACCCCCGGCGACACCGACCTCGCCTGGACCCGGATCACCCCGTGGCGCAGCGTGCTGGCCGCGGCCCTGGACCAGAAGGAGGCAGCGGTCAAGGGCGCCGTCGTCGAGGGCGAGGCGTACAACCCGAGCACGGAGCTGCTCGGGCTGTGGCTCGCCCGGCGGCTCGGTGTGCCCGTCAGGCGGAAGGTCTCCGACGGCCCCGGCATCACCGCCGTACGGCTGGCGACCGCGGACGGCGAGATCTGCCTGGACCGGCCGACCGGCGCCCTGGCCGAGCTCGCCATCCCCGGCCAGCCGGACCGGCACGTGGCGTTGCAGCGGCGGGCGACCTCGGACCTGATCGCCGAGGAGCTGCGCCGGCTCGATCCCGACGAGGCGTACGCGGCCGCGGTCAAGTTCGGCGTGGACCGGCTGGGGCGCGCCGAGGACGCCGCCGAGCCGGCCGCCGCGGGGGCGGGGCCGGCCCAGAACGGCGGTTCGGACAAGGCGGCCGTCACGTGACCGCCCCCCAGGTGGTGGTCCACCGGGACAAGGAACTGATGGCGCAGGCCGCGGCGGCCCGGCTGATCACGAAGATCGTGGACGCCCAGGCCGCCCGCGGCTCCGCCTCGGTGGTGCTCACCGGCGGACGCAACGGCAACGCCCTGCTCGCCGCCCTGGCCGCCTCGCCGGCCAGGGACGCGGTGGACTGGGCGCGGCTGGACCTGTGGTGGGGCGACGAGCGGTTCCTGCCCTCGGGCGATCCGGAGCGCAACGAGACCCAGGCCCGTGAGGCGCTGCTCGACGCGGTTCCGGTCGACCCGGCGCGGGTCCATCCCATGCCGCCCTCGGACGGGCCGCTCGGCAACGACGCGGACGCCGCTGCCGAGGCCTACGCCCAGGAACTGGCGGCGGCTGCCGGTCCCGAGGACCACGGGCCGGTGCCCTCCTTCGACGTGCTGATGCTCGGCGTGGGGCCGGACACGCACGTGGCCTCGCTGTTCCCCGGGCACCCCGGGGTCCGCGAGACCGAGCGCACGGTCGTGGGCGTGCACGGCTCCCCTAAGCCGCCGCCGACCCGGATCTCGCTCACCCTGCCCGCCATCCGTGCCGCCCGCGAGGTGTGGCTGCTGGCGGCGGGCGAGGACAAGGCGGGCGCCGTGGCCATCGCCCTGTCCGGGCCCGGTGAGATCCAGGCCCCGGCGGCGGGTGCCCATGGGCGGGCCCGCACGCTGTGGCTGCTGGACCGTACGGCCGCCGCGAAGCTGCCCCCGCAGCTGTACCCGCCGTCCTCCCCGTGAGGCGGTGACCGGCGCGGGACGCGACACAGGACGCCGGGCGGGCTCCGAGGAGCCCGCCCGGCGTCCTTCTACCGCGTCTGCGGCGTCTCAGCGGCCGCGCAGCGACCGGTAGGTGGCCACGAGGGCCTTGGAGGACGCGTCAAGACCGGGCACCTCGGCTCCCTCGGTCAGGGCGGGCTCCACACGCTTGGCGAGGACCTTGCCCAGCTCGACGCCCCACTGGTCGAAGGAGTCGATGTTCCAGACCGCGCCCTGTACGAAGACCTTGTGCTCGTAGAGCGCCACCAGCTGCCCCAGCACCGACGGGGTCAGTTCCTTGGCGAGGACGGTCGTCGTCGGGTGGTTGCCGCGGAAGGTGCGGTGCGGGACCTGCGCCTCCGGGACGCCCTCGGCACGGACCTCCTCGCTGGTCTTGCCGAAGGCCAGCGCCTGCGTCTGGGCGAAGAAGTTGGCCATCAGCAGGTCGTGCTGGGCGGCGAAGGCCGGCTCCAGCTCTTCGACCGGGTTGGCGAAGCCGATGAAGTCCGCGGGGATGAACTTCGTGCCCTGGTGCAGCAGCTGGTAGTAGGCGTGCTGCCCGTTGGTGCCGGGCGTGCCCCACACGACCGGCCCGGTCTGCCAGTCGACGGGCCGTCCCTCGCGGTCCACGTACTTGCCGTTGGACTCCATGTCGAGCTGCTGCAGGTAGGCCGTGAACTTCGACAGGTAGTGGCTGTACGGCAGGACGGCGTGCGCCTGCGCGTCGAAGAACTGCCCGTACCAGACGCCCAGCAGACCCATCAGCAGCGGCGCGTTGGCCTCCGGAGGGGCGGTGCGGAAGTGCTCGTCGACGAGGTGGAAGCCGGCCAGCATCTCCCGGAACTGCTCCTCGCCGATGGCGATCATCAGCGAGAGCCCGATGGCGGACGGGTACGAGTAACGCCCGCCGACCCAGTCCCAGAACTCGAACATGTTGTCGGTGTCGATGCCGAACTTGGAGACCTCCGCCGCGTTCGTGGACACCGCCACGAAGTGGAAGCGCACCGCGTCCTGGTCACCGCCGAGCCCGTCGAGCAGCCACTCGCGCGCCGAGGTGGCGTTGGTGATGGTCTCGATGGTGGTGAACGTCTTGGACGCGACGATGAACAGCGTCTCGGCGGGGTCCAGTCCGTGCAGCGCCTCGTGGAGGTCGGCGCCGTCCACGTTGGAGACGAACCGGAAGGTGAGCCCGCGGTCGGTGAACGCGCGCAGCACCTCGTAGGCCATCGCCGGTCCCAGGTCGGAGCCGCCGATCCCGATGTTCACCACGTTCTTGATGCGGCGTCCGGTCGAGCCGACCCACTTGCCCGTGCGGACGGAGTTGGCGAAGCTCCCCATCCGGGTGAGCACGTGGTGGACCCCGGGCACCACGTTGACGCCGTCGACCGTGATCTCGGCCGACTGCGGGGCGCGCAGCGCCGTGTGCAGCACGGCGCGGTCCTCGGTGACGTTGATCTTCTCGCCGCTGAACATGGCGTCCCGCAGTGCGGCGACACCGGTGGCCGCCGCGAGGTCGCGCAGCAGACGCAGCGTCTCGTCGGTCACCAGGTGCTTGGAGTAGTCCAGATGGAGATCGCCGACCTGCACGGTGTAGCGCCGGGCGCGGTCCGGGTCGGCGGCGAACAGCTCCCGCAGGTGGGTCGCGCCCAGCTCCTCGTGGTGCTCGGCGAGCGCGTGCCACTCGGGCCGCTGGTCGAGACGGGTTCGGCCCTGCGTGTTGGTATCGGACATCAGTCCACTTCTCCTCGTCCTCCTGCTGCAGGTCCAAACTAGTTGATTACCTGCACGCCGTTGTTTCACCTCCGCCGTCTGGCGTGGTGACGATCGGACGAAGAACAGGCAACGCGCAGCCCAGCACGGCGGCCGCGAGCAGCAGCGGGGTGTTCGGCCCGAGGATCTGCGCCGCGGCGCCGCCCAGCAGGGCGCCGAGCGGAGCCCCCGCCACTCCCAGGGTGCGCATGGCCGCGCTCACCCTGCCCAGCAACTTCGCGGGCGTGCGCTGCTGCATCAGGGTGGTCTCGTTGACGTTCCACACCATGCCGAGGGCACCGAAGACGGCCAGGGCGGCCGCGGTCACCGGCAGGGAGCGCACGGTGCCGGCCACGACCAGGCAGCCGGCCTGGAGTGCCAGGCCCGGCGCGAGGCTCCTGACGCGGCCGCCCAGCAGCGCGGAGAGCCGCCCCGCGGCCGCTCCCCCGGCCACGCTGCCCGCCCCGTAGGCGACCAGCACGAGGGCGTATCCCGTGCGCCCGGCGTGGAGCCAGCCGGTGACCTGGAGGACGAGGGTCGCCACCAGGGCGCCGATGCCCACGTTGACCACGGTGTTGGCCGTGCACAGCGCCCGGAGCACGCGGTCCCGCCACAGCACCCGTATGCCCTCGGCGATGTCCTGCCGCATGGTGCGGCCCGCGGCCCGCGCCGCCCGTTCGGGTGCGGGCAGCCGCAGCGAGGCCACCAGCCCGGCCGCGACCGCGTAGGTGAGGGCGTCCACCCCGAACGGCAGCGCGGCCGTGAGGCCGAACAGCACCGGAACCAGCGGCGCGGCGAGGAAGGTCGCGGCTATGGTCTGACCGGTCATCAGGCGGGCGTTGGCGCGGCCCAGGGACCGGGAGGGGACGACCGCCGGCAGCAGTGAGGTCGCCGCGTTGTCGAAGAGGGTCTGCAGTGTGGTCAGCGCGAACGCCAGCATGAGCAGCAACGCGATGCCCGCCCGGTCCAGCCACACCGCGAACGCGAAGACGGCCGTGAGCGCGCCCCGCACGGCGTCCACGGCCCACATGGCGCGCCGTTGGTCCACCCGGTCGGCCACCGCCCCGCCGAGCAGCCCGAAGACGAGCCAGGGCACGAAGCCGGCGGCGGTGACGAGCGAGACCAGCAGCGGCGAGTCGGTCAGGCCCACGGCGAGCAGCGGCAGCGCCGCCGCCCGCAGCCCGTCACCGAACCGCGAGACCGCCGCGGCCGTCCACAGCCGCCCGAACCCGCCCCGCCACTGCGGCGTGCGCTCCCGGCCCTGCACGATGCCGACGCTCATGGATCCCCCCGCTCACCGGTCCTCGACCTTCGTCACAGACCGTAGCGGGGGCCACTGACAACGCAGCGTCCGCGCAGGTCAGAACCCTCCGCGGTGCAGTCTCTCCCCGTAGTGGCGCTCCAGGACGAGGTTGCGCTCGAAGCCGCCGGGGACGTTGGCCGAGACGTACACCGGTGCCTGGTGGCCCTCGGCGGTCATCAGGCCGACGGCCTCGGCGACGGTCATCTGGACGAGCATGGCCGAGGTGATCGTGGAGATCCCGCACAGCGAGCCGCCGTCGGGCAGCGGGAGCAGGGCGTCGCCGGTCGGCGCGCCGTTGTCCAGGACGACGTCGGCGACGTCGGCCAGGCGCTTGCCACCGGCGTGCAGCGCCGGGACGGAACGGGTGTGCCGCAGCGAGGTGAGGGCGATCAGCGGGTGGCCGGCGTCCTTCACGTGCAGGGCGAAGTCGACGATCGAGTTGTTGACGCCGGAGTTGGAGATGACGACGAAGACGTCCCGCGGATGCGGGGCGGCCAGTTCGTACAGACGCTTGCCGAGCCCCGGCGACCGCTCCAGCAACGGGTCGGAGAGCACCGAGAGGTCCTCGCCGCCCCGGAGCACCAGGTCCGACAGCCCGATGCGGTTGGTGGGGATGAGCCCACCGGCACGTCCGGCGATCTCCAGCGCCGTGGCCTGCGAGTGGCCGGTCCCGAAGGCCTGGACGATGCCGTCCGCGGCGACGCAGTCGGCGATCAGCCGGGCGGCGGCGGCCACGGAGTCCTTGTTGCCGGCGACCACGCGGTCGATGACCGTCCTCGCCTCGTCGGCGAAGCGTGCGGCGGTGGTCGTCACGTCGTCGGCCATGGCCGATTCCCCCTGAGTCCAGTGATCCGGCGGATGCTCCTCCGAAACGATGGACGAGAGGTCTAGTCCACGTCAATCCCCCGGTGGACGCCTCCTGTCGGCGCCGCCCGAACCGTCCGGTTCGCTCCCGCTCAGTCCCCGTTCACCCGCAGCCGGGCCAACGCCAGCGCGCCCGCGCCGCCGTCGCGCACCGGCTGGACGTCCAGGTCCATCTCCTCGGCACGGGCCACCACCCGGCCGAGCAACGGCCCCGTCGGGCCCAGCAGCCCGCCGGTGACGACCAGGGGTTCGCCCGGGCGCGGGTCCAGCGCGGCTACGGTGGCGGCGAGTTCGTCCGCGGCGTCGTCCAGCAGGGAACCGGCGACCTCGTCGCCGTCCCGGTCGGCGGTGACGGCGAGCGGGCTCAACCGGGCCAGCCTGACCGGGGGTTCGGCGTACACCAGCGGCACCAGACGGTTGCGCAGCACGTGGCACTCGTGGCCGCCGGGACGCTCCTGCGCGAGGTACGGGCCTCCGGGGGAACCCATGTAGTGGGAGAGCACGCCCTCGACGAGGATCGTCCACGGCCCGCGCCCGTCCAGCGCGCGCAGGGCGGCCCGCATGACCTCACGGCCCAGCCAGAACCCGCTGCCCTCGTCGCCGATCAACCAGCCGTTGCCGTCCGCGACGAGGGTCTGCTGGCGCTTCTCGATCCGCGCGGCGACGGCTCCCGTCCCGGCGACCAGGGCCAGACCGTCCGCCGGCGTGCCCGGCGCGGAGGCGAAGGCGACCTCGATGTCGCCGCAGACCGTCACCTCGGGCGTGCCGACGCCGTGGCTGTCGAGCGCCGCCCGCAGACAGGAGGTCGCCAGTTCGTGCCCCGTCTCGGGGCCGGTGCCGACCGCCGCACCGGCGAAGCCGCCCACGACGGACGTGACCTCGCCTCTGCGGTCCTCCGGGACCGCGCCGCGGATGGCGTCCGCGAGGTGCTGCGTCAGCGCCACACGTTCGACGGTCATCGCGTTGCCGGGCCCGCCCTCGCCCTCGCCGAGCACCACGCCTTCGCGCGCCGCCTCGGCCAGGTAGGCGCGCGTCCGGGTTCCGCCCGCATCGATGCCGATCACCAGAGACACGACACGGAGTATACGTTTTGGTTACGCACAGTCGAAGGGACGCGACGGGCCCGGCCGCGAAAGAAGGGTCTTCCTCGCGGGCCGGGCCCATGGAGTTTCAGCCGGTACGGCTCAGATCTCGCCGCGCAGCTTGGCGAGCGCCTCGGCGAGGATCGCCTCGCCGTCGGCCGCGCTGCGCCGCTCCCGCACGTACGCCAGGTGCGTCTTGTACGGTTCGGTGCGCGGCGGCGCCGGGGGGTTCTCCTCGTCCTGTCCGGCCGGGAAGCCGCAGCGAGGGCAGTCCCAGGTCTCCGGGATCTGCGCGTCGCTCGCGAAACTCGGCCGGGTCTCGTGCCCGTTGGAGCACCAGAAGGAGATGCGCAGGCGCGGCGCGGACTCGCCCCGCTCGGCCTCTCCCATCGGCCCCGCCCCGACCCGACTGCCACGGATCGCGTTGCCACTTGCCACGGTCGTAACTCCCTGCGTGATGGTGCTGCGAGGTCGCCCAGTTTACGGAGACCGGTCCACCCCCCGCGCCTGCGGGGAAAGGGCACCGTATCCCATGACGCGCTCCCATGATAAGTCGCGCCGACGACGAAGCGTCACTTCTCCCCGGAAGCCGGGGACTCGGTCACTTCTGGAACTTCAGCAGAAGCCCGAGGGCGACAATGCACGCAAACCACAGCAGACCGATGACAACCGTGATCCGGTCGAGGTTGCGCTCGGCCACCGAGGAACCGCCGACGGACGACTGCATGCCGCCGCCGAACATGTCGGACAGACCGCCGCCCTTGCCCTTGTGCATCAGCACGAGCAGCAACAGCAGCAGGCTGAAGATGATGAGGGCGATGGAGAACCCGATGACCACAGCTGGACCAACTCTCTCGGTGACCTAGGACGACGCGGGGGCCGGGCCGCTGCCTGCTATGCAGCGCTCCGACCCCCGACAGAGTACTTCGGGCAGGGCCCGACAGCCTACTGCCGCGAAACTTACTGGTCGCGGAAGCGGATGATCCTGACGAACTCCTCCGGGTCCAGCGCCGCGCCGCCGACCAGGGCGCCGTCCACGTCCGGCTGCGCCATGATCGCCGCGATGTTGCCGGCCTTGACCGAGCCGCCGTACTGGATGCGGATCGCGTCGGCCACCTCCTGGCCGTACAGCTCGGCCAGACGGCCGCGGATCGCCCCGCAGACTTCCTGGGCGTCCTCGGGGGTGGCGACCTCGCCGGTGCCGATGGCCCACACCGGCTCGTAGGCGACGACCAGGGTCGCGGCCTGCTCGGCCGGGACGTCCTTCAGGGCGCCGTCGACCTGGGCGAGGGTGTACGCCACCTGCTCACCGGCCTTGCGGACGTCCAGGCCCTCGCCGACGCAGACGATCGGCGTCAGCTCGTGCCGGAACGCCGCCTTGACCTTGGCGTTCACCTGCTCGTCGGTCTCGTGGTGGTACTGGCGGCGCTCCGAGTGGCCGATGACCACGTACGAGCACTTCAGCTTGGCCAGCATCGAGCCGGAGATCTCACCGGTGTAGGCACCGGAGTCGTGCGGCGACAGGTCCTGGGCGCCGTACTTGATCTTCAGCTTGTCGGCCTCGATCAGGGTCTGCACCCCCCGGAGGTCGGTGAAGGGCGGCAGTACGACGGCCTCGACGGCGTCGAAGTCCTTGTCGTTGAGCGCGAAGGCGAGCTTCTGGACGTGGTGGATGGCCTCGAGGTGGTTGAGGTTCATCTTCCAGTTGCCCGCCATGATCGGCGTGCGCGAGGTCATCGGGTCAGTCCTCCAGTGCGGCGAGGCCGGGGAGCGTCTTGCCCTCGAGGTACTCGAGGCTCGCGCCACCACCGGTCGAGATGTGGCCGAAAGCGTTCTCGTCGAAGCCCAGGATACGGACGGCCGCGGCCGAGTCGCCGCCGCCGACCACGGTGAACGCGGGGCTGTCGATCAGCGCCTGGGCGATCGCGCGGGTGCCCTCGGCGTAGTCGGGGTGCTCGAAGACGCCCATCGGGCCGTTCCAGAAGACGGTGGCCGCGTCGGCGAGCTTCGAGGCGAAGAGCTTGCGGGACTCCGGACCGATGTCCAGGCCCTGCACGTCGGCGGGGATGGCGTCGACGCCGACGACCAGCGGGTTGGTGTCGACCGGGTTCTTCAGATCCGGGAAGGACGGGGCGGCGACGACATCCACGGGCAGCACGAACTCCACGCCCTTGGCCTTCGCGCGCTCCAGGTACTCGGTGACCGCGGGGATCTGGTCCTCCTGCAGCAGGCTGTTGCCCACCTCGTGGCCCTGGGCCTTGAGGAAGGTGTAGACCATACCGCCGCCGATCAGGATCCGGTCGGCACGCTCCAGCAGGTGGTCGATGACCCCCAGCTTGTCGGAGACCTTGGCGCCGCCGAGCACCACCGCGTACGGACGGGACACGTCCTCGGTGAGCTTCTTCAGCACGGTGACCTCGGTGGCGATCAGCAGGCCCGCGGCGTGCGGCAGCCGGGCCGGGAGGTCGTACACGGAGGCGTGCTTGCGGTGCACCGCGCCGAAGCCGTCACCGACGTACAGCTCGGCCAGCTCGGCCAGCTGCCCGGCGAAGGCGCCGCGCTCGGCGTCGTCCTTGCTGGTCTCACCCGGGTTGAAGCGCAGGTTCTCCAGCAGCGCCACCGAGCCGTCGGTGAGGGCGTCCACCGTCCCGCGGGCGCTCTCGCCGACCGTGTCGGTCGCGAACGCCACCTGCGTGCCCAGGAGTTCACCCAGACGCGCCGCGACGGGGGCGAGCGAGAACTGCGGGTCGGGCGCGCCCTTGGGGCGGCCCAGGTGGGAGGCGACGATCACCTTGGCGCCGGCCTCGGCCAGCTTGGCGATGGTCGGTACGACGGCGCGGATGCGGCCGTCGTCGGTGATGGTCGTGCCGGACAGCGGCACGTTGAGGTCGGCGCGCACGAACACGCGCTTGCCGCCGACCCCCTCGTCGACGAGTTCGTCGATCGTCTTCATGGTGGAGGCTCCCCTGCCTTGGTCCTGACTGGTCGGATCGCTCCGACCGCCACGTCATGGGACAGGGCCCGGACGACGGCACGTCGTCCGGACCCTGTCCTCATCGCATGGCGGGCGGTCGAGCGGGTGTCAGAGCTGGCCGCCGACGAAGACGGTCAGGTCGACGAGGCGGTTGGAGTAACCCCACTCGTTGTCGTACCAGCCGATGACCTTGACCTGCTTGCCCTGCGCCATCGTCAGCGAGGAGTCGAAGGTGCAGGAGGCCGGCCAGTTGACGATGTCCGACGAGACGATCGGGTCCTCGGTGTACTCCAGGATGCCCTTGAGCTGGCCCTCGGCGGCCTTCTGGAAGGCCGCGTTGACCTCGTCCTTGGTGACCTCGCGCTCGAGCTCGATGACCAGGTCGGTCACGGAGCCGGTCGGGACCGGGACGCGCATGGCGATGCCGTCCAGCTTGCCCTTCAGCTGCGGGAGCACCAGGGCGGTGGCCTTCGCGGCACCCGTCGAGGTCGGGATGATGTTCTCCGCGGCGGCACGGGCGCGACGCAGGTCCTTGTGCGGGAAGTCCAGGATGCGCTGGTCGTTGGTGTACGCGTGCACGGTGGTCATCAGACCCTTGACGATGCCGAAGTTCTCGTCGAGGACCTTGGCCATCGGCGCCACACAGTTGGTGGTGCAGGACGCGTTGGAGATGATGTTGTGCTTCGCCGGGTCGTACTTCTCGTTGTTGACGCCCATCACGATGGTGATGTCCTCGTCGGAGGCGGGCGCCGAGATGATGACCTTCTTGGCGCCGCCGTCGAGGTGCTTCTTGGCGTCGGCGGCCTTGGTGAAGATGCCGGTGGACTCGATCACGATGTCGACGCCGAGCTCGCCCCACGGGATGTCGGCGGGGTTGCGCTCGGACAGCACCTTGATGGTGTGGCCGTCGACGGTGATGGAGTCGGCGGTGTGCGTGACCTCGGCCTTCAGGCGGCCCAGGATCGTGTCGTACTTGAGCAGGTGCGCGGTGGTGGCCGTGTCACCCAGGTCGTTGACAGCCACGATCTCGATGTCCGCACCCTGGTCCAGGGCGGCACGGAAGAAGTTTCGACCGATGCGACCAAAGCCGTTGATGCCTACGCGGATCGTCACGAACCGATCTCCTCGCTGGTGTGCCGGAGGCCATTTCGCTCCGGCTGCGACGTATTGGGATGTCCCCGACCAAGGACGACCCTACCTCCCCGGGCACCCGGCGGTGACATCGGCGCCACGGGTGCCCGCCGTACGGAACGGTAACCGGACGGGGCGGGCGGGCCGCGGCGGGTTCAGCCCACCATCTCCTCGGTCAGGTTGGACTCGGTGCCCGGGATGCCGAGGTCCGAGGCGCGCTTGTCGGCCATCGCCAGCAGGCGCCGGATCCGGCCCGCCACCGCGTCCTTGGTGAGCGGCGGTTCGGCGAGCGAGCCCAGTTCCTCCAGCGAGGCCTGCTTGTGGTCCATGCGCAGCCGGCCGGCCGCCGCGAGGTGCTCGGGCACCTCGTCGCCGAGGATCTCCAGCGCCCGCTGCACCCGCGCACCCGCGGCCACCGCGGCGCGGGCCGAGCGGCGCAGGTTCGCGTCGTCGAAGTTGGCGAGCCGGTTGGCGGTGGCGCGCACCTCGCGCCGCATCCGCCGCTCCTCCCACGCCAGCACCGACTCGTGCGCGCCGAGCCGCGTCAACAGCGCGCCGATGGCGTCACCGTCACGGACGACCACGCGGTCGACGTTCCGCACCTCGCGCGCCTTGGCGGCGATCTGCAGCCGGCGGGCGGCGCCGACCAGGGCAAGGGCCGCCTCGGGGCCGGGGCAGGTGACCTCCAGGGACGAGGAACGGCCCGGCTCGGTCAGCGAGCCGTGGGCCAGGAACGCCCCGCGCCAGGCGGCCTCGGCGTCACAGGTGGCCCCGGAGACGACCTGCGGGGGCAGGCCCCGGATGGGACGGCCGCGGCCGTCCACGAGCCCGGTCTGGCGGGCCAGCTGGTCACCGCCGGCGACCACCCGCACCACGTACCGGCTGCCGCGGCGCAGCCCGCCGGGCGCCATGACCACCAGGTCGGAGGAGTGCCCGAAGATCTCCAGGACGTCCTTGCGCAGTCTGCGGGCGGCGATCCCGGTGTCCAGCTCCGCCTCGATCACGATGCGTCCGCTGACCAGGTGCAGTCCGCCCGCGAACCTCAGGATCGCCGAGACCTCCGCCTTGCGGCAGCAGGTCCGGGTGACGGGAAGCCGGGAGATCTCGTCCTTCACCGCTGCCGTCATCGCCATGGGCCGATCCTTCCATGCATACGAAAAATCCGGTCGAACGCGGCCGCCAGCAGTTCCGGATCGTGCCGCGGCCCGTCGGGGGCGGCGACCCGGGCCAGCTCCACCGTGCCCGACAACCGCTCGGCTGCCTGTATGAGGCTGTCGCGGTCGAGCACGGCGGCCTCGTCGGCCAGCACCACGTCGATGGTGAGTTTAGGGGCGTGTCGGGCCAAAACCTCCAAGTGACGCTGCGGAGAAAAGCCCTCGGTCTCACCAGGTTGCGGCGCGAGGTTGAGCGCGAGCACCTTGCGGGCCCGGGTCTCCATGAGCGCGGACACCAGATCGGGCACCAGCAGGTGGGGCATCACGGAGGAGAACCAGGATCCGGGGCCGAGCACCACCCAGTCCGCGTCGAGCACGGACTGCACCGCCTCGGGGACGGCCGGCGGGTCGTGCGGCACCAACTGCACCTCCTGCACCTCACCGGGGGTGAGGGCGACGGTGGCCTGGCCGTGCACGGTCGTGACCTCGTCCGGCTCCGCCGGGTCGTGACCGCGCACCGTGGCCGTGAGCTCCAGCGGCACCGCGGACATGGGCAGCACCCTGCCGTGGGCGCCGAGGAGCCGGCCCACCCACTCCAGGGCCGCCACGGGGTCACCGAGCTGCTCCCACAGCGCCACGATCAGCAGGTTGCCCACGGCGTGGCCGTGCAGCTCGCCCTGGCTGACGAAGCGGTGCTGGACGACCTGGGACCAGGTGCGGCCCCACTCGTCGTCGCCGCACAGCGCGGCCAGCGCCTTGCGCAGGTCGCCGGGCGGCAGCACCCCCATCTCCTGGCGCAGGCGGCCGCTGGAGCCGCCGTCGTCGGCGACCGTGACCACCGCGGTCAGGTCCTGGGTGATGCGCCGCAGAGCCGACAGGGAGGCGGACAGTCCGTGCCCGCCTCCCAATGCCACGACCTTGGGCGTGGCCCCGCTGCGCCCTGCCGACCGGCGCAAGCGCCGCGTCGTCCTGATCACTCGCGCCCCATGTCCCGGTGGACGACCACCGTCTCCACTCCGTCGGCGGACAGTCGCGCGGCCAGGCGCTCGGACATGGCGACGCTGCGGTGCTTGCCACCGGTGCAGCCGACCGCGATGGTCACGTAGCGCTTGCCCTCGCGGCGGTAGCCGGCGTTGACGATGTGCAGCAACTCGGCGTAGCGGTCGAGGAACTCCTTGGCGCCGGGCTGGTTGAACACGTAGGTGGCGACCTCGTCGTTGAGACCGGTGTACGGCCGCAGCTCGGGCACCCAGTGCGGGTTGGGCAGGAAGCGGCAGTCCGCGACCAGGTCGGCGTCGACGGGGAGGCCGTACTTGAAGCCGAAGGACATGACGGTGGCCCGCAGCTCCGGCTCCTCCTCGCCGGCGAACTGGGCGTCCATCTTGGCGCGCAGCTCGTGGACGTTGAGGCTGGAGGTGTCGATCACCAGGTCGGCGTCGCCGCGCAGCTCGCTCAGCAGCTCCCGCTCCTTGGCGATGCCGTCGACGATGCGCCCGTCGCCCTGCAGCGGGTGCGGGCGGCGCACCGACTCGAAACGGCGCACCAGCGTCTCGTCGGAGGCCTCGAGGAAGAGCACCCGGCGCTTGACGCCCTTGGAGTCCAGGTCCGCGAGGGACTCGCGGAGGTTGTCGAAGAAGCGCCGGCCGCGGACGTCCACGACCACGGCGATCCGTGCCACGTTGCCCTGGGAGCGGGCGCCGAGGTCGACCATGGTGGGGATGAGGGCCGGCGGCAGGTTGTCCACGACGAACCAGCCGAGGTCCTCCAGGCACTTGGCCGCGTGACTGCGCCCGGCACCCGACATGCCCGAGATGATCACGAGTTCGGGGATGGCCTCGGCCGCCTCTCCCGCTCCTCCGGTCGTCACCTGTGCTCCGCCTCCGTCGTTCGCGTTCATGAGCTGTGCCCCCGTTCCGTGGGGACGGTCACGGGACCGGCCGTCCCCTCTTCCTCGATGATCTCT
Source organism: Streptomyces sp. PA03-5A (assembly GCF_033792725.1). NCBI lineage: Bacteria > Bacillati > Actinomycetota > Actinomycetes > Kitasatosporales > Streptomycetaceae > Streptomyces > Streptomyces sp. PA03-5A. The sequence continues at coordinate 33,467 of NZ_JARAVL010000018.1, read as the reverse complement.
CCTGTGGCGGTGTTGACCGCCGGTCCGGCCGGGGCGGCCCCGGCCAGCGCGGCGAGCACGGCCTCGGCGGTGCGCAGGCCGACCCCGGGGACCTCGCAGATCTGCTCGACCGTGGCCGCCCGCAGCCGCTTGAGCGAGCCGAAGTGCTTCAGCAGCGCTTGGCGGCGGCTCTCGCCGAGGCCCGGCACCGCGTCCAGGGCACCGGCCTTCATCGACTTGGAACGCTTGTTGCGCTGGTAGGCGATGGCGAAGCGGTGGGCCTCGTCGCGGACGCGCTGCAGCAGGTACAGGCCCTCGCTGGTGCGCGGGAGGATCACCGGGTCGTCCTCGCCGGGCAGCCAGACCTCCTCCAGGCGCTTGGCGAGGCCGCACACGGCCACGTCCTCCACGCCGAGCTCCTCCAGGGCCCGCTGGGCGGCGGCGACCTGGGGCTGCCCGCCGTCGACGACGACCAGCTGCGGCGGGTAGGCGAACTTGCGCGGCCTGCCCGTGTCCGGGTCGATGGGACCGCCGGCGACCTCGCCGGGGCCCTCCTCGCCACCGTCGCCGTCCCCGTCGACCCACTCGCCGGTCTTCTGCTTCTCCAGCAGGTAGCGGCGGAAGCGCCGGGAGACCACCTCGTGCATCGACCGGACGTCGTCCTGGCCGGCGAAGCTCTTGATCTGGAAGCGGCGGTACTCGCTCTTGCGGGCCAGTCCGTCCTCGAAGACCACCATCGAGGCGACGACGTCGTCGCCCTGGAGGTGGGAGATGTCGAAGCACTCGATGCGCAGCGGCGCCGAGTCCAGGTCCAGGGCCTGCGCGATCTCCTCCAGCGCGCGGGAGCGCGTGGTGAGGTCGGAGGCGCGCCTGGTCTTGTGCAGCACCAGCGCCTGCTGGGCGTTGCGCTGCACGGTGGCCATCAGGTCCTTCTTGTCGCCGCGCTGCGGTATCCGCAGGCTGACCTGGGAGCCGCGGCGCTCGGTGAGCCACTGCTGGACCGGCTCGTACGGGTCGGGCAGCGCGGGCACCAGCACCTCCTTGGGCACCCCCTCGCCCCGCTCCTCGCCGTACAGCTGCTGCAGGGCGTGCTCGACCAGCCCGGCGGTGCCGACCTCCTCGACCCGGTCGGTGACCCAGCCGCGTTGACCGCGCACCCGGCCGCCGCGGACGTGGAAGATCTGGACGGCGGCCTCCAGCTCGTCCTCGGCGACGGCGATCAGGTCGGCGTCGGTGGCGTCGGCGAGGACGACCGCGTTCTTCTCCAGGGCGCGCTTGAGCGCCTCGATGTCGTCCCGGAGCCGGGCCGCCTTCTCGTACTCCATCGCGGCCGCCGCGTCCCTCATCTGCTGCTCCAGGCGGCGCAGGTAGGTGCCGGTGCGGCCGGCCATGAAGTCGCAGAACTCCTCGGCCAGTTCGCGGTGCTCCTCGGCGCTGACCCGGCCGACGCAGGGGGCCGAGCACTTGCCGATGTAACCCAGCAGGCAGGGGCGGCCGATCTGCGCGGAACGCTTGAACACCCCGGAGGAGCAGGTGCGCACGGGGAAGACCCGCAGCAGCAGGTCCACGGTCTCGCGGATCGCCCAGGCGTGCGCGTAGGGGCCGAAGTAGCGCACGCCCTTGCGCTTGGGGCCGCGCATCACCTGGACACGGGGGAACTCCTCGTTCAGGGTGACGGCGAGCGAGGGATAGCTCTTGTCGTCCCGGTACTTCACGTTGAAGCGCGGGTCGAACTCCTTGATCCAGGAGTACTCCAGCTGCAGCGCCTCGACCTCGGTGGTCACCACCGTCCATTCCACGGAGGCGGCGGTGGTGACCATCGTGCGGGTGCGCTGGTGCAGGTTCGCGACGTCCTGGAAGTACGAGGAGAGCCGCTGGCGCAGGCTCTTCGCCTTCCCGACGTAGATCACCCGGCCGTGCTGGTCCCGGAACTTGTACACCCCGGGGGAGTCCGGAATCTGTCCCGGCTTGGGGCGGTAGCTGGAGGGATCGGCCATGCCCCCACCCTACTGATTGACGGTGACATTCCCGCCGTCTCAGGCCCCGGTCACGGCGACGAGCTTGCCCTCCTTGACCTGGACGTCGACCTTGGTCAGCGGCTTGGTCGCCGGGCCGTTGCGGACGGCGCCGGTGGCGGCGTCGAAGACGCTGCCGTGGCAGGGGCAGGACAGGGCGGTGCCCTCGACCTTGTCGCAGGTGCAGCCCTGGTGGGTGCACACGGCGCTGAACGCCTGGTAGCTGCCCTGCGTGGGCTGCGCGACGACTATCTTGGCCTCGCGGTAGAGCTTGGCGCCGCCGACCGGGACCTCGGTGGCCGCGCCCAGCTCGACGGGGCCGTCGGAGACCGTGCTGCCGGAGCCGCCGCAGGCGGTGAGGCCGACCCCGGCGACGCCCACGAGGGCCGCGCCCTTCAGGACGGTACGGCGGCAGGGGGGCAGGTCGGTGATGTCGGCCATGAGGGGCTCCGTTTCGGCACGTAAGGAAAAGAGCTTGAAAGCTGCACCTTACGTGCCGAAACTCTGAGCCGGCTGTCAGGCCTTCGCCGCCGCCCGCTTCCGCGGGGCAGCCCGCTTCTTGGCCGGGACCGGCGGGGCGTCGGAGATCCGCTCGGCGCCCAGGAGGTCCCTGAGGAACTTGCCGGTGTGGCTCGCCCCCACCCCCGCCACCTGCTCGGGAGTGCCCTCGGCGATCACCAGACCGCCGCCGCTGCCGCCCTCGGGGCCCATGTCGATCACCCAGTCGGCCGTCTTGATCACATCGAGGTTGTGCTCGATGACGACCACGGTGTTGCCCTTCTCGACCAGCCCGGAGAGCACCTTGATCAGCTTGCTGATGTCCTCGAAGTGCAGACCCGTGGTCGGCTCGTCCAGCACGTAGACCGTGCGGCCGGTGGAGCGCTTCTGCAGCTCGGAGGCGAGCTTCACGCGCTGCGCCTCACCACCGGAAAGGGTCGTCGCGGACTGGCCCAGCCGGACGTAGCCCAGCCCGACCTCGGTGAGGGTGCGCAGGTGACGCGCGATCGTCGGGACGGCCTCGAAGAAGTCCAGCGCCTCGGAGATCGGCATGTCCAGGACCTCGGCGATGGACTTGCCCTTGTAGTGGACCTCCAGGGTCTCCCGGTTGTACCGGGCACCGTGGCAGACCTCGCACGGCACGTAGACGTCCGGGAGGAAGTTCATCTCGATCTTGATGGTGCCGTCGCCGGAGCAGTTCTCGCAGCGGCCGCCCTTGACGTTGAAGGAGAAGCGGCCCGGCAGGTAGCCGCGCACCTTCGCCTCCATCGTCTCCGCGAAGAGCCTGCGGACGTGGTCGAAGACGCCGGTGTACGTGGCCGGGTTGGACCGCGGGGTGCGGCCGATCGGCGACTGGTCGACATGGACCACCTTGTCGACCAGGTCGTCCCCGTCGACCCGGGTGTGCCGGCCCGGGACGCCCCGGGCGCCGTTCAGCTCACGGGCCAAGTGGGTGTAGAGGATGTCGTTGACCAGGGTGGACTTCCCGGAGCCGGAGACCCCGGTGACGGCCGTGAAGACACCCAGCGGGAAGGACACGTCGATGTCCCGCAGGTTGTTCTCCCGGGCGCCGTGCACGGTCAGCCGGCGCTCCCCGTCGACCGGGCGGCGCATGTCCGGGATCGGGATCTGGCGCTTGCCCGCCAGGTACTGGCCGGTCAGCGACTCCTTGTTGCGCAGCAGGTCCTTGAGCGAACCGCTGTGCACCACCTTGCCGCCGTGCTCACCCGCACCCGGGCCGATGTCCACCACCCAGTCGGAGGTCTTGATGGTGTCCTCGTCGTGCTCCACCACGATCAGGGTGTTGCCGAGGTCGCGCAGCCGCACCAGGGTCTCGATGAGCCGGTGGTTGTCGCGCTGGTGGAGGCCGATGGACGGCTCGTCCAGCACGTAGAGCACGCCCACCAGGCCCGAGCCGATCTGCGTGGCCAGCCGGATGCGCTGGGCCTCGCCGCCGGAGAGGGTGCCGGCCGCGCGGTTGAGCGAGAGGTAGTCCAGGCCGACGTCGACCAAGAAGCGCAGCCGCTCGTTGACCTCCTTGAGCACCCGCTCGGCGATGGTCTTCTCGCGCGCGCTCAGCTTCATGCCGCGCAGGAACTCCGCGCAGTCGCTGATGGACATCGCGGCGACCTCGGCGATGGACCTCCCCTGGACGGTGACCGCCAGCACGATCGGCTTGAGGCGGGTCCCCTCACAGGTCGGGCAGGGCACCTCGCGCATGTACCCCTCGAAGCGCTCGCGGCTGGAGTCGCTCTCGGACTCCGCGTGCCGGCGCCGGACGAAGGGGATCGCGCCCTCGAAGGAGGTGGTGTAGGAACGCTCGCGCCCGTAACGGTTGCGGTAGCGCACCGCGATCTGCGTCTTGTGGCCGTTGAGCAGGGCCTTCTTCGCCCGCTGCGGCAGCCCCGCCCAGGGGATGTCGGTGCGGAAGCCCAGCTCGTCGGCGAGCGCGCCGACCAGGCGCTGGAAGTAGTCCCGGGTGTGGCCGAGCGACCAGGGGGCGATGGCGCCCTCGTCGAGGGACTTGTCCTCGTCGGGGACGATGAGCTCCGGGTCGACCTCCATGCGGGTGCCGATGCCGGTGCACTCGGGGCAGGCGCCGAAGGGCGAGTTGAAGGAGAAGGAGCGCGGCTCCAGCTCCTCGAAGGACAGGTCGTCGTACGGGCAGTACAGGTGCTCGGAGAACATCCGCTCGCGCTGCGGGTCGTCCTCGGGGAGGTCGACGAAGTCCAGGATCACCATGCCGCCGGAGAGGCCCAGGGCGGTCTCGACCGAGTCGGTCAGCCGGCGCTTGGCGCTCTCCTTGACGGTGAGGCGGTCGATGACCACCTCGATGGTGTGCTTCTCCTGCTTCTTCAGCTTCGGCGGGTCGGTCAGCTGGACGGTCGCGCCGTCCACCCGGGCCCGGCTGTAGCCCTTGGTCTGCAGGTCGGCGAAGAGGTCGGCGAACTCGCCCTTGCGCTCGCGCACCAGCGGCGAGAGCACCTGGAAGCGGGACCCCTCCTCCAGCTCCAGCACCCGGTCCACGATCGCCTGGGGCGACTGCCGGGAGATGGGCCTGCCGCACTCGGGGCAGTGCGGCTTGCCGATGCGGGCGAAGAGCAGACGGAGGTAGTCGTAGACCTCGGTGATCGTGCCGACCGTCGAGCGCGGGTTGCGCGAGGTGGACTTCTGGTCGATCGAGACCGCGGGCGACAGGCCCTCGATGAAGTCGACGTCCGGCTTGTCCATCTGGCCCAGGAACTGCCGTGCGTAGGAGGAGAGCGACTCCACGTAACGACGCTGGCCCTCGGCGAAGATCGTGTCGAACGCCAGGGAGGACTTACCCGACCCGGAGAGGCCGGTGAACACGATGAGCGAGTCCCGTGGCAGGTCGAGCGAGACGTTCTTCAGATTGTGCTCGCGAGCGCCACGGACGGTGAGACGATCGGCCACGCCAGTGCGCACCTTTCAAAAGACAGACAAGGGGACAGCACCCCCAGACAGCCTAAACGGGGCGCCGACGAGTTTTCTTCCGGTTACGTTGACAGCGAGCCTATAGCACGCACATTCGATTTCCGGCATCGGTGCGGCAGCTTCACCCGAATGAGTGTCCCGCGCTAGCGTCTCCGTGGAGACGTCGATCGGTCCGACCAGGAGGCTCCGTGTCTGTCCAACGACCCGACCCCGACCACGATGCGGCCGAACTCCGAGAGGCCACCGAACGACTGATCGAGACCGTGGCCGCCATGCCCCCGGCGTGCGTCGCCGAGCCGTCGCGGCTGCCGGGCTGGACCCGCGGCCACGTGCTGGCCCACCTGGCGCGCAACGCCGACTCCCTGGTGAACCTGATGATCTGGGCGCGCACCGGCGAGGAGACCCCGCAGTACGAGAGCACCGACGGCCGCAACAAGGACATCGAGGAGGGTGCCGGCCGCACGCTCGCGGAGCACCTCGACGACCTGCGCGTCTCCGCGGACAGGCTGGCCCTGGCCATCGAGGAGCTCCCGCCCCAGAACTGGGCCGCGCAGGTCGTCATGCGCTCCGGCCGGGTGGTCGCCGCGGCCGAGATCCCGTACCTCCGGCTCATGGAGATCTACTTCCACCACGTCGACCTCGGCCTGGAGTACACCTGCGCGCACCTCCCCGGGGACTTCGCGGCACGGGAGCTCGGCGCCATCATCGACGACCTGTCCGGCCACGAGGGCGTCGCCGCCGTCCGCATCCACGACACCGACAGCGGCGAGAAGTGGGTGATCGGCGCCGCGAACGAGCCCGAACTCACCGTCGGCGGGCCGCGGCACGCCCTGCTCGCCTGGGTCAGCGGCCGCTCCGACGGCGAGGGCCTGACCGCCCTGCCCGACGTACCCCTGCCGGTGCTGCCGCCACTAGGCTGACGCCATGACGTACAGCGGCGAGGTCACGGTCGGGGGCGCGCCCGACGTGCACGAACTCAAGGACCTCATCATCACCAAGGTCGCGGTCGGCCCCATGGACAACAACGCGTACGTGCTGCGCTGCCGCGCCACCGACGAGCAGCTGCTCGTCGACGCGGCGAACGACGCGCACACGCTCGTGGAGGTCGCCGGCAACGACGGTCTCGCGTCCGTCGTCACCACGCACCGGCACGCAGACCACTGGCAGGCGCTGCAGGCCGTGGTCGACGCGACCGGTGCCCGTACCTACGCGGGCCGCCACGACGCCGAGGGGATCCCCGTCCCCACCGACGTGCCGGTCGAGGACGGCGACCGGATCCGGGTCGGCCGGGTCGAGCTCACCGCCCGGCACCTGGTGGGCCACACGCCCGGCAGCATCGTCCTGATCTACGACGACCCCCACGGGCACCCGCACATCTTCACGGGGGACTGCCTCTTCCCCGGCGGCGTGGGCAACACGCACAACAACCCGGACCACTTCACGAGCCTGTTCGAGGGGGTCAAGGCCAAGCTCTTCGACCGGCTCCCGGACGAGACCTGGGTCTACCCCGGCCACGGCAAGGACACCACGCTCGGCGACGAGCGCCCCCACCTCGACGAATGGCGCGAGCGGGGCTGGTAGCGGCTCCGTGGCGGCGCCCCCTGCGGCGCCGCCACCCCCGCGCACGTGCGTCGTTGGACCCACGTGCGCACCTCCCCCTCCCCCTCCATGGCCCGGATCGCCGCCGCGTCGGCGGCCGGGACCGCGATCGAGTTCTACGACTTCTTCGCCTACGGCACCGCGGCCGCCCTCGTCCTCGGACCGCTGTTCTTCCCCGACGCCTCGGCTCTCGCGGGCACCCTCGCCGCCTTCGGCACCTTCGCGGTGGGCTTCGTCGCCCGCCCGCTCGGCTCGGTCCTCTTCGGCCACATCGGCGACCGCGTCGGACGGCGCCCCGTGCTGATCGGCTCCCTGCTGCTGACCGGGCTGGCGACCACCGCCGTCGGCTGCGTCCCCGCTCACGCCTCGATCGGCACGGCCGCGCCCGTGCTGCTGGTGGCCCTGCGTTTCCTGCAGGGTCTGGGGCTGGGCGGCGAGTGGGGCGGGGCGGTGCTGCTCGTCGCGGAGCACGCGCCGGGGCGGCGCCGCGGACTGTGGACGAGCCTGCCGCAGACCGGTCCCGCGGTGGGCTTCCTGCTGGCGAACGGGATCGTGCTCGCCCTGTCCGCGGGGCTGAGCGACGCGGCCTTCCGCTCCTGGGGCTGGCGGGTGCCGTTCTGGGTGGCGGGCGTGCTGGCGCTGGCCGGGCTGGCGCTGCGGGCGGCGCTGCCGGAGACCCCCGCGTTCGCGGCGGCCGCGGGGCGCGGGGACCTGGCCCGGGTGCCCGTCTCTGAGCTGCTGCGCGAGCACGGGCGCCTGGTGCTGCTCACGGCGGGCGCCATGGCGTGCGGCTACGCCGTCTTCTACACGGTGACCACCTGGTCGCTGGCGTACGCCACGGAGCACCTCGGCATGGACCGCACGGTCGTGCTGGGCTGCGTCCTGGTGGCCGTCCTGGTCAAGGGGGCCCTGACCCCGCTGGCGGGACTGCTCGGCGACCGCTTCGGACGCCGGCGGATGGCACTGGCCGGTACGGCGGCGATGGGCGTGGTGATCTTCCCTTACGCCGGACTGCTCGCGAGCGGCTCGCCGGTGGCGATCACCGTGGGGTCCGCCGCGGAGCTGCTCGCCTTCATCACGGTCTTCGCCGTCGTGGGCGCGTACCTCCCGGAGCTGTACGCACCCCGGGTGCGCTGCACGGGCGCCGCCCTGGGCTACAACCTCGGCGGTGTCCTGGGCGGCGCGCTGACCCCGGTCGTGGCGACCCGGCTGGCGGCGGGCTCCGGCACGCCCTGGCCGGTGGCGGCGTACGTCGCGGGGGTCGCGCTGCTCAGCCTCGGCTGCTTCGCGGCGCTGCCGGAGACCCGGGGCGAGGCCGCCGCGGACGCGACGGCGGGGTGCGCGGCGGTCCGCGCACCCCGTCCGGGCTGAGGAGCCGTGGGTCAGGCGTCGATGTGCTCCTCGTCGCGCTTGTCCGCGGCCGCCTGCTTCTTCGACGCCATGAGGCTGGTGACCGTGGTGACGGCGAGGACCACGACGATGAAGCCGAGGGAGAACGGGATGCTGATCTCGGGGACGTGGACCCCCGCCTCGTGCAGGGCGTGGAGCACGAGCTTCACGCCGATGAAGCCGAGGATGATCGACAGCCCGTAGGAGAGGTGGACCAGCTTCTTCAGCAGACCGCCGATGAGGAAGTACAGCTGCCGCAGGCCCATCAGCGCGAAGGCGTTGGCGGTGAAGACGATGTACGGGTCCTGGGTCAGGCCGAAGATCGCCGGGATGGAGTCCAGCGCGAACAGGACGTCGGTGGTGCCGATCGCGAGCATGACCACCAGCATCGGGGTCATGATCCGCTTGCCGTTCTGCTGAATGAAGAGCTTGGTGCCGTGGTAGCGGTCGGCGACGCCGAAGCGGCGCTCGGCGGCCTTGAGCAGCCGGTTCTCCTCGAACTCCTCGTCGTGCTCCTCGGCGCGGGCCTCCTGGACCAGCTTCCACGCGGTCCAGATGAGGAAGGCGCCGAAGATGAAGAAGACCCAGGAGAAGCTGGCGATGATGGCGGCGCCGGCGGCGATGAAGGCCGCTCGCAGGACGAGCGCGATGAGCACGCCGAAGAGCAGCACGCGCTGCTGGTACTGGGACGGCACCGCGAACTTCGCCATGATCAGGACGAAGACGAAGAGGTTGTCGACGCTGAGCGACTTCTCGGTGATGTAGCCGGCGAAGAACTCGCCCGCGGGCTGGCCGCCGGCGAAGAACAGCAGGCCGAGCCCGAACAGGGCGGCCAGGACGATCCAGACGACGGTCCAGGTCCCGGCTTCCTTGACGGACACCTCATGGGGCTTGCGCCCGATGAAGAAGTCGGCGGCGATCAGGGCGCACAGACCGGCGATGGTCAGCACCCACAGGGTCAGGGATACATCCACGCGATGCCTCCGGCAGATGGGCTGGCAATTGTCAGCGTTGTCGCTGCCGGAGGTCTCTTCCACCCGGGCCGTCAGGCCGGGGCCGGTGTCCCGGGGCCGTTCCGGCCCGTGATGACGGGATGCACCGCAATCAGGGAGTACTCCCCTCCGCGTAAAGAAGAGTACATGAAATCCCAAGGAAAGGTAAAGAGAGTAAAGTGATGGTCAATCAGGAGGGTGTACCGGGGTCCCGTGGGACCGGTCGGCCGGTCAGTGGCGGCCCGGGTCGTAGGTCCGGCGCGCGGCGGCCACCTGGCGCAGCACCTGCGACAGGACCGCGCTGCCGGCCGGGGCCAGCAGCGGTTCGTACGTCCAGGCGTGGCCCACCCAGGGGTCCGCGAGGTGGTCGTCGGGCTGCGGGGTCAGCCGCAGCATGGAGCGCCACAGCGGGTCGAGGAGCGGACCGTACTCGCGGGCGTCCTCGCGGTCGGCGACCAGGACCAGGTGGACGCCGACCTGCGGGCCTTCGTCGGCGAGGTAGCGCAGCTGGTTGACCGTGCGGTCGTCGAAGCCGTACGGGAAGTCGTTGACGACCAGCACCTGGCGGGCCGGGTCGACGCCCGGGGGGACCTCGAAGGGGACGTCGGCGCGCAGGGCCATCTGCACCAGGTCGACCCGCTCGGTGAGCCGGGCGAGCAGGGCCGCCACCCCGGCGGCGCCGGTGGCGGGCGGCTCGCGCAGCGCGCCGGAGTCCGTGAACGGCGCCAGCGCCGTCCCGGCGGAGCCCGCCGGGTCGATGACGTGGACGGCGCACTCGCCCGCCGGATGGGAGGCCAGCAGGCGGGCGGCGAGCGCCACGGCCACGTCCACGGCACGGCGGCGGTCCTGGGCGCTGTCCACCCACAGACCGCGCTCCAGCGGCAGCCGTACCAGCAGGGGGACGCGCAGCTCCGGGCGCTCGGGCAGGTGGAGGTCGCCGAGCCGGACCGCCATCGGCGGCTCGGCGGGGGCGCGGTAGCCGTGCCAGACCGGGCTCTCCCAGCCCGCGTAGGGCGGCGGCAGGGCGGGCTCGACCACCTCGGCCTCGGCGGTGAGCTGGGCCAGGTCGCGGTCGAGCACGGTACGCGCCCGGTCCACCAGTTCGGCCTGGCGGGCCCTGGCCTGGTCGCGGGCGGCCTCGGCGGCGGGGCCGACCCGGGTGCGCGGGTCGGCGAGGAGCGTGTCCAGCTCCTGGTCGAGCCGGGACTCGGCGAAGTCGACGGCGCTGCGGTACGCCGCGATGGTGCGGGCCAGGTCCTCGAACATGCCCCAGACCTGGTTGTAGAGCCGTTCCTCCATGCTCCAGCCCGCGGCGTCACCCGCGACGGGCGCGGAGGCCGGGGGCACCGCGTGCGGCACGGAGTCCGCGGGGGGCGGAGTCGGGGGAACGGGGGGCGGGGGCGGCGCGGGGGAGGGTGCGGTGGGCGCGGGGCGTACGGCGTCCGCCACGCGCGCGGCCACGGCGTCCGCCTCCGGGCGGCCCAGCCCCTGGTCGCGCAGCAGCTCCGCCAGCCCGCCGCCGTACCCCTGGCCGAGCGCCCGCACCTTCCAGGCGCCCTGGCGGCGGTAGAGCTCCAGGGCGACGATCGCGGCCTCGGCGCCGAGCCCGGTGACGGTGAAGCTCACGACCGGCGCCCCGTCGGAGCCGGCGACGGTCAGATGGGGCGCGGGGCAGGCCCCGAAGCGGGTCGGTGCCCCGGCGACCGGTGGCAGCGCCAGCAGCACGTGGACGCGCTCCACGTCCGCCGGCACGGCCGACAGGTCGGCGGTGACGCGCTGCTCGGCGGCGAGGCCCGCGGGCACCTCGATGCCCGGCAGCCGCGGCGCCCCGGGGTGGGCGACGGACCCGGGGCCGCTCACGCGCCCCTGCCCGTCACCCAGCGAGACACCGGCCACCACCGGCGTACCGGCCGACACCCGTACCTCCAGCGAGGTGCCGGGAAGCGGATGGTTCTGCCCGTGGACCAGCTCGATGGTCATGCCCGCGCCCCCCTGTGCGGTCAGAGCGCCGGCAGGATCGCCGGCATCAGGTCCTGGAACGTGCGGCCGTTGGCCGGGGAGCCGATCGCGGTCATCGACCAGCCGTCACCGTTGCGCTGCACCTTCGCCATGATCTGCGCGGTGTAGCCACCGCCTCCGGTCAGGGTGTAGCGGGCGAGTTCCTGCCCGTTGGTCTCGTCGACCAGGCGGCAGAAGGCGTTCTGCACCTCCTGGAAGGTCTGCCCGGTGAAGGAGTTGACGGTGAAGACGATCTGGTCGATGTGCACCGGCACCCGCTGCAGGTCGACCAGGATCGACTCGTCGTCGCCGCCCTGTCCGGCACCGCCGACGAGGTTGTCGCCGGTGTGCCGGACCGAGCCGTCGTCGCTGACGAGGTGACGGAAGAACACCACGTCCACGGGCTGCTTGTCGGCGAACAGGACCGCGGAGGCGTCGAGGTCGATCTCCCGGGTGCGGGAACCGAAGAGACCGCGACGCGGGGCGGCCTGCCAGCCGAGCCCCATGCGGACCGACGAAAGCGTCCCCCCGTCCGACTTCTGCAGGCTGATCTTCTGACCCTTGGTCATGTTGACCGTCACGCGCTGTCCCCTCTCAACCGTTTTGCCGTCGTGCGGTTGCTCCGCACCCTATGGGGAGACGCACGGGTAGGGCACCGTGGTTCGGCAAGAGATTCGACAGCCGGTACGGTCAGGCCACGCCGGCCTCCCGCATCTGCCGCAGCTCCTTCTTCAACTCGCCCACCTCGTCGCGCAGCCGGGCCGCGACCTCGAACTGAAGATCCGCGGCGGCGGCGTGCATCTGGTCGGTCAGCTCGCCGATGAGCTCCGCCAGTTCGGCCGCGGGCAGGCTCTTGGCGGCCCGCTTCTCCCCCGCCTTGGCGGACAGGCCCGGCACCGGCGCCTTGCCGCGCGAACGCTGGCGGCCGGAGCCCAGCAGCTCCTCGGTGTCGGCGTCCTCGCGGGCGAAGGAGTCCAGGATGCCGGCGATCTTCTTCCGCAGCGGCTGCGGGTCGATGCCCCGCTCCTCGTTGTACGCGATCTGCTTGGCCCGGCGCCGGTTGGTCTCCTCGATGGCCTTCTCCATCGCCGGGGTGATCTTGTCGGCGTACATGTGGACCTGGCCGGAGACGTTGCGCGCCGCGCGGCCGATGGTCTGGATCAGGGAGGTGCCCGAGCGCAGGAAGCCCTCCTTGTCGGCGTCGAGGATGGCGACCAGCGACACCTCGGGCAGGTCCAGGCCCTCGCGGAGCAGGTTGATGCCGACCAGGACGTCGAACTCGCCCGCCCGCAGGTCGCGCAGCAGCTCGACCCGGCGCAGGGTGTCGATGTCGCTGTGCAGGTACCGCACCTGGATGCCGAGTTCCAGCATGTAGTCGGTGAGGTCCTCGGACATCTTCTTGGTGAGGGTGGTGACCAGGACGCGCTCGTCGCGCTCGGCGCGCAGCCGGATCTCGTGCACCAGGTCGTCGATCTGCCCCTTGGTGGGCTTGACGATGACCTCGGGGTCGACCAGGCCGGTCGGGCGGATGATCTGCTCGACGACGCCGTCGCCGCGGGAGAGCTCGTACTTGCCCGGGGTGGCCGACAGGTAGACGGTCTGCCCGACGCGTCCCAGGAACTCCTCCCACTTCAGCGGGCGGTTGTCGAGGGCGGAGGGCAGGCGGAAGCCGTGGTCGACCAGGGTGCGCTTGCGGGAGGCGTCGCCCTCGTACATGGCGCCGATCTGCGGCACGGTGACGTGCGACTCGTCGATGACGAGGAGGAAGTCCTCGGGGAAGTAGTCGATGAGGGTGTCGGGGGCGGAACCCGCCTCGCGGCCGTCGATGTGCCGCGAGTAGTTCTCGATGCCGGAGCAGGTGCCGATCTGCCGCATCATCTCGATGTCGTACGTGGTGCGCATCCGCAGCCGCTGGGCCTCCAGCAGCTTGCCCTGCTTCTCCATGACCGCGAGCTGCTCGCCGAGCTCCTTCTCGATGCCGGCGATGGCGCGCTCCATGCGCTCGGGGCCGGCGACGTAGTGGGTGGCGGGGAAGACGTACAGCTGCTGGTCGTCGGTGATGATCTCGCCGGTGAGCGGGTGCAGCGTGTACAGGGCCTCGATCTCGTCGCCGAACATCTCGATGCGGACGGCGAGCTCCTCGTAGACCGGGAAGATCTCGATGGTGTCGCCGCGCACCCGGAAGGTGCCGCGGGTGAACGCCACGTCGTTGCGCGCGTACTGGATGTCGACGAACTTGCGGAGCAGCGCGTCCCGGTCGATCTCCTGGCCGACCTTGAGCCGCACCATGCGGTCGATGTACTCCTGGGGGGTGCCCAGGCCGTAGATGCAGGACACCGAGGCGACCACGACCACGTCGCGGCGGGTCAGCAGCGAGTTGGTGGTGGAGTGGCGCAGCCGCTCGACCTCCTCGTTGATCGAGGAGTCCTTCTCGATGTAGGTGTCCGTCTGCGGGACGTAGGCCTCGGGCTGGTAGTAGTCGTAGTACGACACGAAGTACTCGACCGCGTTGTTCGGCAGCAGCTCGCGGAACTCGTTCGCCAGCTGGGCGGCCAGGGTCTTGTTGGGCGCCATGACCAGGGTCGGGCGCTGCAGCCGCTCGATCATCCACGCCGTGGTCGCCGACTTGCCCGTGCCCGTCGCGCCGAGCAGGACGACGTCGTTCTCGCCCGCGCGGATGCGCCGCTCGAGGTCGTCGATGGCGGTCGGCTGGTCGCCGCTGGGCTGGAAGGGGCTGACGACCTCGAAGGGCGCCACACTGCGTTCGATGTCTGATACGGGCCGCATGGGTCAACGGTACGACCCCCCACCGACAACCGGTCCCGACCGGCCCGGGTCAGGGCAGGAGCCGGGGCCGGCGCCCCGCGGCGAGGTCCTCCACCCGGCCCAGGAGGAGCACCGCCACCGCGATCAGCACCCAGGCCACCGCGAACTGGAACCAGGTGCTGTCCAGCGGCAGCGACAGCTCGAGGAGCCTGACCCGCCACATCAGGTCGATCAGGGGGACGCTGAGCATGAGGGCGACCTCGTGCCACAGGTAGACGGTCACGGCCCGCGCGCTGACGATCCGCGCCGCCCGGTCCAGCGTCCGGAGCCGCCCGGCCGGGCCCGCGCCCGGCCGGAAGCGCAGCAGGAGCAGGACGAAACCGGCCGACCACAGGGCCTGGGCGAGCGGGATCTCGTTGAGGTCGTACGAGCCGTCCGCACGGTGGGACCAGGCCCACCAGGCGCCGGCCGCCATGGCGACGGCGGCCAGGACCGGCACCAGGCCCGCCCGCGCGCGGTCCAGCAGTCCGTCGTGGTGGGCGAAGCCGAGCAGCCAGCAGGTGAGGAAGGCCGCCAGATCGGTGACGGCGCTGCCGGCCCCGCCCTCCGGCAGGCTCCAGGGCGTCTGCAGGAGCACGACCGGGGCGAGGGAGGCGACGAGCACCGCGGTGGGTGACCGCCGGAACACGCGCAGCAGCAGCGGCGAGAGCAGGACGAACCACAGGTAGGCGCGCACGTACCACAGCACCCCCGTGGCCTGTTCGGCCCAGGCGCTGCCCGGCGGGTCCGCCAGCGGCACCACCCACCACAGCAGCCGCGCCCACCAGCGTGCCGCGTGGTGCCCACCGGGCGACCAGCCGTGGAGCAGCATCGCCGGGACCAGGACGGCGCCGAGGCACCACAGCGGCGGCAGGAGCCTGCGCAGCCGCCGCCGCACCACCGGCAGCGCGGGCCGCTTCTCCAGCGACCGCGCCATGAACGAGCCCGCGAGGGCGAACATCACGCCGAGGGAGGGGAAGACCAGGCTCAGCCACGCCCAGCCGAACGTGTGGTACGTCACGACGCGGACGAGCGCCAGGGCGCGCAGCAGGTCCAGGTACCGGTCGCGGGCGCCCGGGGCAGTGGTGGCGGCAGTGGCGAGCGCCCGCGCGCCGCGGCGGGCGGCGTGCCGGCCGGAGGTCCCGGGCCGGGGCAGGGGCAGGGAGGCGCCGGACGCGGTCACCGGGCGGCTCCCGCGGACGCCCGCGGGGAGTTGACCTCGCCGGTGCGCTCGAGCTTCTGCCAGCGCAGCCGGCCGCCGGTCATGGCCGTGACGCAGGAGTGGATCAGGACGAGGTACATCAGCTGCCGGTAGACGATCTGCTGCAGCGGCAGCATCAGCAGGTGGCGGTAGTGCTCGCGGTCCAGGCGGAAGGCGTAGGCCGCGCACAGCAGCTGCACGGACATCAGCGCGGCCCAGGCGAGGAGCGACCTGACCGGTGCGACGAAGACGGCGCCGTAGACGGTCAGGAGGTCGATCAGCGGCGCGAAGAGGGGCGTGACGATCTGGAAGAGCACGACCAGCGGCATGCCGACCCGGCCGAAGCGCCCCGAGGGCCCGCGGTCCACCAGGGAGCGCCGGTGCTTCCACAGCGCCTGCATGGTGCCGTAGCTCCAGCGGTACCGCTGCCGCCACAACTGGCCGATGCTGCCCGGTGCCTCGGTCCAGGCGCGGGCGTGCTCGGCGTACACCACGCGCCAGCCCGCGCGGTGCAGCGCGATGGTGACGTCGGTGTCCTCGGCGAGGGTGTCCCCGCTCATGCCCCCGGCCTCGAGCAGCGCGGCGCGGCGGAAGCCGCCGACGGCTCCCGGGACGGTCGGCATGCAGCCGAGCAGGTCGTACATGCGCCGGTCGAGGTTGAAGCCCATCACGTACTCGATGTGCTGCCAGGCCCCGATCACCGTGCCGCGGTTGCCGACCTTGGCGTTGCCCGCGACGGCGCCGACCCGCGGATCGGCGAAGGGCTGCACGAGCCGGTGCACGGTGCCGGGCTCGAAGACGGTGTCGCCGTCCATCATCACGACGAGGTCGTGACGGGCGTACTCCAGGCCGCGGTTGAGCGCGGCGGGCTTGCCCGCGTTCTCCTGGCGCACGACGCGCACCTGGGGCAGGCCCATCGCCTCGACGATGCCGGCGGTGCCGTCGGTCGAGCCGTCGTCCACGACGACGATCTCCACCGGGTGGGTGCTCGCCGCGAGCGAGCCGACGGTGTTGGCGATGCACTCCTTCTCGTTGTAGGCGGGCACGATGACGCTGACCGGTTCGGTGACCGCGGGCCCCCAGCTGAAGCGGCGGCGGCCGCGGATCCTGGCGTGGCGGCGGGCGAGGACGAGCATCAGGGCGAAGCGGGCCAGGACGGCGACGCCGACCACGACGAGCAGCCAGAACAGGACGGGCATGGTGAACTCGGCCAGCGCCACGACCCCGATCAGGGCGCGCCCCTGCCACAACTCGGCGCCGCTCGCCCGGTGGTTGGCGGTCGTGGCGCCCAGGCTCGCGGTGAGCGTCGTGAAGGTGTAGCCCTTCGCCTTCATGGTGTCGATGTACGTGCCGAGCGCCTCCACGGTCTGGGAGCGGTCGCCGCCGGCGTCGTGGAAGAGCACGGAGGCGCCCTTGCCGCCCCTGGGGGTGGCGTCACGGACGATGGCGGCGGCACCGGGGCGCCGCCAGTCCTCGCTGTCGGTGTCGACGAAGGCGCTGATGTAGCCCTTGGTGCCGAGGTAGCGGTAGACGGGCCACGTGGTGTCGTCGACGGCATCGGGCTCGGAGGAGTACGGGGCGCGGAAGAGCGAGGTCGTGATGCCCGCGGCGCCCGCGAGCGCCAGCTGGGTCTGGGCGAGTTCCCGGTCGATCCTGGCCCTGTCCTGGTACGCCAGGTCGACGTGGGAGAAGGTGTGGACGCCGATCTCGCCGCCGGAGTCGACGATGTCGCGGATGAGCGCGGGGTACCGGGCGGCCATCTGGCCGACGACGAAAAAGGTGCCCGGCACGTCGTGCTCGCGCAGCACCGCGAGCACCTTCGCGGTCCACCGGGGGTCCGGGCCGTCGTCGAAGGTGAGCGCGATCGTCCGGGGCGGCAGGGTGTGGCTGACGGGCTCGCCGTCGGCGCCGAAGGTCAGCACGGGGCCGCCCCCGAGGACGGAGGCGGGCACCTGGCTCGCGCTCCCGGACTCGTGGACGCGGCTGTCGTTGCCGATCTCCGAGTGCAGGTAGCCGTCCAGCAGCATCACGCACACGAGCGCGAACAGCCCCAGCACGGCCATGACCACGCGAGGTCTGGGCACGGCCTGCCGGCCGGCCGACGCCACCTTGGTGATCGCACCGGGTGCCGCGTGCCGGGCCGTCCGCGCCATGGCCGCTCAGTCGTCCCAGCCGTCGCCGGGCACCGGGTCGCCGCCGGCGTCGCCCGGGGGGAAGGCGGGGGTGTCCGGCCCGGCTGTCACGGGCACGGAGGCGGACGGCGAGGCGGTGGCCGTGGGGGTGCGCGCGGACGTGGGCCGCGGGGAGGCGCTCGCCGTCGCGGTGGCCCCGGGGCCGGCGGAGGGGGTCGCCGAGGCCGTGGCGCGGCGCCCGGTGGCGGAGGGGGTGACCTCGGCGGCTGCGACGACGGTGGGCGCGGCGGCGGGGCCCCGGGCCACCGGGGCGGGGGCGTGGGCGGCGGCCGGGGCGCTCGCGACGCGTTCCGCGGTACCCCCGGTTCTTCCACCCGCCTCGGCCTGCGCCGACGCGCCCTCGGGGACGTCGGCGCCCGGAATCAGGGTCTGGGGCGCGAAAGGGGTGCCGCCCGCAAAAGCCACCCCCAGCAGGACGGCATATCCCGCGCAGGCGATCCCGACGGCCAGTCCGGCGCGCCGGATAATGCGCGCCCGGCGGCCCGACGCATCGACGAATACGGGCCCTTCCTCCGTGGACCGCCCACGGGGACACGCCCGTCGGGAGAGGGAATGCATGGGCGGAATGCTAGCAGTAATTTCTCTCCATGAATTCCACGGATTCACTTCCGCATTAATCCCACGAATGACCCGAGACCCCGATTTACTCAATTCCAGGAAATCGTGATCCGGAATTCCCGGGGCAGATAGTCTCTCCGTCATGAAGAGCCGCACGGCACAGCTGATCACCGGACTCGTGGCGGTCGCCGTCGCCGCCACGACCGCCTCCCTCCTCACCGGCACGGAGCCCGCCGGCTCCCCGGCGCGCCACGCGCCCGGGGGGAGGGAACCGGTGGCCGAGGTGGCCTTCACCCCCTACGTGGACGCCTCGCGTTCCACCGCGTACGACATGGCGGACGCCGCCCGCAGGACCGGGGCCGACGGTTTCACCCTCGGGTTCGTGACCGCGCGCGGTGGCTGCGCCCCGACCTGGGACGGGCGTGACGGCATCGCCCACGGCGACCTGGCGGACCGGATCGCCGCGCTGCGGGCCGCCGACCTCGACGTACGGGTCTCGTTCGGCGGCGCCGACGGCACGGAACTCGCCGGCGCCTGCGACGACGTGGACGAACTCGTTTCCGCCTACGCCGATGTGATCGGGCGTTACCGGCTGACCGGGGTCGACTTCGACGTCGAGGGCGACGACCTCGCGGACACCGCCGCCGGCACCCGCCGGGCGCGCGCGGTCGCCCGGCTCCAGCAGGAGGCCGAGCGGGAAGGCCGGACGCTGTCGGTCTCCTTCACGCTGCCCGTGATGCCGTCCGGGCTGACCGCCGAGGCCGCCGCGCTGCTCGCGGACGCCCGGCGCCAAGGGGTGCGCGTCGACGCGGTCAACATCATGGCGATGGACTACGGGGAGACGTACACCGGCGACATGGGCCGGTACGCGGTCCAGGCGGCCACCGCTGCGCACCGGCAGCTCAAGGCGCTGCTGGGCCTGCCGGACGCCGCGGCGTGGCGGACCCTCTCGGTGACCCCGATGATCGGGGAGAACGACATCCAGGGCGAGGTGTTCACCCTGCGGGACGCGGCCACGCTGGCCGCCTTCGCCCGTGACAAGCGGCTGGGCGGCCTGTCCATGTGGTCGGCCGACCGGGACCGGCCCTGCGAGGACGACACCAAGGAGACGGCCCCGGCCCGGTGCAGCGGGGTCGACCAGCCGTCACTGGCGTTCGCGCGGGCGCTCGCGGATGCGTGAGGGCCGGGCGGCGTGCGAGGAGCGGGCCGCCCGCGGGGAACGGCGGCCGCGGCCGGCCGCGGGCTCGGGCTCGAAGTCGCCGACGGGCGGGTCCAGCGCCACGACGACCCCCGCGAGGAAGAGGAAGACGACCGGCCCGATCAGCACCGGGGCGAGGAACGCGGCCGGTCCCGCCCCGCTCGTTCCCTCCCGCGCGCCGCTGTGCAGGTGCACCGTCAGCGCGGCCATGCCGATGTAGTGCATGGCGGTGACGGCGAAGCCCAGGACGAGGCTGGCGAGCACGCCGCCGTACGGGCGCCGGACGGAGACCGCCGACCACAGGGCGACGGTGGCGGCCAGGACGGCGACGCCGACCGACAGCAGCACCGTGGCCCGCGTGTACTCCAGGTCGCCGCGCAGCCGCATCCCCCGCATGCCCATGTAGTGCATGGTGGCGATGCCGAGTCCCGTGACGCAGCCGCCGGCCAGTACGGCGGGGAGCGTGCGGCCCACGAACCCGACGAGGAACACCCCGAGAGCGACGACCACGACGGCGACCAGCAGGCTCTCGAAGGTGACGAGCGTGTCGTAGGTGATCCGCACCTCGCCGACGGTGAAGCCCATCATGGCGATGAAGTGCATGGTCCAGATGCCGGAGCCGATGGCCGCCGAACCCAGCGCGAGCCAGCCGACCCGTCGCGAGGGGTGCATGGCAAGGGCCCGGGTCGTGCAGCGCAGCCCGAGGGCGGCACCCAAGCAGGCCATCAGGAAACCCGCGAGAGGGGTCGCCCATCCGTAGGTGAAGCCATTGACCGTTCCGTACGTGCCGCTCACGGCACCCTCCCCTTGCCGCCCCGGTCCCCGTGCTGACACACGCTAGGCTCGCCGGCCCGCCCCGCGCGGCCGCCTCATGGCGACTTCATCGCGCGGACACCCGTACGTCACATCGCCCCGGGCAGTGCCGTGATGCGGTCCAGCGGCCCGTACGGTCCGGCCGCGAGCGCGGTGCGCAGGGCGGCGACGACCTCGGCGGGGCTGCGGGTGAACGCGGCGGGCGCGACCCGCAGCACGCGCAGGCCCAGCGACTCCAGTCGGCCGCGCCCGGTCCCCGGGCCGAGGTCCAGGACGAGGCCGTCGCGCACCCAGTACGCGTCGGGCGAGGCCAGGAAGGCGCCGTCGAACTGGAGCGTGGGACGCCACAGCGGCTGCCTGAGTCCCGACCGGGCCACCAGGGCGCGGGCCATGGGCCCGGCGGAGGCGGCGCGCGGACCGGGATCCATGGCGTCGAGCAGGGCGGCCACGGCGGGGCGCCGGGCGAGCACCGCGCCACCCAGTTCCGCGGCGAGCGCTGGAGCGGGCACGCCGAGCGCTATGACCAGTTCGCGGACGACGTCCAGGGCCCACTCGGGGTCGATGGACTCCCGTACGCCGTCGGCCGCCGCCCGGGCCACCGGGGCCACGGGCACACCGTCCACGGTGTCGGCCACGGGGAGCCCGCGGCCGTGGTGGACCCGCACCCAGGTGTGCGTGCGGATGCGGCGCTCGCTCGGGACGAGCACGTCCACCACCGGGAGCCCGCAGGGCGGCGCGGCCACGGCGACGCCGTGCAGGGCCAGCCCCGCCACGCCGGTGATCATGGCCGGGACCTGCGGGTACCCGGCGAAGGCCAGGGCAGCCCTGGACCGCTGCGCGGCGGTGAGCGGACCGGGCTGGAGGACGACCACCCGGGGCAGCGGCCGCTGCCACCGGCCGCCGGGGCGGCACCACTCCCGCAGCCTGCTCTGCGGCACGCCCACGGCGGCGAGTTGGGCGACGGTGGCGACCCGGTCCTGTTCACGGGCGAGCCGGCGGACGGCCGGGGTGAAGTCGTTTCGCGTCATGCGCGCCCCATCCCCCCTCGTAACCGGTCGACCACCGCTTGTGACAGACCTGTCGAGAACGGCCACCCTCCCGGGTGGCGGGGCGTGCGGCCGGTTGCCGTGGCCGTCCCGGGCCCCGGTGGGACCCCTCTCCGGCGGGACCCCGGCCGGGACCGGCTGTCAGTGCCCCGTCCTACGCTGGGGAGCGTGACGCAACCACGGACCCCTTCCGCCGAGGTCGCCTGGTCGGTGCTGGAGGCACCGGTCGGGCCGCTGCTGCTCGCCGCGACCGGGCAGGGCCTGGTCCACGTCGCCTTCCGGACCGGGGAGGAGCAGGCGCCCGCCGTGCTGGAGCGGATCTGCTCCCGGCTGGGCGCCGCGCCCGCCCGCAGGCCCGGGCCCGCGAGCGCCGCGGGGGCCCGGCTGGACGAGGCGATACGCCAGGTGGAGGCGTACTTCGCCGGGACGCGTCAGACCTTCGACCTCGACCTCGACTGGTCCCTGACGACCGGCTTCAACCGCCGTGTGCTGCGCGAGCTGTCGGCCGGCGTCCCGTTCGGCAGTGTGGTCGGTTACCAGGACCTCGCCAAGCGGGTCGGAGAGCCGGGCGCCGCCCGGGCCGTCGGGGTGGCCATGGGCGCCAACCCGCTGCCCGTCGTCGTCCCGTGCCACCGGGTCCTGGAGAGCGACGGAGGCATCGGCGGCTTCGGCGGGGGCCTGCGCATGCTCGACATCAAGCGCGCGTTGCTGGCCCTGGAGGGCATCCTGCCGGAGCCGCTGTTCTGACGGTTCCTCAACACCGCCGTGCTGGACGGCAGGTCACACCGGCGGGGGCCGGGGAGGGGTGGAGAAATGGACGAATCGACTTTCCGCATCACCGAGGGCGCGCCGGACTCGCCGGTGCTCCTCCACGTCCCGCACAGCGCCCGCGCCGTGCCCGGGCACGTCCGTGAGCGCATCCTCCTGGACGACGCCGGACTGGCGGCCGAGCTCGACCACATGACGGACTCGTACACCGACCTGATCGCGGCGCGCGCCGCCGGACGGACGCGGGCGTGGCGGTTCACCAACCGGCTGTCGCGGCTGGTCGTCGACCCCGAGCGGTTCCCGGACGAGCGGGAGGAGATGCGGGCCGTCGGCATGGGCGCCGTCTACACCCGCACCTCGCACGGGGCGCCGCTGCGCGAGCCCGACCCCCGGCACGAACGGGCCCTGCTGGACGCCTACTTCGAGCCGTACGCGGCCGCCATGACGGCGGCCGTGCAGGACCGGCTGGAGGCCACCGGGCGAGCGGTCGTCATCGACGTGCACTCCTACCCCGGCGCGCCGCTCCCCTACGAGCTGCACGGCGACGGGCCCCGGCCCGCCGTCTGCCTGGGCACCGACGCCTTCCACACCCCGGGCTGGCTGCTGGACGCCGCCCGCGAGGCCTTCGCGCCGTGCGGCGAGGTCGGTCTCGACTCGCCGTTCGCCGGCACCTATGTGCCGTTGAAGCACTACGGCGAGGTCCGCGAGGTCTCGGCGCTGATGGTCGAGATCCGCAGGGACGGGTACATGAGCGAGCCCGGTGGTGCCCCCGGCGAGGGACTGGACCGGTTCGGTGACGCCCTGGCCGCCCTCGTCGCCGCCGTGGGCAGGGGCGGCGCAACCGGCGGTGGCAGCGGAACCGGCGGCCTCAGGTGACGCGGAAGCCCGTGAACTCCACCAGGCCGTGGTCGCCCGTGCCACCGTTCCCCGCGGTCATGAAGAGCCCCACGTCCTGGGTCCGGGCCGCCGCCGGAACGGTCACGGTCGCGACCTTCCGCCACGTCGTCCCGTCGTCGGTGCTGCACTCCCCCGTGTACGCGCGGCCCCTGCGGCGCAGCCTCAGCAGCACCGGGGCCCGCACACCGGCGAGCCGCCGGTAGCGGTTCAGCCGGCCGTCGCCGTCGGAGTCGTACGACAGCGTCACCCCGTGCCCGGGGCTCACCGCCAGGTTCAGGAAGCCCGGGGCGGCCGGGTCGTCGAGGTCGTCGCGGACGACGATGCCGGCCCGCGCCCATGCGGCGGTCTCGGCCTGGCTGTCGACCCGGGTGGTGACCGACCCGCCGTCGCGCAGCGCGCCGGACCGCAGGACCGCCGCGAACTCGGCCGTTCCCTTCCACAGGTCGCGCCCGGCGCCGTCGATGGCGAAGCGGTCGCCGAGCTGCCCGAACACCGCTCCGGTGCCGTTGACGGTCCGGTACGCACGGTCCAGCGGGCCCGCGACGTACAGGTCCCCCGTGGCCACCGCGGGCACCCGCGCGCCGCCGGGCACCGGCTCGTACGCGGCCCGCGCCTCGTACCGCAGCGGCGACAGCGGCCGCTTGGGGCGGGCCTCGGGCGCGGTGACGTGCCAGGTCGCACGGCCGGTGCCACCGGCCGCCACGCGCGGCAGCGACAGCGCCCCGCGCGGTGCGGCCCGCACCCCGTCCGTGGTCAGGGAGAAGCCGACCGTGCCGGTGGGGGCGAGCCCGTTGGTGTTGGCGAACTCCGCGGTGACCACGGCCCGGCCGCCCGGCACCAGCGTCACCGGGTCCGCGGTCACGGTCAGCGTGCCCTGGTAGGGGGCCGCGGCAAGGATCTCGTAGGCCCGCCGGGCGAGCGTGTGCGCATCGCCGGTGGGCCGGGTGGGGTAGCGCCTGGCGCGCTTCGTCCAGGGCTCCTCGGCGCGGTACCAGTCGACGGCCCGCGGGGTGCGGCGGGTGGTGAGGGCCGCCGCGCACTCGTCCAGGAAGGTCCGCCAGCGCGGCAGGTAGAAGTCCGCGACCAGCCCGTTCCAGTCACGGTTGGCGTACTCGTGCAGCGACACCGACGTCGCGCGCCCGCCCCAGGTGGTGGTCAGCACCCGGGCGGTGCGCTCGAGTTCGGCGCGCTGCGCGTCCGCCCCGCCCCAGGCCCGGGCCTCCGCGAGCCAGGGGCCGAGCAGGAAGGCCCGGTGGCCGCCCGCGACCTCGTCGGCCAGCCGCATCAGCCGCAGCCAGAGCTCGGACAGCTGGCGGAAGACCGCCGCGTCGCCGCGCGCGAACGCTGCGCGCAGTTGCGGCAGGAGCTGCCGGCTGCGGTTGGCGACGGCCTGCCGGGCGACGTCGGTCAGGTCGTAGCGGTAGGCGTCGCGGCCGCGTGCCCCTGCGGACACCGCCAGCAGCGCGGCGAACGCCGCGTCGAAGGCGGCGGGATCGTAGGTAAGAGCGTTCGGCGCGTACACGCTGCTGGAGTCGGCCGTCAGCGAGGGACGGGCGGTGAAGAGGCTGTCGTGGGCGTCGGCGCGCTCCAGCGCGTCGTGCCGGTAGGCGGTGCGGCGCAGCGCCTGCCAGGCGACGCGTGCCTGGCCGTCCTCGGTGCCGTAACGGGTCCGCGCGTAGGTGTCGAACCAGGTCGGCAGGTCCACCCGCTGCTCGTGCCAGGGCAGTTCGCAGAACAGCTCGAAGGCTGCCGGGTCGCGTTCGGCGGCCTCCGGGAGGTAGCAGGTGCCGGCCAGGGCGCTGCCGGGCTTGTCCCGCCAGCTGAAGAAGCGGTCCGCCCACACGTGGGTCTTGGCGCCGATCGTCGTCCGGCCGCCGAAGTTGGGGATGGAGCCGAAGGCGTACGGGGTGCCCGCCCAGTCCCGCTCGCGGTCGGTGACCGAGGCGAACCGGTCGGAGACGCCGTCCACGACGAGCGTCCGCTCCTTGTCGACCGCTTCCAGCAGGTCGGCCCGCGGGTTCTTCTCCCAGCCGAGGATCACCCAGGTGGCGCGGGGGTGCGCCGCGCGCAGCGCCGCCTGGACGCCGCGGGCGGCCGCGGCCACGGGGACCCCGCCCGCGGTGCCGCCCTCGTGGAGCAGGTCCATCTTGAAGTACGCGGCCTCGCCGAACAGCTGCTTCTGGTGGCGGTAGAAGGAGGCGGCCACCGCGGCGAATGCGCCGGTGCGCGGGTCGAGCCAGTCCGGGCGGGCGAAGCCGTGCCAGGTGCCCTGCGGGACGACGTGCGCCCCGGGGTTGCGGCCGGCGAAGCCGTCCGGGACGGTGCCGAAGTAGCCCGGCAGCACGGGGGCCATACCCAGTTCGCGCAGCCGCGCGGTGATCCTGCGGCCCAGCGCCGCGCGGGCGTCGACGATGCCCGCGGTCAACGGGCCGCCGTACCCGGAGAGGTTCTGCAGCAGCCACCACGGCTGGTGGGACGGGGCCGGCAGCCAGGCCAGGGCCTCCTTGTCGGAGTAGCCGAACTCGCGCAGCACGCGCCGGTACACGGCCTCCGCACCGGCCACCACCAGCACCTCGTTGCAGCCGTGCAGTGCCAGGACGTCGATGAAGCGCTCCCAGCGCGACCAGTCGGCGTAGGGGGCGGTGTACCCGTCGTTGGTGTCGTTGAGCACGAAGCGGTGCGGCACGGTGGCGCGGCGGGCGATGCCGCCCGGGGGTGGCGCCGGGAGCGTCGCGGGCAGGGCGTCCAGGCTGTCGCCCACCCAGGAGACGCCCACACCGCACACGTGCTTGAGGTACCAGCGCACGCCGCACAGCAGTGTGGCCGGGGACGTACCGGCCACCTCGATACGGCCCCGCGCACCCGCGATCCGGAAGCGGT
Source organism: Streptomyces sp. PA03-5A (assembly GCF_033792725.1). NCBI lineage: Bacteria > Bacillati > Actinomycetota > Actinomycetes > Kitasatosporales > Streptomycetaceae > Streptomyces > Streptomyces sp. PA03-5A. Next base: position 7,684 of record NZ_JARAVL010000018.1, on the reverse strand, counting down.
CGGACCGTTCGCCGTCCTTGCCGCCGTTCCCCCGGCCCTGCGCGACCAACCGGAACTGCCCCGCGTGCCGTGGCAGCAGCCGGCCCAGCGCGGCGCGTGCGGGAGCGGTGTCGAAGGCAGCGGCCGTGGTCGCGCCCGCCGCCCCCGTCGCGAACACCGCGCCCGTCGCGGTCGCGGCGGCGGAACCCAGCAGCATCCGCCTGGTCACTCGAGTCACGGCCGGCTCCCGACAGTTGAGGCTGCGTCAGAACGCGTGCCCCGGAACGGTAACGGGAGTGACGATACGGATCAATGTGACGCGAGGGATGTTCGCCGTAAAAGCGGACGGACTACCCACCCTGGCTCACGCCGGACCAGGGAAGCGGGCCGCCTGCAGGTAGTCGGGCTTGGGGTCGAGCGCCGCCGCCAGCCGGAAGTGCCGCAGCGCCTCGTCGGAGCGGCCGGAACGCTCCAGGGTGCGGCCGAGGGCGAAGTGCGCGTACGCGTTGTCCGGCTCGCGCTCCAGGACGACCTGGAACTCCAGCTCGGCCGGGCGCAGCTGCGCGGACAGGAAGAAGGCCCGCGCGCGCAGCAGCCGCGCCGCGGTGTTCTCCGGGTGGGCGGCGATGACCGAGTCCAGCAGCTTCACCGCCCCACGGGCGTCGCGGACCGCCAGCAGCTGCTCGGCCGCACGGAAGTCGATGACGTGGTTCTCGGGGCTCTGCTCGGGCACAGCCGCCTCCTTCCCCGGGCGCTCAACAGCTCACAACTACCCAACATCACCATCCGCATATGCATTCCCCGGCGGAACACCCCGGTGGTCGCTCAGGCCTCCTCGTCGGCCGGGCGCCGTTCCGCCGGCACCGTGGGCCCCGCCGGGTCCTTCGGCGCCTCCAGGGCCGCCGGCGCCGCGCCGCCGACCTCGGCGACGGGCCGCGGCGGCTCCACAGCCGCGGCGGGGTCAGGTGCCGGGGCAGGAACAGGGGCCGGCTCGGCGGCCGGACGTTCGCCACCCGACGCCCGCTCGAAGAAGCGCAGCATCTCCACCGGGAACGGCATGACCAGCGTCGAGTTCTTCTCCGCGGCCACCTCCACGACCGTCTGCAGCAGGCGCAGCTGCATCGCCGCGGGCGTGCCGTCCATCGCGGCCGCGGCCTGCGCGAGCTTCTGCGAGGCCTGCAGTTCGCCGTCGGCGGTGATGATGCGCGCCCGGCGCTCGCGGTCTGCCTCGGCCTGCCGCGCCATCGACCGCTTCATCGACTCCGGCAGGGCCACGTCCTTGATCTCCACGCGGTCGATGTGGATGCCCCACCCGACGGCAGGCGTGGCCAGCATCAGCTCCAGGCCCTCGTTCATCGCCTCGCGCCCCGACAGCAGGTCGTCGAGCTCGCTCTTGCCGATCACCGAGCGCAGCGAGGTCTGGGCCACCTGCAACATCGCGAACTGGTAGTTCTGCACGTCCACCGTGGCCTTGACCGGGTCGATGACCCGGAAGTACAGCACGGCGTCCACCCGGACCGAGACGTTGTCGCGGGTGATGCCCTCCTGCGAGGGCACCGGCATGGTCACCACCTGCATGTTGACCTTGGTCATCCGGTCCGCCAGCGGCACCAGCAGGCGCGGCCCGGGCTGCTTGGCCTGCGGCCGCACCCGCCCGAAGCGGTAGACCACGCCCCGCTCGTACTGCTTGATCACCCGGAAACTGCTCTTGAGACCACCCAGTCCCAGCACCACGACGGCGATCCCGATCGCTGCCGACACGGCTTCCATCCCAGCCCCCTCTGTCCGCGGTGGAGCGACGCTACTGCTCCACAGACGTCCACGGAGAGGATTCCGGATCAGCTCTTGACGATCTTTTGACGCAACTGCTCCCACACCTGCCGGACCTGGGGCTCCAGCGCCTCCAGCGGCCCGTCGTTGTCGATCACGACGTCGGCGACCGCCAGCCGCTGTTCCCGGGTGGCCTGGGCCGCCATCCGGGCCCGGGCGTCCTCCTCGGCCATGCCGCGCCGCCGCACCAGCCGGTCCAGCTGGGTCTCCGGTGCGGCGTCCACCACCACGACCACGTCGTACAGCGGTGCCAGGGCATTCTCCGCCAGCAGCGGCACGTCGTGCACGACAACCGCGTCCGGGCCGGCCGCCTGCTCCAGCGCCGCCGAACGGTCCCGGACCAGGGGGTGGACGATGGCGTTCAGCGCCCGCAGCCGCTCGGGGTCGGAGAAGACGATCGCGCCCAGCTTCGGCCGGTCGAGGGCGCCGCCCGCGGCCAGCACCCCCTCGCCGAACTCGGCGACCACCGCCGCCAGTCCGGGCGTGCCCGGCTCCACCACCTCGCGCGCGATCCGGTCGGCGTCGACCAGCACCGCCCCGTACGAGGCCAGCAGCCGCGACACCTCGCTCTTGCCCGCACCGATCCCGCCCGTCAACCCCACTTTGACCATGGCGCGAGACTACCGGTGCCCCCGCACACCCACGATCCGGGTCAGGAGCCGTCGTCCTCACGGTCGGCCAGGAAGCGCTCGAACTCCGCCGCAAGGTCGTCCGCCGACGGCAGCTCGACCGGCTCGGCGATCAGGTTCTGCCGGCTGCCGCCGCCCGCCAGCGCGTCGTACTGGTTCTCCAGGCCCTGCACCACCGCGACCAGCTCCGCGTCACCGTCGGCGACCTGCCGGTCGATCTCGGCGCGCACCGTGTGCGCCTCCATCCGCAGCGCGTGCGCCACCTGCGGAAGCACCAGTCCGGTGGCGGCCGTCAGCGTCTCCACCACCGTCAGCGCGGAGTCCGGGTAACCCGAACGCGCCAGGTAGTGGGGCACGTGCGCGGCCAGGCCCAGCACATCACGGCCCGCCTCCGCCAGCCGGAACTCGACCAGCGACTCCGCGCTGCCCGGCACCTGCGCCTCGTCGAACCAGCTGCGGTGCCCCGGCACCAGGTCCAGCCGGTTGCCGTGCGGCGTCAGCCCCACCGGGCGGGTGTGCGGCACGCCCATGGGGATGCCGTGGAAGTTGATCGCCAGCCGTACCCCCAGCCGCTCCACGACCTGCACCACCGCGGCGGCGAAACGCTCCCACTCGATGTCCGGCTCCTGGCCCGACAGCAGCAGGAACGGGCTGCCCGTACTGTCGCGGACCAGCCGCAACGCGATCTCCGGCGCGTCGTACGCCGTCCAGCGGTCCCGCTTGAAGGTCATCAGCGGACGGCGCGCGCGGTAGTCCACCAGGCGGTCCGCGTCGAAACGCGCCACCACCTGGTGCTCCTGCCGCTCCAGCAACTCCTCGACGACCTGCCCGCCGGTCTCCCCGGCGTCGATGTACCCGTCGAAGTGGTACAGCAGCACGGGTCCGGTCTCACCGAACGCCTCGTCGACCGCCTCTGCCCCGCCCGGCTCGTATGCGTACAGCCCCTGCGGATCCAGCACTGCGCACCCTTCCCTCGGTCTTCTCAACTCTCGGTGCAACGGACCGCACAGCCCGCGCATTCCCACCGGACCCCGCAACGCGGAAGGACCCGCCCTCCAACAGGAGAGCGGGTCCTTCCGTGGTGCGTGGGCGACACGCCCTGCGATCAGCTCTGGCCGCCGGCCAGCTTCTCGCGGAGCGCGGCCAGCGCCTCGTCCGAGGCGAGCGCGCCGGACTGGTCGCCGGACTCCGAGGAGTACGAGCCACCGGTCGGACCGGCCGGAGCCGCCTCGCCGGCCGCGGCCGCAGCCTCGGCGTCGGCCTCGCGGGACTTGATGACCTGGGCCTGGTGCTGCTCGAAGCGGGACTGCGCCTCGGCGTACTGGTGCTCCCACGCCTCGCGCTGGGTCTCGTAGCCCTCGAGCCAGTCGTTGGCCTCGGGGTCGAAGCCCTCGGGGTAGATGTAGTTGCCCTGGTCGTCGTAGGACGCGGCCATGCCGTACAGGGTCGGGTCGAACTCGACCGAGGCCGGGTCGGCACCGAAGGACTCGTTGGCCTGCTTCAGCGAGAGGCTGATGCGACGGCGCTCGAGGTCGATGTCGATGACCTTGACGAAGATCTCGTCGTTGACCTGGACGACCTGCTCCGGGATCTCCACGTGGCGCTCGGCCAGCTCGGAGATGTGGACCAGACCCTCGATGCCCTCGTCCACGCGGACGAACGCACCGAACGGCACCAGCTTCGTGACCTTGCCGGGCACGACCTGGCCGATCTGGTGGGTGCGGGCGAACTGCTGCCACGGGTCTTCCTGGGTCGCCTTCAGCGACAGGGAGACACGCTCACGGTCCATGTCGACGTCCAGGACCTCGACCGTGACCTCCTGGCCGACCTCGACGACCTCGGAGGGGTGGTCGATGTGCTTCCAGGACAGCTCCGACACGTGCACCAGGCCGTCCACGCCACCCAGGTCCACGAAGGCACCGAAGTTGACGATGGAGGAGACGACGCCGGAGCGCACCTGACCCTTCTGGAGGGTGGTGAGGAAGGTCTGACGGACCTCGCTCTGGGTCTGCTCCAGCCAGGCACGGCGGGACAGGACCACGTTGTTGCGGTTCTTGTCCAGCTCGATGATCTTGGCCTCGAGCTCCTTGCCGACGTACGGCTGGAGGTCGCGGACACGGCGCATCTCGACCAGCGAGGCGGGGAGGAAGCCACGGAGGCCGATGTCGAGGATGAGACCACCCTTGACGACCTCGATGACGGTACCGGTGACGATCCCGTCCTCTTCCTTGATCTTCTCGATCGTGCCCCAGGCACGCTCGTACTGAGCGCGCTTCTTGGACAGGATCAGACGGCCCTCCTTGTCCTCCTTCTGGAGGACCAGGGCCTCGATCTCGTCGCCCACGGCGACGACCTCGTTGGGGTCGACGTCGTGCTTGATCGAAAGCTCGCGCGAGGGGATGACACCCTCGGTCTTGTAACCGATGTCGAGCAGGACCTCGTCCCGGTCGACCTTCACGATGACGCCGTCGACGATGTCGCCGTCGTTGAAGTACTTGATCGTCTCGTCGATCGCGGCGAGGAAGGCTTCCTCGGAACCGATGTCGTTGACCGCCACCTGCGGGGTGGTACGAGGGGCCTGGGCCTCGGTGCTGCTCGTCATTAGGAAAAGGGCTCCGGTACGGACATGAAGTCGTAGGTACTGCTACGCCGTAAGCCCGTTTCGCTCCTGCCGATTCCGGACAGCCCAGAGGCCGAGAGGTTTACAACAGATGTGAGCGCAGCCTGCTCCGTCCGAGGCGCGCAGGCTCGCAGCGCAACTTGTAGCATACGGGGGCAGCCGGGCACGGTCAATGCACGAAGAGCGCACCACGGGCGTAACACCCCGTACCGGGCACTGGCACATAGACGTGTTGCGGCGGCACCGCAGCCACAGGTCACCACAGAGGGTACGACGACCAGCGCAATGATCCAAGCACCGGCCCCCCGGCCCTTCCCCGAAGAACCCGAGGCCACGCGCCGTGTCGCAGGCGCCACGGAGAGCAGCCGAGCCAACCGCGGATGGTGGGACCGCAACGCCGACGAGTACCAGAACGACCACGGAGAGTTCCTCGGCGACGGAGATTTCGTCTGGGGCCCGGAAGGAGCAACCGAGGACGAGCTCCACCTCCTCGGACCCGCCGCCGGACTCAAGGGCGCGTCCGTCCTGGAGATCGGCGCCGGCGCCGCCCAGTGCTCCCGCTGGCTCGCCGCGCACGGCGCCCGGCCCGTCGCCCTCGACCTCTCCCACCGCCAGCTCCAGCACGCCCGCCGCATCGACGACGGCCACAGCCCCTTCCCCCTCATCCAGGCCGACGCCGGCGCCCTCCCCTTCGCCGACGCCTCCTTCGACCACGCCTGCTCCGCCTACGGCGCCCTCCCCTTCATCGCCGACACCGCCCACGTCATGCGCGAGGTCCGGCGCGTCCTGCGCCCCGGCGGCCGCTGGGTCTTCTCCGTCACCCACCCCATCCGCTGGGCCTTCCCCGACGAACCCGGCCCCGACGGACTCACCGCCTCCGCCTCCTACTTCGACCGCACCCCCTACGTCGAACAGGACGAGAGCGGACACGCCGTCTACGTCGAACACCACCGCACCCTCGGCGACCGCGTCCGCGAACTCGCCGCCGCCGGCTTCCACCTCGTCGACCTCGTGGAACCCGAATGGCCCGCCTGGAACACCGCCGAATGGGGCGGCTGGTCCCCGCTGCGCGGCCGGATCATCCCCGGCACCGCGATCTTCGTCTGCGTCGCCCCGTGACCACCCCCCGCCCCGCGGGCCTGCGGCAGGACGCCCTCGCCGCCCTCCCGGTGCGCACCGCCCTGCCCGCCCTCCACGAGGCCCTCGACAGCCACGGCTGCGCCGTCCTGGCCGCCCCGCCCGGCACCGGCAAGACCACCCTCGTCCCGCTCGCCCTCGCCGGGCTCCTCGACGACGGCCGCCCCACCCGGACCGTCGTCGTCGCCGAACCACGCCGCATGGCCGCCAAGGCCGCCGCCCGCCGCATGGCCTGGCTCCTCGGCGAGGAGACCGGCGGACGGGTCGGACACACCGTGCGCGGCGACCGCAAGGTCTCCCCCGCCACCGTCGTCGAGGTCGTCACCACCGGCGTCCTCCTCCAGCGGCTCCAGCGCGACCAGGAACTCCCCGGCACCACCACCGTCCTCCTCGACGAGTGCCACGAACGCCACCTCGACGCCGACACCGCCATGGCCTTCCTGCTCGACGTGCGCGCCGCCCTCCGCCCCGACCTGCGCATCGTCGCCGCCTCCGCCACCACCGACGCCGACGCCTGGTCCCGGCTGCTCGGTCACGCACCCGTCGTTCACGCCGAGGGCCGCCTCCACCCCGTCACCGTCACCCACGCACCCCCGCCGCACGGCATACGGCCGCCGCACGGCATGCGCGTCGACCCCGCGTTCCTCGACCACGTCGCCGCCACCGTCCGCACCGCGCTGCGCACCACCGACGGCGACGTCCTCTGCTTCCTCCCCGGCACCGGCGAGATCGCCCGCGTCGCCGGGATGCTCGGCGACGCCGGCGCCGACGTCCTGCAACTCCACGGCCAGGCACCCGCCGCCGTCCAGGACGCCGTGCTCCGCGGCGGCGACGGTACCCGGCGCCGCGTCGTCCTCTCCACCTCCGTCGCCGAATCCAGCCTCACCGTCCCCGGCGTACGCGTCGTCGTCGACTCCGGCCTCGCCCGCGAACCCCGCACCGACCACGCCCGCGGACTCGGCTCCCTCACCACCGTCCGGGCCTCCCTCGCCACCGCTGCCCAGCGCGCCGGACGCGCCGGACGCGAAGCCCCCGGCACCGCCTACCGCTGCTGGAACGAGGCCGAGGACACCGCCCGGCCCCGCTTCCCCTCCCCCGAGATCGCCGTCGCCGACCTCACCCCCTTCGCCCTCCAGGCCGCCGCGTGGGGCGACCCCCACGCCACCGGGCTCGCCCTCCTCGATCCGCCCCCGCCCGGCGCCCTCACCGCCGCCCGCGACGTCCTCACCGCCATCGGAGCCCTCCGCCCCGACGGCCGCACCACCGACCGCGGCGACCGCATGGCCCGCATCGGCCTCCACCCCCGCCTCGCCCGCGCCCTCCTCGACGGCGCCCCCCGCACCGGCACCCGCCGCGCCGCCGACATCGTCGCCCTCCTGTCCGAACAGCCCCCGCGCGAACGCGGCGACGACCTCGCCGCCGCCTGGCGCACCACCCGCCGCGCCCACGACGCCCACGCCGACCGCTGGCGCCGCGAGGCCCGCCGCCT